>VGRU01000198.1 GCA_016875255.1 Deltaproteobacteria bacterium
GAACAGGGCTGGCGACGGTCAAATTTCTCAAGAAGAAAGGGGCGATCGTCAGCGCTTCAGAATCGAAGCTCGAAGCAGAGATGAAGGAGGTTGCTTCGGAGTTAGGAGAGATGTCCATCTCGTTGGAGTGGGGAGGGCATACGGTGAGTCAGTTTCTCAAGCAGGACCTGATCATCCTGAGTCCGGGGGTTGATCCAACCCTCGAACCCATTCGGAAGGCGCTGGACAAGGGAGTGCAGGTGATCAGCGAAATGGAGCTGGCTTGCCAATTCATCCGCATCCCCATCATTGCGATCACAGGCACCAATGGCAAGACGACTACAACCCTTCTCATCGGCGACATGTTAAAGGAAGAAGGGAAGAAAGTTGGAGTCGGAGGAAATGTGGGAGATCCCTTGATCCTCTTCGCAGAGGGCGGAGAGCAATGGGAGATCCTGGTGGTTGAGGTTTCAAGTTTTCAATTAGAGGGGATCGATGTGTTTCGGCCCCGATGTTCGGTCCTGCTCAATATCACGGAGGATCATCTCGACCGTTATTCGAAATACGAAGATTATATTGAAGCCAAGAGCAGGATTTTTAAGAACCAGGGGGCCGAGGATGTGGCCATCCTCAATTGGGATGATCCCATTGTAATGAAGCATGAGAAGAGGGTGAAGGCAAAAAAATTCTTTTTCAGCCTGAAGGAGAGGGTCAAAGAGGGTGGCTTTTTCAATGGGGAGGAGGTCGTCCTCATATTGAACGGAAGGGAAGAAACCTATTCATTGAGCCAGTCGCCGTTGAAGGGTATCCACAATGTGGAGAATATGATGGCGGCCATCATTGCGGCAAGGCTCTTCGGCAGTTCGAAAGAGGCGATCCAGAGGGTTATCAACCGGTTCAGGGGATTGGAACATCGCCTCGAGTTTGTCCGGGAGATTGAAGGGGTTTTCTATTACAACGATTCGAAGGGGACAAATGTGGGCTCCGTGATCAAATCGCTTCAGAGCTTTCAAGAGCCTGTCATTCTCATCGCAGGCGGAAAGGATAAGATGACAGACCTTCATTCCCTCAAGGAGTGGGTAAAGAGCCGTGTCAGGCGGATGATCCTCATCGGAGAGGCAAAGGAGAGAATGGCCCGGGAGCTGGGATCTTTGACCGATACAGTCATGGCAGGGACACTCGAAGAGGCTGTCCTTCTGGCTTACCGGATGGCGAAAAGAGGAGAGGTGGTTCTCCTTTCGCCTGCCTGTTCCAGTTTTGATATGTTCAGGGATTATAAAGAAAGGGGAAAGGTGTTTAAGGAGGCGGTTTTTAAAATAAGCACGGACTAATGCCAAATGTCAAAGTTCAAAGTCCAAATGAAGCTCAAATTCTATATTTTAAAAAATATTTTGAGTTTAGTCATTTGTCATTAATTTGACATTTGGATTTTGAAATTTGGAATTAATTCGAGGGGTGGATTCCAGCGATACCGGGTAAGTCAAGACGATGAGAGGCACGAGAAGGTTCGATTTCATTCTTCTGATGGTGGCCCTGGCCCTGGTGGGGATCGGGATCGTCATGGTCTATAGCACCAGCGCGATCATCGCCGGAGACCGGTTTGGCGATCCCTACTACTTTTTGAAGAGGCAGGCGCTTTATGCAGGAGTGGGTTTCCTATTGATGATCGTGATGATGTTCTTTCCTTACGGGATACTGAAGCGATTTGCCTATCCCATCTTTATTCTCTCTGTTCTGCTGCTCATTGCCGTATTGATTCCGGGCATAGGCCATCGGGCAGGTGGAGCGATGCGGTGGTTAAAGATCGGGGGATTTACCTTTCAACCCTCGGAATTTGCAAAGCTCGGCCTGATCATCTTTTTAGCTTACCTCCTGACCAAGAAGGAGGAGAGGATAAGGAGTTTTTCCTTCAGTTTTCTCCCGACCATTCTGCTCTCCGGCCTGGTCATCGGACTGGTATTGAAGGAGCCTGATTTCGGGGCGGCCCTTTTTCTCACAGCGATGGTTTTCATCCTCCTCTTCATCAGCGGCGCCAGAGTGATCTATATCGCCGGATCCTTTTTGTTAGCTGCTCCGGTGGCCTATGTCCTTCTGATGAATGCGGAATATCGTTACAAAAGGCTGATCAGTTTCATCAGGCCCTGGGAAGATCCCACCGGAACCAGTTTTCAGATCATCCAGTCCTTCCTCTCTTTTGGCTCGGGTGGTCTCTTTGGACTGGGACTGGGAGAAGGAAGACAGAAACTCTTCTTCCTTCCGGCTCCTCACACAGACTTCATCTTTTCCATCATCGGAGAGGAACTGGGACTGATGGGGGCCATGGCCGTGGTGGTTCTCTTTTTCATCCTTGCCTTCCGGGGAGTCCAGACCGGGATTTCTATTCCGGATAAGTTCGGGTCCTATTTGGCGCTGGGGATCACGTTAATGATCTCTCTTCAGGCGGTCATCAATATGGCTGTGGTCCTGGGACTGCTTCCGACCAAAGGGTTGACCCTTCCCTTTGTGAGTTACGGAGGAACATCCTTGATTGCCAATTTCATCGGGTTGGGGATTTTGCTTCACCTTTCAACCCATGCGGAACGACGATGAGATGTGTCATTGCCGGAGGAGGCACAGGAGGCCACCTCTTTCCAGGGATAGCGGTTGCTGAAGCTTTTATCCAAAAGGAGTCGGGAAATGAAGTCCTTTTCATCGGGACGGAGCGAGGGATTGAAGCGAGAGTATTGGCCGGGGGGAGATTTCCGTTGAAGATGATCCATGCCATGCCCATTCAGGGAGGGTCGATCATGGGGAAGTTAAGAGCCCTCTTAGCCCTTCCAATGTCCCTTGCCGAGGCAATGGGCATCTTGAAAGAGTTTCAACCCCAGATTGTGTTAGGCGTGGGCGGATATGCCTCCGGGCCTGGAGTTTTGGCTGCCTTTCTTCTCGGGATGAAAAGGGCCATCCATGAACAGAACGTCATTCCAGGAATGACCAATCGGATGTTGAAAAGATTCAGCCAGCGGATATTTGTTTCTTTCGAAGAGACAAAAAAATACTTTCCCGAGAGGAAGACAGTTGTGACGGGCAATCCAATCCGGAAAGAGATCATCGGTTCTGCCTTTTCGCAGGAGAAGGGAGATCGGTTCACCCTTCTCATCTTTGGGGGGAGCGCGGGCGCACACCGGATCAATACGGCCATGATGGAGGCCCTGGCCTCGCTCCAGGATATCAGGTCCTCTTTGAGATTTATCCATCAGACCGGCAAAGAGGATCTGGATCTCGTTTCAAAAGGCTATGAGGAGAAGGGATTCGAGGCGGAGGTAGCCCCATTTATTGAGGAGATGGCGCGCTGTTACCAGAGGGCTGACCTGGTCATCTGTCGTTCCGGAGCGAGCACGGTTTCTGAGCTGGCGGTTTGCGGAAAGGCGTCGATTCTGATCCCTTATCCCTATGCGGCTCATCAACACCAGTTGATCAATGCGCAGAAGCTGGCCGATCGTGGTGCGGCAAAAATGATTCTGGATGAGGAGTTGAAAGGTTCATTGCTTTCCGGGGCGATCCGCAGCCTTTACCATCATCCGGAGGAGAGAGAGAAGATGGAAGAAACGATCCGAAAAATCGGACGACCAAGGGCGGCCGAGGAGATCGTAGAGCAGTGTTATGAATTAGTGAGAACCTCGCTGGAGGCAGGAGGTTAGAGGTTGGAGGCGAAAGATCTGGCCTCAAGTCTCGCTGAGCGAGACAATCCTCAAACCTCCAACCTCAAACGGTGATTTGAGAGATTATGTATCGAAAAGGGAAGATCAAAAACATCCATTTCGTCGGGATCGGCGGCATCGGGATGAGCGGAATCGCCGAGGTTCTGCTCAATCTGGGTTACCGGATCAGCGGTTCGGACGCGAAGGAAACAGAGGTGACCCGGAGGCTTCAGACCCTGGGGTGCGACATCCATTATGGCCACCGGAGAGAGAATGTGAAGGAGGCGGACGTCCTGGTCGTTTCCTCTGCCATTCGTCCGAACAACCCGGAGATTGAAGTGGCTGAGGAGAGGCTCATCCCCATCATTCCGAGGGCGGAGATGTTAGCGGAATTGATGCGAATGAAGGTGGGCATCGCCATTGCCGGGACTCATGGCAAGACGACGACAACCTCCCTCATCGCGACGATCTTGGGCGCGGCCGGGCTCGATCCAACCGTGGTCATTGGAGGAAGGCTGAACAGCATCGGCAGCAATGCGAAGCTGGGACAGGGAGAGCTTCTGGTCGCCGAAGCGGATGAGAGCGACGGCTCTTTTCTTAAATTGATGCCCACCATCGCTGTGGTGACCAACATCGATCCGGAGCATCTCGACTACTATCAGGGGATTGAGGAGATCAAAGAAGCCTTTCTCCATTTTCTCAACAAGATTCCCTTCTTTGGGTTGGTCGTGCTCTGCCTCGACCATCCCCATATCCAGAGCCTTCTTCCGAAACTGAAGAAGCGGTTCACGACCTACGGATTGACGACCCAGGCTGATTTTCAGGCGAGGGAAATCCAATACGACGAACTTTCCACCACCTTCGATGTCCTCTATCAGCGAAAGGAAATCGGGAGGTTAGGAATCCGAATGCCCGGCCTTCATAATGTCTATAATGCGCTGGCTGCGGTGGCCACTGCCTTTGAACTCGACATTCCCTTTGAAGTTGTTCAAGAGGCCCTGAGAGATTTCGGAGGGATTCAAAGACGGTTTCAAGTCAAGGGAGAGAAGAAAGGAATTCTCATCGTGGATGACTATGGCCATCACCCCGTGGAGATCATGGCCACATTGAAGGCGGCCAAAACAGGATGGAAGAGGAGGATCATTGCGGTCTTTCAACCCCACCGCTATACCCGGACGCACGCCCTCTTTCAGGAATTCCTGACCGCCTTTTACGATGCGGATGTCCTCATTCTGACGGATATCTATGCGGCCGGAGAGGAACGGATCGAAGGGGTAGAAGCAAAAGCGCTCTTTGAGGGAATCAGAGAGTACGGTCATAAGGATGTGACCTATCTTCCGGACAAGAAGGAGATTGTTGACCATCTGGTCCGCATCATGGTTCCCGGAGATATGGTGATCACCCTGGGCGCAGGAGACATCTGGCAGGTGGCAGAGGAGATGGTAAGGCGATTGAAGTGACCCAATTTTAGATTGCGGATTGCAGATTGCGGAATGAAATCCGAAATCCGCATTCCGAATTCCGAAATCGGAAGATGCGAGATTACAAAAAAGAAGCGAAGGGTTTGATTGGGGGAAGGGCGCTTTTCGATGCGCCGATGAAAAAATACACCTCCCTCAAAGTGGGAGGCCCTGCGGACTGTCTCCTCTTTCCGGAAAACATGAAGGAACTGAGAAAGGTGATCCTGCATGGTCGGAGAAAAAGGGTTCCCGTCTTCATTTTAGGAAAAGGAACGAACCTCATCGTGAGAGACAGAGGAATTCGGGGCTGGGTGGTCAGCCTGACCCAAGGGATGAAAAAGGTTCGGATGGATGGAGAGTTTCTGGAGGCTGAAGCCGGCTGTTCGCTCCAACAGCTCGTTCAATTCTCCATTCAAAAAGGGCTTGCCGGACTTGAGCCTTTTTTCGGCATTCCGGGCACTGTGGGCGGAGGGCTGGCCATGAATGCCGGCGCATGGGGGGCGGAGTTGAAGGATGTCATCCATTCCGTCACGTTTATGAAAGAGGATGGAGAGATGTTGGAGAGGCCCCGGTCCAGGCTCCGGTTCTCTTATCGGAGTCTGACGTTGCCTCCATCCTGGATCATCGTGAAAGGATGTTTCCATCTGAAGAAGGGAAGAAAAGAGGAGATCCTTGAGCGCGTGAAGTCCTTTTCGGAGATGAGAAAGAGGTCGCAGCCTCTCGATTACCCGAGCGCAGGCTCCATTTTTAAAAATCCGGAGGAAGGCCCGGCAGGAAAGTGGATCGATGAGATCGGGTTAAAAGGGTTCAGGATGGGACAGGCGATGGTTTCAGATCGCCATGCCAATTTTATCATCAACCTGGGAAAGGCGACCGCGGAAGAGGTTCTCCATCTCATCGAATGGGTGGAGAAAAAGGTCTACGAGAAGAAGTCCATCTCCCTGAAAAGGGAGGTGAGGGTGGTGGGTGAATCCTAACCTGGCATAGCCAGAACCAAAGAAGTTTTAGGGGTTCAAAAATCCGAAATCCGAATATCGAAATCCGAAACAAATCCGAATTCTCAAAATTCAAATGTCCTAAACTATTTTTGTTTGGAACATTTAATATTTGGTTATTTGAGATTGTTTCGAATTGATCCCTGCTGGGATGCTTCGCACGGATTTCGTGCTTCGGATTTAGACCCCTCACGATTACTAAAATTTTGTTGCCATTTTGCGCACAAATTCATTCATAAGAGACTACGCCTCGTCCGGGACTTCGCCCGGAAGAGGTGGCCCCTTCGGGGCAGTCTTAAAATAATCCTTATTAACTTCCCCCTTTGTAAAAGGGGGATTGAGGGGGATTTTAACAAGTCTCAAATCCCCCCTCGCCCCCCCTTTGGAAAACTTAACATGTCCCATAAGTTGGGGGGCTGGACACAAGTAGGGATCGTACAATTAGTGTGATTGGGGTTTAGGATACCCCACCCCCACCCTAACCCTCCCCCTGAAGAGACTG
>VGRU01000199.1 GCA_016875255.1 Deltaproteobacteria bacterium
GCTACCGGGATAGCCGAATCAATCGCATCTGGGAAGGGACGAATGAGATCAACCGCCTTCTCATCGTAGATATGCTGACGAAAAGGGCGATGAAGGGCCGTCTTCCCGTACTGGTAGCAGCCCAGAAGGTGGCCAACGAACTTCTCACCCTCCGACCCAAAGTGGAGACGGATGATGGAAAGCTCACGTTGCAGAAGGAGATGGTGGAGATCTCAAAGAAAATCGCCCTTCTGGTAGCAGGGGCAGCCGTCCAGAAGTATATGGCGAAGCTGGGGGATGAGCAGGAGATTCTGGCGCTGATCAGTGATATCATCATCGAGGTCTTTGCCATGGAGAGCGCATTGCTCAGGGCGTTAAAATCAATGGAAAGGACCGGTGACGAAAAAGCCCAGATCCAGAAGGCCATCGTGAGGGTCTATACCAATGACGGTTTTAACAGAGTGGAGGGGTTTGCCAAGCAGGCCCTTTCAGCCATCGCAGAAGGGGATACGCTCAGAACGCTGTTGTCCGGCCTCAAGAAGCTGAGCCGGTTCACTCCTGTCAATACGGTTGCTCTGAGACGGGAAATCGCAAATTATACGATTAAGATGGGAAGGTATCCGTTTTGAAGCTCATTGCAAAGTGCAAAATTAGCAATGTCAATTAACAATTTTTAGACAGAAGTCTTTCTCATTTTGCATTGAATATTTTGCCTTGTTAATTTTGCAATGATCATCTTTAGAGCCCCAGGTAAGTTTTGCGTAACACCTCGTCCTGGAGGAGTTGGTCGCCGGGGCCTTCGGCGATGATTTTTCCGGAGGAGAGGACATAGTTGCGGGAGGTCATTTTGAAGACCGTGCTCACCTCCTGCTCAATGAGCAAGACGGTGATGCCTAACTCGTGGATACCGCTGATCTTCTGAAACACCTCCGCCCGCAGAAGAGGGGCAAGGCCTGTCGAAGGCTCATCGATGCAGAGCAGTTTGGGCTTGGACATCAATGCCCTGCCAATAGCGAGCATCTGCTGTTCTCCGCCGGAGAGGGTTCCTGAGAACTGGTTCGGTCGATCCTGCAGCACGGGAAAGAGTTGATAGACCTTGTTCAGGTTATCGCGAATTTGGTCTCTGTCCTTCAACAGGTAAGACCCGGCCATGAGATTATCGAGCACGCTCATCTCCCGGAATGGCCTTCTTCTTTCCGGGCAGAGGATGAGGCCCCGTTTCACAATTTCATGGGCCGGGACCTGATCGATTCGCTCTCCGTCAAAGGTAACCGTGCCCTCAAGTTTAATCTCACCGTGTGTTGATCGCCGCGTAATCTCCCTTTCCCAGGCCACCAGTCCGGTGATGGCTCTTAAGAGGGTCGATTTGCCGGCACCATTGGGGCCCACCAGGCTGACCAGTTCACCCGTATCGACACCCATGCTCAAATGATTAATGAGCATGGCCTTGTCATACCAGACCGATAAATTGGCGACTTCAAGCAACACGCCTAAATGCCTCCTTTGCCGAGGTAGGCTTCAATCACGAGGGGGTCTTTAATGATTTCATCGGGCGTCCCGCTTGCGATGAGGGTCCCGAAATTCAAGACGATGATATGATCCACAATCTTCATCAACCAATGGAGCTTATGTTCGACGATGATCATGGCCGGTCCCTCGCTGTGCAATCGACCGAAACGGCCGCCCTTGTGCAACCGCTTGATCGATTTGGCCATAAGATCGGTCTCTGCAGGACTCAGCCCGCCGAAAGGCTCATCGAGAAGGAGCAAATCCGGCTCTGTGGCCACGGCCCGAGCCACCTCCAGCCTTTTCAGATCACCCTGCGAGAGTGTGGAAGCCTTTTCCAGCGCCATATCTGAGATGCCTGCGAATTCCAGGGCGTCCATGGCCTTCGCCCCCAAACGCTTGACCCACTCCCCTCTTTTCATGGCGCGTGGAGAGAGGCAGGAGACCATGACGTTGGCAATGATCGGGAGGCGGCGGAAGGGTCTCATGTTCTGGAAGGTGCAGGCGATGCCCATATTGACGATATCCCAGGTCTTGCGGCCCACGATCTCCTTTCCCATGAAACGGACGCTTCCTCCATCGGGCTTCAGGATGCCGGTCATCAGCCGAAGCAGGGTGGTCTTGCCGGCGCCGTTTGGACCGATCAGCCCGAGGATATGATCTCTTTCCATGGAAAAGGTGACGTTATTGACCGCGCGAAGCCCGCCGAAGTTTTTTGTGAGATCTTTGATCTGAAGAAAGGGTTGGGTCATCTCAACTCTCTTCTCCTTCTTCTCTTAATTCCCTGCGCGAAACCTTTCCCACGTCGGTTTTGGGAAGCTCGCCGCGGAATTCGATGATCTTTGGAATTTTATAGTGTGCGAGGTTCTCTTTGCAAAAGGCGATGATCTCTTCTTCGGAGATTTTCCCCCTGGCTTCGCTTTCGAGGACCACATAGGCCTTGATGAATTGGCCTACTTTGGGGTCGGGCACTCCCACGACGCCAGCCGCCTTGATTTGAGGATGCTTGTAAAGGACCTCCTCAACGTGTCTGGCAAAGACCGAATATCCTTTGTACTTGATGAGATCCCGTTTGCGGTCAAAGAAATGGAAGTAACCTTCCTCATCCATGCTCACCAGATCCCCGGTCCTGAGCCACTTCTCTCCATCAATGTCGATCAATGCCTCGCGGGTTCCCTCTTCTCTTTTCCAATAGCCCTGCATGATGTTCGGCCCGCTGAGGATCAATTCTCCAACCTCGCCGGGCGGCACGAAATCCGTGCCTTCGTGTTCGACGATGGCTGCTTTCATTCCGGGCAGAGGCACTCCGAAGGAACCCTTCTTTGGTCTTTGGATCGGGCTGCCATGGCTGATGGCAGTCGTTTCTGTCATCCCATATCCCTCGAAGATCTTTGTGCCGGTTCTTCTCTCCCATGCTTCAATCGTCGATTCATGAAGCGTATCCGCGCCGCAGGCGATCAGCTTGAGCCGCTTCCAGTTCACCCGGTCTGTCTTTTCATATTCTTTGAGGTATTCAAACAGGGTGGGCACGCCATAGAATGCGGATGCCCGGTATCTTTCCATGGCGGACAGGATATTTTCTATGTCGGGCGTGGTGAAGAGGACCATGGTAAATCCCTGACAGAGGCTTCCCAGCATGACGACCACCTGGCCATAGATGTGGAAGAAGGGCAGAAAGGCCATGACCAGTTCGTTGCCTTCTTCGAAGAAAGGCCAGAATGCCCTGACCTGCGCCTGTAAAGCCACCATATTGCCATGCGTGAGGATAGCCGCCTTGGGAAGCCCTGTGGTGCCCCCTGTATAGGGAAGGGCGGCGATGTCCTTTGCCGGGTCGATGGATACTTGGGGAGGCTTGGGCGGGTACTTATTGATGAGGTCCTGGAATTGAAGGAGGCCGGCTTCCTTTATAAACTTAGGCGTTGGGACGTGCATATCCCCATAGACTTTTCCCAGGGCGCTTTTCCCCAGGATCTTTTTAAGTGTCGGGAGGTATTCTGCAATATTGGTCAGGATCACATTCTTGAGTCCAATGCCGGTTTTCTCCACATTATCATAAAGGATGTCCTGACAGACGAGGGTCATCGCATCACTGTCCTGAATCTGATGCTTTATCTCATGGCTGGTGTAAACAGGACTGATGGGAGTGACTTTTGCGCCGATTTTCAGAGATGCCAGGTAGGCGATGACATACTGCGGGCAATTCAGGAGGTAGAGGGCGACCGTATTGCCCTTTTTTACTCCTAAATCGGCAAGGGCCGTGGCAAACCGGTCAACCAGTTCTTTGAGTTTCGCATAGCTCATCTTTTTGCCATAGAAGGTCAATGCAGTTTTGTTGGCGTATTTTTCCGCGACCTGGTCAAAGAGTTCAGGAACGGACAGGCGTGGTATGTCCACGACATCCGAAACGCCCTCGGGGTAGTGTTTCAACCAGGGCTTTGCTGCATAGGCTTCCTTTGCGTTCATATCTTTCCTCCTCCCCATTCCCACCCTAACCCTCCCCTTGAAGGGGAGGGCACATACTTAATCCAACTGCGCCGTACAGATTCGACACGTATGACGCATGGCGATATTTCTGATTTTACACCGGGGACACTCCTTCTCTGTTTTGTCCCTCAGCCAACGGAAGAGGCCGTCAGGCATATAGAGAAGAATTAAGAGAACGATACAGGCGAACATCAGCAATCTGTAGTCCTGCCAGAAGCGCAGAACCTCCATCAACGGGAAAAGAACAAATACCGCGCCCACCGGACCATAGATGGTAGCAACTCCGCCGAAGATGGCCCAGATGACGACCTGGAAGGACATGGAGACTTCAAGGGTCGAAGGGCCTGCAATTCTCATAAAATGGGCATAGAGGCCGCCGGAAATCCCGGCAAAAAAACCGCTGAGTGAGAAGGCCAATAGTTTGTATCGTGTGGTGTTAATGCCGGAGGCACGAACAGCCAGTTCATCCTCCCGGATGGCGTGAAAAATAATGCCGGTATTGGAGTCGGTAATCTTCCACATGATGGTGCACAGACCGAGCATGACCACGACAGCGATATAATAGTTCGCAACGCGGGACCGAGCCAAGCGAGTAATCCCGGAGATTCCCAATTCTCCGCCCGTGAAATCAGGAAAAGCAAAGACGAGCCCCATCAGGATGATGGGGAAGGCAAGAGTGGTCAGAGCCAGATATGTTCCCCTGAGCCTGAGGCAGGGTATTCCTATGACCAGGCCTGCGAGAACCGCACCCAATGCACCGAGGGGGATGGTGCCCCATGGAGGGATACCCGCATATTTATTGAGCATTGCGGCGCCGTAAGCTCCCACTCCAAAGAAGAGGGCATGTCCAAAATTCATCTGGCCGGTAAAACCGGAGAGCAGGTCCCAGCTTGCGGCCAGGATTGCAAAGATGCTGGTGAGTGTGAGGATGCGGAGAAGGTAAGGGTCTTCAGTAAAGAGAGGCAAGAGAAGTAAAGCGAGAAAGAAAATCCCCGCCACGACCCGTGATGGAAGCACCAGCACTTCGTTTTTAATGATCGAAAAGAGCTTTCTCAAGTAGAAGAAAATGAGGTTCATATTTATCCAGTTAGAAAATCCCACTATGAACAGCGAGAATCAAAGTCAAAAACACTGGATTCCGGGTCAAGCCCGGAATGACAAATAATTTAAAGGAGCTTTGATATTTTAAATTATTAACATTCGTTTCAATAACTCACGTGAACCCTTTCGTTCGAAGAACGAACGTTTTCTAACGGGAACTACCTTTCTTCCTCAAATGAGACACCGAAAAGGCCTTCTGGCCGTATAAGCAGGACCAGGATCATGATGGAAAGGGCTACGGAACCTTTTAGAAAGGCGCCCATGGGAGCCAGAAAGACGACCATGGCTTCAGCAAAACCCAGAATGTATGCCCCCAGGAAACTTCCCTTTAGACTGCCCAGACCGCCAAGCACGACCACTGCCATCATCATAATCAGCGGATGCATCCACATGTGCGGTTCAAGTACTGTGAGGGGGACGACAACAGCTCCTGTGAAAGCGGCTAATCCAACTGAGAGTCCCATCGTCATCATCGCCACACGGGCCTCATTGATTCCCATTAAATTAGCCACTTCCCGATCCTGAGCGGTAGATCGTACGGCAAGCCCCAGCTTGGTTCTCATGAGAAGAAGCCATAGCCCACCGAGGATCAACAATGCCGCGCCAAATGTCAAAAGTTGTTGATAAAAAACCTTTACACCCAGGATGACATGATACCCCTTGATTAACTTTGGGACGCTCAAATAGGAACCCGTGAAGATAAGCCCCATGACCTCTTGAAAGGCCATAGCCAGGGCAATGGTTGCAATCAGGACAGCGCCATGGTGTTCCCTGATGGGATTGATGAAGAGTTTGTAGGAGATGATGCCCAGCAAGGTGACCAGGATGATTGCAGCAACCATGCTCCACAAGGGATGTAAGCCCAATTTATGGGTAGCAAAATAGATGCAATATGCGGCGACCATGTAGAAGGCCGTATGGGCGATATTCACGATGCGGGCTACGCCAAAGATGAGTGAAAACCCGATAGCAAGAAGGGCGAACACGCTTCCACTGATCAAACCGCTCATGACGATGTCAATGAGAAGTGCCATATTTCCTCAAAATATAGATTAAAAAACTTCGTGTGACGGTAAGGGTAACGATGCCCGTTTCGTTAATAAAAGGCTACGGTTGTTGTCTTTTAATTCTTTGACGTTACCGGTAACCGATACGGGCTTCGTCACCGTAGCCCTTACCTTTGCTACCTTCATTTATTTCTTATACTTCTCGGCCATCCAGGGTGGTATCTTATAGGGAACCATTCCTTTGTAAGTGATATCGGGTGCTTCCGGGGTTGCCTTCCACTTGTTAGGCCAGAAACCTTTTAATTCCCCATCCTGCCATTGAACGCCAAGGGCTGTCAGAAATCCCGGGCCCCATCGGAGCTCATGGAGATGTCGTCCTTCGGCATCTTTCAGGTATGCAACCGTTCCGGAGCAACTCTTGTGAACACGGGTCTCCATGACGGGGATAAGTTTTTCGGGATCGAGAGTTCCAAGCTGCTCAATCACTGGTACAAGTGAGTTGACAATGACAGAGT
>VGRU01000200.1 GCA_016875255.1 Deltaproteobacteria bacterium
AATCTGCTCCTCTACCGGGGAGTGGTTAGTGACTATATTGTTTGTGGCAGTATATAGGATTGGTGGTTCTGAAATGATTAGTTTGGGAGGTGGAACAATTTTATCAGAAGAAAGACCAAGAAGTTTCTTTAATTTTCTATTTTCCTCCCTTAATGAGGCACATTCTGTTAATGCTTTTTGAAGTTGAGATTTTAAGTCTTCTGAAGAATTCATACTATAAAAACCCTTATAAAAGTTTGGCAGTTTGAAAAGGGGTCATAAAATCTCTCCCGACCTTTTGCCAAAGGGAAGAGTCCCCCGTTTATCGAGATTCCCCCTCATGACATTTTGCTTCTTCTCCTGGATTGAAGCCAGCTCTCCCTCCAAGATCAGCGTGGCGTGGGCGCCGATCTGGGGCCCTGCGCCTTTCTCCCCGTAGGCAAGCGAGGAGGGAATAAAGGGATGCCATTTCGCCCCCTCTTCCATCAACTGGAGGGCCTCGGTCCAGCTTGGGATGACACCACTGACCCTGGGCGCCTCCTTCATTGTTTCCTCTCCGCCCTTCTTCGCTTATCCTTAATTTTAGATCAATGGCTCCCTTATTAAATATTAAACTGCTGTAACATTTATCCCCGAAACCATATCTCTTATCGATTAAAGGATATTTTCCCCTCATTGTACTTGTGAATCAACATGGATATAAGCGATTGATACGGTATCCCCTCTTGTTCAAGGATCTGACTTTCAGAAGGAGAATTCTAAATTTTAGAGAGGGAATTTTAAAGGTCTTTCTCCATCTACCACCCCCTTTAGAAGGAGAAATTTAATCAGGATTGTTGGATAACAGGATATCAAAAGGGGCCGTTTTGTCAATCCCCAAAATGACATTGTGAAAATTATCTTTTAAGTATTGCTGTTTGAATGGATTATGTCAGAAATCCCTTATAAGTTTCTTACCGATGTTCAGAATTCCTGAGGCAAGTGGGGAAAAGTATTGGTTACCCGGAGATCGAGTTGGTTCGGAGAGAATGACACGAAGAGATCTTCCAATTGAGGCGCTTCCCCCATAATGATCCCTGAAAATGGAGGAAAGCAAATCGCCATCGTCACTCAGTTTCATTCCTACTTTGAAAGAAAAAGGGGCTGGTAATTCAGTTGAGGCAATTTCCATACCTAACGGCGGTCATTGATATCGTGAAAGAAATATTTTATTAAATGTTTAAAATTGGCAGGGAACCACTCGAAGATCAAGGGAGGTGAAAGATTTGGCTGAATCAAAAAATATTTCTTTGTCCGAGGCGGCGTTGTCGATGCCCCATGCCGGTCACGAGCACCATCTCTGTTTTTTTCAAAACATCGGGATACTCAGAGACCAGATGAAGGAGTATAAGAAACTGATCCGTGATGCGAAGTATGTCTGCAAAGACTGCGGCCGATCGGCGGCAAGCCGGGAGAACCTCTGTTTTCCGGAAGAGATCTGATACCGGACCCTACCCTTTTCCCTGGGTCTTAAGGTAATCCTTCCAGAACGGGGAGATATCCCTCAGCCTCTGAATGATGGGCGGGAGATGTTCGACGATGTAGTCCATCTCTTCTTTGGTATTATAGATGGAGAGGCTGAAGCGGATGGAACCGTGGGCCGCTGTAAACGGGACGCCCATCGCCCTGAGTACATGAGAAGGTTCGAGTGAGCCCGAAGTGCAGGCGGACCCTGATGAGGCGCAGATCCCCAAATCGGAAAGCAACAGAAGGATCGATTCACCCTCCACATATTCAAAACTGACGCTCAGCGTATTGGGAAGACGACTCTTTCGGTCTCCGTTGACCAATGTATTCGGGATCTTCTCAAAAATTTTTACCTCAAGATAATCCCTCAAGGATTTAACCCTTGTATTTTCATCTTCGAGATGCTTCTTCGCCAGCTCGCAAGCCTTCCCGAGACCGATGATATAGGGGACATTCTCCGTTCCACCTCTACGGCCTTTTTCCTGGTGGCCGCCGATCATGAAGGGAGAAAATTTGGTTCCTTTCCGCATATAAAGGACTCCGACCCCTTTGGGTGCATGGAGTTTATGGCCGGAAATGGAAAGCAGATCCACCGTCGACTTCTTCATATTGAGAGGGATCTTTCCGGCGGCCTGGACCCCATCGGTATGAAAAGGAATTCCCCTTGACTTCACGATCTGACCGATCTCTTCGATGGGGAAGAGCACACCGGTCTCATTGTTGGCATACATGATGGAGACGAGAGCGGTCTCGTCCGCAATCGATTCCTTCAATTCATCAAGATCCAGCCGGCCCTCCCGATCCACAGAGAGCTCTGTCGTCCGGTATCCCTTACGGTTTAAATAGGAGGATACATTCATCACTGCGGGATGTTCCACCCGGGAGGTGATGAAGTGGCGCTTTTCAGGATAGGAATCGAGAGTCCCGAAGATGGCCGCATTGTCGCTCTCGGTCCCGCAGCTCGTGAAGACAATCTCAGAGGGCTCCGCCCCTAAAAAATCAGCGGCCTGTTCCCTCGCCTCATTCACCTTCTTCTGTACCTGCCCTCCGAAGAAATGCATGCTGGAGGGATTTCCATAAAACTCCGAGAAGTAAGGCAGCATCGCCTCCACCACTTCAGGGGCTACCCGGGTTGTCGCATTATTATCCACATAAACAGTCCTCACGGTTTGACCTCCTCCACGACGATATCATCGCTCACGAACTCCTTCAGTTTCGATTCGACATACTGCTTCAATGTAAATTCCGAACTGGGGCAGAAAGAGCATTTCCCCCTCAGCGCGACATAGACCTTGCTCCCATCCACATCGATCAGATCGATATCTCCCCCGTCCGCTTTCAACGCTGGAACGATCTCCCTTCCCAGCGTCTCCTCGATCAGTTTGATCTTCTGAATGTTCGTCAGCTTCCTCTTCTCAGGCTTCGGGGTCAGCCCTTCTTTCTCCATCTCTTTTCTCACTTTTTCGATGATGGCTTCAATCTTCGGATGGCATTGAGCACATCCCCCGCCCGCCTTCGTATAATAGGTCACCTGCTCCACGGTTTTGAGGTCGTTCTCCTGAATCGCTTTGATAATCTCCCGATCCGTCACGCCGAAACATTTGCAGACGATCTCAAAATCCTCTTTGACTACCTTCTGGCCACGATAGTTGGCTATAGCGGATTCAAGGGCCTCCCTTCCCATGACCGAACAGTGCATCTTTTCTTCAGGAAGTCCTCCAAGAAAATTGGCAATATCCTGATTGGTCACCTTCTCCGCTTCTTCAAGGCTCATTCCCTTGATCATCTCCGTCAGGGCAGAGGATGAGGCAATGGCGCTGGCGCAACCAAAGGTCTTAAACTTTGCCTCCTTGATTCTCTTCTGTTCGTCCAGTTTGAAACTGAGCCTCAGGGCATCCCCGCAGGCAAGCGAACCCACTTCACCCGCTCCATCCGGATTCTCAATTTCTCCTACATTTCTTGGATTCAAGAAGTGATCTTTAACCTTCTCTGTATAGTCCCACATAAAAATCCCCCAAGATTTTTTTAGAGAATTCTAAAAAACTAATTTTCGCTCCCTGATTACTCTGATTTTAAAACGCGATTTCACAGATTTTATTTTTAACGTACTTTAATCTGTGTAATCAGACCTTAATCCGTGTACTCATAGATTTCTGGACTTTGCAGAAATCTTATTAATTATAAATTCAATCCTTTCAAACCGTCAACCCTTTTCAGAAATTTAAATCAGACTCTTTTGGCAACTCCTTTCAAGCTAACCTTAAAGTCTCATACCGGGAAGAAATATCAAATGAATATAAAAAGAATAAAGACGAATATTAATTTTATTCATTAAATTCATTTATGTTTCAATTGGTTATATAAAATATCCCGCAGCCAACCCTTCTTTATGTATAGTTAAAAAATACAGATATGGGTGGGACCAATTTTTTGTCTTTCATTTCTTTAGTGAAAAACTTAATAAAATCAAATTGTTAAAAAATATAAGTCAAAAATGTTAACGTTGGCATTTAGAATGCAGTATAAGAGGTTGAAGTTAAAAAAACCAAAAAAGGAGGAAGTGGACATGAAAACAAGAGAGATGCTGAAAACAGGGATGATGGGAGCAGTAATGACACTACTTACCACTCCGGCGTTTGCTCGAACCGTTGAGCTAAAAGAGGCGGGGGCCGCCCTCTGGGTCTTTGTGGCCATTGGTGCGGTGATCATTCTTCTCCAGCTGGTTCCAGCTGCAATCCTCTTCTTCAGCTTCATCGGAACCACGGTCACCATGGCCTTAAAGAAGGAAAAAGCAACCCAAGAAGAGGTCACGGTTCCAGGGCTTGAGCCTGTGGTTGTGAAGAAATAAGGCTAAGGGAAATTCTGAGTTTTAGTGGACTGGGTGACCATGAGATTAGACACAAATGAATCTTTCATTTCTGTCATCATCCGATAAAAGGAGGGAGCCATGAATATCAAATTAAGCGCCGCTAACATCGTGAGTATCATTATCCTGATGTGCATCCTGGCAGCCATGGTTTCCATTGCCGTGATGCAGGTCGTGCGGACCGTCGAGGATATTGGCCCGAGTATCTATGTCGTAGGAGGAGCGGTTGTCGTTGTCGGAGCGATCATCCCTTTAATGCTCATCATCCTCGTTAAACACTTAAAAAAATACAGTCAAGATTAAACCCCGTAGAGTGCCTTAGGCACTCCAACGGTTAGAATTACACGGGGCATTAAACCCGGTGTTCGCTGAAAAAGAAAATTCTCTCATCCCCTCCACAAGCGGCAAGGCTTTCTAACGGGGTAAAACATCTTGATTCCTGGTTGACAATCTTCTTTTTCCTCTTATATATATAAAGAGCAGGACAATGCGCCTGCTCTTTTTTTTATAATGGGTCTTTATCAGAAGAAGGCGATGTTATGAGCGAAACCATCTATCATAAACTTGCAAAACATCTTGCCTCATTGGGTATGGGTTATCCTGAGAAAGAGGAACTCCTTGAAATCCTCAGAGAGAACTTCACCCCACAGGAGGCAGAGGTGGCATTGGCCATCCCTACAAAGACCATCCCTTTTGAGCCTGCTTCCGTGTCAAAGATCGCACCCCATCTGAACATCCCGCAGGACCAATTGGAACAGATCCTGTCCAATTTGGCCCAGCGGGGCCTTCTCTATTCTAAGCGGATGAGCAATGGCGAGATGGGATATGCCCTCCAGCAGTTCGGCTATGGCTTTCCACAAACTTTCTTCTGGCAGGGTGTTGACACTCCAAATGCAAAAAAAATGGCCGAACTGATCAGTAAGTATGCCAAGAATGAAGAACTCCGGAAGGCTTATGGAGAAACCAAGACAAAGGCATTTCGTTATGCCCCTGCCACTCCATCTTTCGAACCGGAGAGTCATGCGGTATTCCCATTTGAGATGATGGAAGAACTGATCAAAAAAGTCCGAAAGATCGCCCTTGTCCATTGCCCTTGCAGAGCAACGGCTCAGCTGATCGGGAAGAAGCGATGTAATCACTCCCTTGAGAATTGTATTAAGTATGACGAGCTGGCAGAATATCTGATTGAGAAAGGGATAGGAAAAGAGATCACAAAGCAGGAGGCCCTTGATATTATCCGGAAATCAGAAGAAGCCGGACTGGTTCATATGGTTGACAATGCCCGTGAAGGCATCAAACACACCTGCAACTGCTGTGGCTGTTGCTGCTGGTCCGTCGGGACGATCCGGAGAAAGAAAATCCCGAGGGATGTCCTTATGGCCACCTACTTTCTCAGAGAGACGGATCAGGAACTGTGCACAGGATGCGGAGCTTGCGTTGACATCTGCCCTGTCAATGTGATCCGGATGGAAGGCGATTTCCCGGTCGTGGATAAACAGTGGTGTATCGGCTGCGGGGTCTGTGCCGTCCCCTGCTCCTTCGGAGCCGTTAAACTGGTCAGAAAGTCTGAGGCCATCCCTCCCAAGGATTTCAAAGAATTGCACCAGCAGATTTTAAGGGAAAGGAAATGGCAATAGGTAGTGTCGGCATTTTTGACGGGATTTATTTAAGGGGCTCCGCTGCCCCCTATTCTATCCCCCTCTTTGGAAAAGAGGGGCCAGGGGAGATTTCAGTGTTGCGACATGATCCTTCATCCTCGTTGCGCCATCCAATAATGAATGCCCCTTATGCCACCCCACTGTCGAGTCCAGCGACTCGTTAGCCCTCTAAATCCCGAATATCCAAGGCGATGATTAGAGCCCTATCGAGTTCTTCAAATGTTTTAGAGAGAGCAACACGATACAATTCACCACGTTTTACAGATCGGCCTGATAGGTAAGAACATCCGCTGCTTCTCGGTTTAAATAATCCGCATGCTGATTGATGATCTCAAGGTCTCTGGAATCTTGCTGCCTGCGGATCAATTTTATAATTAAAGCCCGCACAGCATCTTCGATGAATTCGGACCGGTTTTTGTATTTTCCTGTATATTCATCGATCGCTTTCAGCAAATCTTCAGACAAGGTTATAGATGTCTTGACTTTCATGCTACCAAAATACCCAAAAAGAATACCTTGTCAAGC
>VGRU01000201.1 GCA_016875255.1 Deltaproteobacteria bacterium
AGTATTTTCAAGTTCTTCTGGACTCCCGCTTTCGCGGGAGTGACGTTGTTTTTGAGTTTTTCAGCATCCTGTTAGGCAGCGAAAGTGAAAAAAGGGAGGATATTTCAGGAGCGAATGAGGAGCCCTTTTATAAACCGGGGGTCGATCTCTTCTCCGGGAGGAATTTTTCCAAAAGCCTCCTCAAAGAGACTGAGGCAGAACTCCTGGAATTCAACGAGATGATCCCGCTGATGCGGATCGCTTTCCATCGAACCCAACCCTTCTCTTAATTCATTCCGCATCTCCGCCTTTATCATCCCTTTTCCCTGAACATCTCTTTCGAATAGATGTGAAAAAAGGTTTTGCAATCGAACCTTTTCGATGGGTTCAAATTTACAAGTCCCCAGAAGAACCTGGTTTGCCAGGGCTGTGAGAAAAATGGTGGAGAGCGTGATTTCCTGCCACCTTTCAGGATGGCACCCGCTCAAGTCCATCCCTTTTAAAAACGGGAAAGAAATCTTAAGCCTCTCTCCGAAGAAGGAGAGGAGCGCTTCGATCGAATCCAAAAAGCTCTCCATCGCTTTTAAATCCCGAAGGTCTTTGAAATCATCGTACACCCCATCCCGATAAAAGGCCGGTCTTTTCCTTAAGACCCCTTCCATCTTATCAAAATAGGGAGTATCCAGAAGGACGAGATGCTCCGGCTCTTTCCCCAACCAGGAATGGCTCAGAATCGCGGAGGCTCTCTTCCTTAACAGGAGCGTCAGGCTCACACCGCATTGAAAGATTTTTTGATTGGGAAGAGAGAGGAGGATGTCAACGCCCTTTTTTTCTTCCTCACTGCTCAAGTATTGAAGGCCAAGGTTCAAATAGTGATAGGCTTTCTGAATCACCCTCTCCGTGCCAGAGAGATTGGAAAGGTCGATTGCCTCTGCGATGATGGCCTTATTACAGAGGGATGTGATCTCCTGTTTCAACCGATCCTGTTCCTGGGGGTCGTCTATCCGCGAGAGGATTGCTGAGAAGAAAGGGCCTTCGTTGTGAAAGGTTAGGTAGTAAATGGAGCTTTCCCTCCTCAATGGTTCAGGACCTATTGGCTTGAATGCATCCTCTCTCTTCAACAGGGATTCCGGCTGGATAAATTGGTAAATGTCCAGCGCCTCCTCAAAATCGGGAAATCCGTAATCATTCAATCGGCTATTGCGAAAACGATATCCTGTCTCCTCAAGCTCTGATTCCAGTTCGGAGATGAGCGCCTCCATCAGCCTCCGGTAGCCTTCGCTGTCTATCCGAGAGAAGGTTTTTAAAAAAGGCTCAAAGACCTCTCTTGTCTTCACCCCTTTAAACCCGATGAAATAGAATTGATCCAGAGTGAATAGAGGAAGGCTGTCCATCTGCTCGGTCTGTTCTCCCTCCAGCGTGGTGACGCGGATAAACTTTTTAAGAATGAGGGCGACAAATTCAGGATCCGTTGTCCGGATAAATTGGGCCACTTTCTTGTCGCCCGATTCGAGAAGAGTCTCGATCCAGTGAAGGACCTTCTCCGGATCGATCTGATCCCTCTTCCAGAACTCGAGGTCGAGAAGGTATTGAAACTGCTCCGGAGTAGTGAGGGAGATGAGGTCGAGGCAATCCTTTTCGCCTATCTCTTTGACGGTTAAAAAGATTTCCTGTTCTGGGAGGGATTGAACCAATTCCTCCGGATGTTCGGAAAGAAAGAGGGTGTGAAGCCGTTCTTTTCCACGACTGCGAAGAACAAGTTCCAATTGATTCTGAAGGGAAAGGGATTGGAAGAGCTTTCGGGCTTCTTTCGGATCTTCGGGCAAGGTTAATAAAGAGGGACCAGTCATTTAAAACCCTTCTCATTAAAAAGAAGAGCGGGTCTGAAACCCGCCCTTCTCCTTAATCTAATTAGAATCTGTTTATAAACAACATTTTCCGTCATGCCGGACTTGATCCGGCATCCAGGAGGTCTTGAAAGGACTGGATTCCGGCTTTCGCCGGAATGACGATTCTGATTGAGGGGGCAATTCATAAACAGACACTAATTAATGCCCCATGCCCGGAGGGCACCCTCAAACCATGACAATATTCCGGGCATTTCGGTTACGGCTACGAAGCCCGTTTCGGTTATCGGTTACATGCAAAGAACTAAGAGACGCTAAACGTAACCTTTTACTAACGATACGGGCATCGTTACCGTTTAACGAACCCTTTTTTCTAATAAGCCGGTGGCATGGGTGGGCCACCTGCTTGCTCTTTCTTCGGTTTCTCGGCAATGACCGCCTCTGTCGTGATCAACAGCGAAGCCACGCTGGCCGCATTCTGAAGGGCCAGACGGACCACTTTTGTCGGATCGATGATGCCGGCCTCGATCATATCGGTATATTCTTCCTTGTCGGCATCGAACCCGAAATTTCCCTTTTCCTCTTTCACCTTCTGTGCGACCACAGAGCCTTCCAGACCGGCATTTTCAACGATCTGCCGGATCGGCTCCTCGAGGGCCTTCTGAATGATATCAACGCCGGTCTGGCGATCCGGCTCAAGTTTGATCTTTTTCAAAACAGGCAGACACCTCAGATAGGCGACCCCGCCGCCGGGAACAATGCCTTCTTCCACCGCGGCCCGTGTCGCATTCAGGGCGTCCTCAACCCGCGCCTTCTTCTCCTTCATCTCGGTCTCAGTGGCTGCTCCCACCTTGATCACGGCCACGCCTCCTGCCAGTTTCGCCAGCCGTTCCTGAAGTTTCTCCCGATCGTAATCGGATGTGGTCTCTTCGATTTGAACGCGAATCTGTTTGATCCGGCCTTCGATCGATGAGGAAGAACCCGCTCCTTCCACAATGGTCGTGTTGTCCTTATCGATGACCACCTTCTTGGCCCGCCCCAGATCCTCAAGCTTCATCTTTTCAAGCTTGACTCCGACATCCTCCATGATGGCGTTTCCGCCTGTCAGGACAGCGATATCCTCTAACATCGCCTTTCTTCTGTCACCGAAACCAGGCGCCTTGATCGCCGCACATTTCAAGGTTCCTCGAAGTTTGTTAACGACCAGAGTGGCAAGGGCCTCTCCCTCTATATCCTCTGCGATGATGAGCAGTGGCCGGCCGGTCTTTGCGATCTGCTCCAGAATGGGAAGGACCTCCTTCATATTGGAGATCTTTTTCTCAAAAAGGAGAATGTAGGGTTCATCAAGAACCGCTTCCATCTTTTCCGGATTGGTCACAAAATAGGGAGAGATATAGCCCCGATCGAACTGCATCCCTTCCACAATATCAAGGGTGGTTTCCATGGCCTTGGCCTCTTCCACGGTGATGACCCCTTCCTTCCCCACCTTGTTCATTGCCTCGGCGATGATGTCGCCGATGGTCTTATCGTTGTTGGCTGAGATCGTTCCGACCTGGGCGATCTCCTTCTGCTCCTTGACAGGTTTGGAAAGCTTTTTTAACTCCTTGATAACCTCTCCCACGGCATAATCAATCCCTCTCTTTACATCCATGGGATTGGTGCCGGCTGTTACGACCTTATATCCTTCACGGTAGATCGCCTGAGCCAGAAGGGTTGCGGTTGTTGTCCCGTCCCCAGCCGTATCCGAGGTCTTGCTCGCCACCTCTTTGACCATCTTGGCGCCCATATTCTGAAAATGATCTTCCAGATCGATCTCCTTTGCCACGGTCACTCCGTCCTTTGTGACCAATGGAGAGCCGAAAGACTTCTCCAGAACAACATTTCGACCTTTGGGTCCCAGGGTCACTTTCACCACATTGGCTAAAATATTGACCCCTTCTAAAATGGAATTTCTTCCTTCCTGATCAAACTTCAATTCTTTTGCCATGAGACTCCTCCTTTCTCATTTGCTTCACGTTTAGTTAGAAAATAAATGTCAAGGGTCAAAAGGTAAAGGTTAACCTGCCTGCCGGTAGGCAGGGATGCCCGTTTCGTCAAGGGGTTACGTGTATCGCCTGCCTGCGCGAAGCCGCTACGGCGAAGGCAGGTCTTAAATTCTTACCCTTACCCTTTGACGCTAAACGATACAGGCCTCCTAACCCTAACCGTGACCTATGCCATTTTCATTGTTTGTGAGTGGCCTAACGACCATGGGCAATTGCCCATGAATTTATGAATTTCTGATCAATCACTTCTCAATGACCGCAAGGACTTCATCTTCCCGCATCATCAGATGCTCTTCTCCATCGATCTTCACCTCTGTGCCTGCATATCGGGCAAAGAGGATCCGGTCGCCCTTCTTCACATCTAACGGAATTTTTTTCCCGTCCTTATTCAACTTTCCTTCTCCGACAGCGATCACTTTACCTTCGATCGGTTTCTCCTTGGCCGAATCAGGGATAATGATTCCTCCCTTCGTTTTTTCTTCTTCCTCCAACCTTTTGACGATGAGCCGGTCATGAAGCGGCCTGATTTGCATAGATATAGACCTCCTTTCTGATAAAATTTCCCAAAATGTATAATCATCAAACCCCTGTTTGTCAACCTTTCTATGTTTCCAGGCCGAATGTCCCGGACCACTTGAAAAATCATACTATCGAGTATTATCAATAAGTTACGTCTCTAAAGAGGGAGAACGTATCTATCAAATCCCATTGATTTTTTTTTAAAAAAAGTTTATGAAAGACCATGACTTTTACAGACTCTTTCCTCACCACAAGCATTGGATCTTTCCCCCATCTTGATGAAAGGGAGGTATTGCCTCTCATTCTACGGGATTTTCCCGACGTTCCTTTCTGGCCCCAGTTGCCCAAACGCTTATTTCTCGAAGGGATGGTAGCGCAGTACTCTGAGGGTTTCCCGTCCCTGAAACTGGACGAAAAAGACCAGAGGCTCTGGGTCGATACTTCTTCCGGGTTTGATGAGGAAGTCGAAAGATTTTATCAAGCTATGGAAAGGGAAGAGATCGAGTCCTTCTGTATATCCGAAGATTATGCCAGGGGTCTTCGCCTCCTCAAAGACCTTTCACAGGAAGAGGTGCGGAAAAAGATTAAATACATCAAAGGACAGGTTACAGGCCCCATCACTTTCGGGCTCTCGTTAACCGACCAGGAAAAGAGACCGATCTTTTACGATTCCACATTGAGAGAAATTCTCATCAGCCATCTCTCATTTAAAGCTCGATGGCTGGAGAAGAGATTCCACGACCTCTTTCCCGGAATTCCAACGATCATCTTTTTCGACGAACCCGGACTCTCCGCCTTTGGCTCTGCTTTTTCAGGCCTGAATCAAGAGGATGTAATCCTCTCCCTCAATGAATGCTTCAGCGCTGTCGGAGGATTAAAGGGGGTCCATTGCTGCGGAAATACCGACTGGAGCCTGCTTCTCTCGACGAAACTCGACATCCTCAGTTTCGACGCCTACGGTTATCTGGAGAACCTCTCCCTCTATCCAAGGGAGTTAAAAACCTTTTTGGAGCGAGGAGGAATCCTGGCCTGGGGTCTCATTCCCACCAGCGAGGATATTCAAAAAGAGGATGTCCAAAGTCTGGTAAAACGCTTCAGGACAGGGGTGGAGATGCTTTCAAAAGAAGGAATCGATCCGGCGCTTTTAGAGAGAGCGATCCTCACCCCCAGTTGCGGCACGGCTTCTCTTCCAATTGATCTTGCCGAACGTGTCTGTCACCTCACCGCCGAAGTCTCAAAAAGACTTAAAGAAAAATAAGCCTGCTTTACCTAAAATCTTGACAGCGTCCTTAGAGTAGTGTATTGTCATACAGGAGGTGCACAATGCGATCTGTTCTATCCGTTAGTTTATCGGAGAAAGTGGCATCCGATCTTGACAATTATGCCAGGAAGACCGGCAGGACGAAGAGCGACATCGTGAAGGAATCGGTCAGCCTCTATCTCTGGGAGGCGCGTTTTCGTAAAATCCGTAAACAGCTTTCCGTCAACGCAAAAAAAGCGGGCATTGTCAGCGAAGACGATCTTTTCAAGGCCATCTCATGAAAGCCGTCTTCGATACCAACGTGCTTGTCGCCGCTTTTCTCACCGAAGGGATTTGCACAAAGCTTCTCACTAGAGCAAGGAAAAAACAGTTTTACCTTTTAATCTCCCCCGATATCCTCCGGGAATTTGACAAGGTCCTCACCAAAAAATTTTCATCTTCGGCTCAACAGATCAAAGAGGCTCATCAAATCATTTTAGAAGCAGCTAATCTTATTGAACCTCCCCATGTATTGGTAAAAGGGGCCTGTCGGGATCCTGATGATGACCGAATTTTGGCGTGCGCAGTCGCCTCCAAAGCGGACTATCTTGTTTCAGGAGACTCCGATTTATTGGATTTGTACAAATTTCAGGGGACAAAGATAGTCAGCCCCAAAACCTTTGAAATGCTCTTTGAAGATTGAAAAACGTAAAGCACGGTTAACTTCCCATCTTCCTGTTAATAATATCGGTAACTACTCGATCTTCCTTACCATAACGCGATGACAAAATAGTAGATCATTATCCCGGAAACTCCCAATCTCACAACTGTTGCAAACAGGGTCCCCATCATCACTCCCCAGCCTGCCCGGAGAGA
>VGRU01000202.1 GCA_016875255.1 Deltaproteobacteria bacterium
TTAAATCTTTTTGATCAAGACATTTCCGGGCGCTTTTTCGACGACTTCGGAAATATTTTTTAAATAGTTGGAGATATTCTCTTCCTCATCCGATCGAGAAACAGTGTCATAGGGGATTCCAAGCCGCTCGTAGGCATCGAGTACCTCTTTTACGGTAAGGTTTTCTATCGTCCGGCCGGGTTGAAAAGTGACTTGATGTTTAGTTCCGCTTGTTGTTTCAACGACGAGCCCAACATCGATCAATTCTTGGAGGAGTTGCCGCACAAAGCGAACCGGAATTTCCAACAGCTCTGCAATCTGTATGGCGTCTAATGCTTTTTCTCCTTGAGAAAACTTCTTGGTCAGCAGGTGAAATATCTTAAGGGTGAGAAGCCTTTTCGATGAGAAGCTGGCCCGGGAATAATCCGGTTGAAATCCGAACGTTTCATAATGTTCATTGGCATGAGAAATTTCAGCTCCGAAAAGGACAATCATCCAGCTCATTTGAAGCATCGCCAGGAAAAGGGGCAGGGCCGCGAAGCTACCGTAAATGGCGCCGTAACTTGCAGCTCCGATCTGGAACTTAATATATAACCACTGGACGACCTGGGCAATCGTCCCCGCGAAGATCCCTCCCACGATAGCTGACCTGAGCGGAATCCGGGCATTGGGCATCACCAGATAGAGCATGGTTAACAGAATCCAGATCGAAACATAAGGCAACAGATTCAACAGGAAAAAGATGACCGAGCTAAACACTCCCAGAAAGGCGATTTTTTGAACAATCACCTTCACCTGGCTGGCCACGAGGACGGTCGCACTGCTGGCGATGATCATGAGAACCGGAGCGAAAACCATCATGGCAATATAATCGCTAAATTTTCTTACAAGGGTTCTCGATTTTTTTACCTCCCATATATTATTGAGTGACTCCTCAATTTTTCCCAGAATCGATATCACCGTCCATAAGAGTAAGACCACGCCAACACCGGCGATCACCCCTCCTTTGGCCTGATCAAGAAGGTTGTGTGAAAACGCAAGAATCTGGTTTGTGATGTCCGCCTGCCAGTTTGCCTTTTCCGCCATCTGGAGAATCTGTTTTTCGATCATTTTTTCAAGACCGAAGCCCTTAGAAATGGCAAAGGCGACGGCAACCACCGGAACGACATTGAGTAGAGAATAATAGGTCAAGACCGATGCTGTCTTTCGACAGTGGTCCCTAATAAATCCTTGGGCTGCCAAAAGCATGATACGGAGATATTTAACGAAAAAGGCTTTAATGGGATGCAGTTCTTTTAACCGGATTTCCCAGATGCCCGTCTTGAAGAAATTGATGATGCGTGACATCATAACAGTTCTCCCTTTCCGTCCCCTGTTGTTCAACCTGCCTTCAGTTCAGAAGTGCATTGTGGACAACGGGTTGCTTTGATCGGAATCGCGGAGAAACAATACGCACATTCTTTGGTCGTTGGCACAGGAGGAGGGGCCTCCTCTTGACGTCTCAATCGATTAATCGTTCGGACAAGGAGAAATACCGCAAAGGCAACGATGACAAAACTGATGATGGTATTCACAAACACTCCGAAGTTGATCGTCACGGCCCCTGCGGACTTTGCTGCAGCCACGGAGGCATAAGGTCCGGCCACCTTGCCTTCCTTGAGGACAACAAAAATATTGGAAAAATCAACATTCCCTAAAAGCAGGCCAATGGGCGGCATGATCACGTCTTGAACGAGTGAATTCACAATGGTGCCGAAGGCTGCTCCAATGATGATACCCACCGCCATATCCAACACATTTCCCTTCATCGCAAACTCTCTAAATTCTTTTAGCATAAAATGGTCCCTCCTTTTAACATGCGATTTTTATAGGCTGTTTTCTTGGTTTATTGTATCAATTTAGCGGTTTGCCCTTCGACAGGCTCAGGGTGAACGGCTAAGTAATTATTAACAGTCTCAAAATAGTAACGACATCAATTTGTAAAATCCCTCCTAACCTCCCTTTGCCTAAGGGAGGAATTACCCCTCTTTGGCAAAGAGGGGGAGGGGAGATTTTCCAATGCTCATGTCAATTTAATTATGGGTTTTAAATAATTTTGAACGTGCCGTAGTCCGTTCGTGGTGAGCCTGTCGAACCATGAACGGACTTGCGACACAGTCTCTTGCCAAAGGGAGGAGAAACACTTCCCCCTTTGACGTTTTATTTCAGCTTAAAATCCACACGACTATCCTTGATCTTCTCCTTCTTTTCCGGGGTAAGAGATTTTGGTTCAAGGATAAATATTCTTTCCGGTTCAACCGGACCGGATTTGACGATAGCTTCTTTTACTTTCATGGCCCGTTGAGAGGCAAGGGTCCTCAGATCCCCATCCTTGATTTCTAAATGAGTCAGGATCAATTTTTCCATTTCAGGTACTGGGATGTCCTTGGCCATGCCCAGAACATTTCTCGGTTTCGGGAATTTCTCTTCTTTATAGGCCAGCTTCAGATATTTGTCGTATTCCGGTTTTTCGATTTTCACCTCATCCACAGGAATGGCAGGTTGTCTTTTCTTGACCATCTCATTCAGTTTCTGCGCCTTTAGCTTTCTGTTGAACATATACTGCTTCAACCCCTCTCTGTCTTTCTCCATATCCACACGCCCCTCGATATCCATTTTAAGGGAAGGCCGATCATTCAGAGCCTTTGCAATGGCGCTCAGTTTCTTCGCACTGGGTTCGGCAACCACGGAGCTTCCGTATTCAAACTCGACGAAACTCAGTTCTTCTCCCCCTCCAATCATGGCCCCGAGAAGTGAAAAAGGTGAGGTGGCAGCCTTTGCAATCAGGTTGACCAGGATCTTCAGAATGATTCCCCATACGCTGAATTTAGGATCATCGAGACTCCCTGTGACAGGGATGTCCAGTTTGATCTCTCCTTTTCGATCCTTAAGAAGGGCAATGGCAAGCTTGACAGGTAACTTGGTCGCCTGAGGACTTTCAATCTTATCTCCCAGAGTAAATTGATCCAAGAAGATATGATTCTGAGAATCGAGTTTCTTCTTGGCGATGAGATATTGCAGGTCAAAAGAAAGTTTGCCCTTCTCAATGGTATATCCAACATATTTCCCGGAATAAGGAGTCATCGGACTGAGATCCATATCCTTAAACCGGACTTTTAAATCGACGTGCAGGTCTTCTTTCAAAGGATTGATCTTCCCCGTGATCTCAAGGGGAGCATAATCGTTCAGCTTCCCACGAAGTTCCATATCGGCCAGGGTCGTCTCTTCGGAAGAAAGCCCGGACACCCTTCCTCCGATCTCAGTCAGTTTTACCGAATATTCCGGTTTGAGGGATTGATCCGAGAAGTCAACTCTCCCTTCCTGCAGGGTAACTGTTCCGATTTTGATATTTTTAACCGACTCCTTTTCTTTCTGCGAAGAAGCCGCCTTCTCCTGTGTCACAGGAGGAGAGGCTTCTTTCTCTTTCTTTGGCTCGTCCTTTACCATAATCTCCTGAAGATTCAGTGATCCATTCGGTTGGATAACCAGGCGAGTATAGAAATTGGTAAGGGAGATTCCTTTGACATCGATCAAGAGAGGATTCAGCCCCACATTAAAATCATCGAAAGAGAGAGACTCCCACTTCAGGAAGTCTTCGGCATTCTGCTTATCAATGGATGCAAAATGGGTTAAAGAGGCTTCGCCCCGGTAGGTCATTTTAAATTCCTTGTTGTCCGGCATCCCTAAGATAAGGGTACCAGCCGATGAAAAGGCGCCGCCTGTTAAAGTGATTTTTACTTTATCTGTGAAATAAGACTGAAAGGACCCGATTTCTAAGCCTTTTAAATTCATTTTTAAATCTGCTGCTACAGGATCGATGCCAACCATCCCTGTCATGGAAAAGGTTCCCTTCTTGTTCAAAAGAAGGTCAAGAGTAAGTTTGCCCTTGCTATTTTTTGCGGTCGAGATATTTTCTCCTGTCAGTTTAAAATCTTCTACAACCACCATCACGGGTTCAATGGGTGTTTGATCCTCCACTCGAATCGTATAACCACCAACCGACAAATTTTTCAGTAAGACGGCCCAGGGTTTTTCAGGAACCTTCGTTTTGTCCTCCACGGGTTTTTCTTGGGATGCCGATGGGGATACTGATGGAGGAGGAAAGAGTTTGAGGAGATTCAAATCGCCATTTTTAAAACGTTTGATGGAGAGGTCCCCTTTCTGTATGGAGACCTTCCCAATGTTGAGTTGCCTCTTTGCAAGATCAACATCGGTCTCTCGGATTGAAAAGTTGGGGATCTTAAGAAAGTCTTCATTCTCTTCAGCTTTCTTAAGACGAAGGGAATTGAGGACGAGGGTGAGTCCTGAAAGGAAGACCTCTGGTTCCTTTTCGCCTTTACCATATTTGTAACGTATAGAAAAGTCGAGGCGTCCCTCTTCAATGTCAAAGAGGATGTTATCCCGATAGTAAGGTGCATATTTCTTTAACGGAATAGATTTGATTTCCAAAGCCCCTCCTGCTCCCAAGGGGTCCATCGAAAATTCACCCTCAAGCTTGATGTTTTCTTTGGCCTCGGTTTGAAGGGAAAGTGTGTACGCTGATTTCTTGTCCTTACCATTGCTGAAATGATCAACCTTTAAGGCGATCGGATTAAAGATCGTTTTAAAGGTTGGATTTCTGGAAAGATCGGAGAAAGAGACTTTTCCGCCCGTAAGTTGTATCTCATCGATATCTAAAACCAAAGGGGCTGACTCTTCATCCTTCTTGGGAGCAGATTTCGCCTCGCTTTTTTCGGGCAGGAGGGTTTGAAGGTTGACGACTCCTTGATCATCACGCCGTACTTCCAGTTCAGGAGACTGGATGGAAATCTTTGACAGGTGAATGATCTGTCGGAGAGGTTCTGTCGGCGCAATTCCGATTTCAAGAAGTGGAAGTCTGAATAAAGGATTTTTCTTGTTATCGTCGAGCGCCACTTTTTTTAAGGCCACATTTCCCGTCACTGTCAAGGAGGGCGATTTATCCCGGGGCTGAAGAAACGAGACTTTTGCTTGAACATCGAGAAAAGCGGAGACGATCTTAAAATTTAATTTAATAGGGAGATAGGCAAGATAATAGGGAATGTCCAGGTCGTTGATATTGATGTCAAAAACGGTTTCAAGGGTGTCTCCAAATGGTTTGGTATTTCCTTGAACCTTATAGGGTGTCTCATTAATTTTAGCGGAAAAAACAGGTTGGACAAAGATATCAATCTGAGAGGGGATGTTCGATATGAAGGGAACGCCGATGTTCAGTTCATTAACCGAATGCTTGGTCTGCTTAGGTCCATCCCAGAGGTCAATGCTTCCATTGATGAGCTGAATGTTATTTAAAGAAAACCTTAATGGTTTTCCTTTTTCCGCAGGTGGGGCCTCCGTCTTCTTTTCAATCAAATCAGAGAAATTAAAGGTCATGTCTGAAAGACGGTTGATTTTAACATAAGGATTCGTCAACCGGATCTCTTTTAGAACCAGGGCAAATTTCAGAACAGAGAGACTCTGGAGGTTTACGAAAAGCTCATCAAAGGATAAAAACGTTTCTGACCTTCCGCGATCCTTCACCTGAAACCCTCTTACCGTTAAAGAGAGCGCATAGGGGTTCACCTTGATTTGGGTGATCGCCACTTCACGATGAAGGTTCTCCGAAAGTTTCTTGATCAAAATAGATTTTAAGACAGGAGGGATAACAAAAAAGCCAACCAGGGTAAAGACGACAAAAAAAATGACGAGCCCGACGAGTATCTTCTTAAGCCGGGGCTTTAGTTTATTTTCATAAATCCGAATGATTTTTCCAATCACATGACCACCCCACTTATATATTCCCTTTTCGTAACACTTTAGCTGTTTGAAAATCTTTATAAAATCCCTCCCGACCTCCCTTTGCCAAAGGGAGGAGATAGGAGTTTCCCCCTTTGGAAAAGGGGGATGAAGGGGGATTTTATGATGATTCTTTTAGTCAATTGACTCATGAAACTCTTCTTTTCATAAGGTTAAATTGATACCCCTTTTCTTATTTTGCCTATTTCGATGACTTCTTTTTCTGAAAGAGTCTCTTTTCTATCTCTCTGGTTAACTCCGGAACGATCTGCTTGACCAATCTCTCCGTATCGATGTTGACATCTGGTTTCTCTGTCGTTCCTTTTATTTTTAAAGGAATAACCGTCCAACCCTTTTCATCTGTCATGAATTTCCACTTAGTCAACTCCTTCGAAAGGCTTTTGCTGAGTTCCGGGGAGAACTTAAGCTCGGCAGGGATATCCAGTTTCTGGTTAAACCCCATATATCCTTTTGGGGCAAGCCTGAAAAGGGCTGAACTGATAAACCCGTCTAAAAAAACCTTTTCCTCCTTGATGTCGAAATGGAATGAACCTTGATCAACAACGGGGTCCTTCAGGGCCTGAATGCCGGTGAGAGAGGAAATGGCATTGAAAATCTGGGAATCTTTGATGACACCTTTGCCGAGCTTTA
>VGRU01000203.1 GCA_016875255.1 Deltaproteobacteria bacterium
TAAAAGATGACAAAGATCAAAATGATGGGGAGAAAGCTTAAAAGCTGTGATTGCCCCCCGCCTCCCCCCGGCGCCCCCATTGCGTATGCCAAATCGATTCCCATAAATCCTCCTTTTTGATTTTGTTCTAATCCAGAGAGATTAGACGAATAACCCGAATGATAACGAATTCCACGAATCAAACCTATTCGTGCTATTCATTTTTTATTTCTTAAGTAAATGTTGTTTCATTACATACAAACCTTTCTTCCTGTATTTCATTCATCTGAGACACCCTTCCTCTATAGAACTCGATAAGTCTTTCCTCCTGAATCGCCCTCCGGATCTCCTTCATCAATCCCGTATAATAATAGATATTGTGGATCGTATTCAACCTCGAAGAAAGAATTTCATTGGCCAGGTAGAGGTGCCGGAGATAAGCCCTTGAATAGTTAAGACAAGTGTAACAACGGCAGGCTTCGTCAATGGGCCTTGGATCCTCTGCATACCGAGCCTGTTTGATCGATATCTTTCCTCTGGAGGTAAAAAGCGTCCCGTTTCGAGCATTCCTCGTAGGAAGGACACAGTCGAAAAGATCAATCCCCTGCAGTGTCGCATTAAGAATATCTTCAGGGGTTCCTACGCCCATTAAATACCGGACCTTATTTTCTGGTAAAAAAGGCGTGGTCCACTCCAGAACATCCTGCATGATCGATTTGGGTTCTCCGACACTGAGCCCTCCGATGGCATACCCCTGGAAGTCTAATTGGGTCAGGTCTCTGGCGCTTTCCTCCCGTAGATCCCGATACATTCCGCCCTGGACAATGCCGAAAAGCGCCGGATCATCGCTCTTTCTTACGTTCAGACATTTCTCTGCCCACCGGGTCGTGAGCCCTGTTGAGGCCTTGACATATTCGTAGGGTGAAGGGTAGGGCACGCATTCATCAAGAACCATGGCGATGTCAGAGCCAAGCGTCCTCTGAATCTCCATGACTTTCTCAGGCGTAAGAAAATGTTCGGCCCCATCGATATGGGACTGAAAAGTGACTCCATCCTCCGAGATCTTCCGCAATTTCGCGAGACTGAAGATCTGATATCCGCCGCTATCCGTCAAAATGGGCCTTTCCCAGTGGATGAAACGGTGGAGCCCTCCCAGACGGCCGATGGTCTCATGGCCTGGTTTGAGGTAGAGGTGATAGGTGTTTCCCAGGATGCCCTCCACGCCAACCTCCACCAACTCTTCGGGAGTAAGCGACTTGACGGTTCCCTGCGTTCCCACGGGAAAAAAGGCCGGAGTGGTGACCACGCCGTGACCGGTAATGATCCTTCCCCGTCTCGCCTTTGATGAACCATCTTTTTTAAGAATCTCAAATTGAAAAGCCATCACTTTTTCGCTATGCGCATAGCGCTAAGCGCTTAGCGTTTTCCTATAGGATCAGCATGGCATCGCCATAGCTGTAAAACCGGTACTTCTTCTCCACGGCTTCCTGATAGGCGCTCAAGACAAAATCCCTGCCTGCAAAAGCCGAAACGAGCATGATCAGTGTCGATTTGGGAAGATGAAAATTTGTCACCAACCCATCGATCACCTTGAAACGGTAAGGCGCATGGATGAAAAGAGAAACATATCTTCTTCCCGGCCTGACCTGGCCTTCCCGATTAGAGAAAGATTCAATGGCACGGGTCGCCGTCGTTCCAACAGCGATCACTCTTCTCCCATGCCCTTTAACCCGATGGATCTCTTCTGCGACCTCCTCCGTGATCTCGACCCACTCTTGATCCATCTGGTGTTCCTCAATCTCTTCAGCCTTTACTGGAGCGAACGTCCCTGGACCGATATGAAGAGTGATATAAACGATTCTTATACCCTTCTCCTTTAATGTCTGGATCAACGGCTGCGTGAAATGAAGGCCTGCTGTGGGAGCGGCGATCGATCCGTCTTTCTCCGCAAAAACCGTCTGGTAACGCTCCCGGTCAAGTGGTTCATCTTCTCTCTTGATATAGGGAGGGAGCGGAATATGGCCGGCTTGCCTGAGAAGATCTTCAACCGGTCCTCCTCCGGGGAAAATGATTTTCCCCTTCCCGCGGTTTACCCCGCTCAATTCTGCATAGACTTCCTGACCGAAATGAATTCGGGCCCCGTCCTTCAGTTTCCCAAAATTTTTGACCAGAGCCTCCCATTCACCTCTTGCTCCGTTCCATGAAGGGATGATAAGGACTTCAACTCTTCCTCCTGTCTCTTTGCGGCCGATCAACCGTGCAGGAAGAACACGGGTATTATTCATGACCAAAAGATCGCCGGCGCGCAGGTAATCATGGAGATCTCCGAAGTTCCGATGCTCAATCGCGCCCTCGGTCCGACGAAGGACCATTAAACGGGACTCTCCCCGACAGGGGGATGGATATTGAGCAATCAGCGATTTGGGAAGATGGTAAACAAACTCCTCAATTTTCATTTTCGGGTTTCTCTGAAGGATTTCTAATCTGAGGGATCGATTCCTTAATCGTTATAATCGTTTTTTATTAACAGGTTAAATCCAAATCCGCAAGTTAACATTTGACTTTTAAATGCTCTTCGATTAACTTAGAACCTAAATTGAGCGATTTATTTTAAATTTCATTGTAGCGCAACCCTTTAGGGTTGCTTCTCATACCTACCTGCGGTAGGCAAGCAAGGCTAAAGCCTTGCGCTACAAATCACCCTTTGGGTGATTTTAAACCTGATCTGAAGTCTGTTGCTAAAGAGGTTTTCAAAAAAAATCGCTCAATTTGGGTAGAAATAATTTTCAGGATTGATAAATCACCCCCAGTTTCCTCGGAGAAGGGGGGTTGAGATTATCTTTTCAATATCCTAAGGGAAAAAGATGAAAAAGTTCTCTTATAAAGATTCGGGCGTTGATGTTGAGAAAGGGGACTCGTTCGTCCGGGCGATCAAAACGATGGTGGAGGCGACCTTTCGGCCGGAGGTGATGACAAAGATCGGCGGTTTTGCGGGTTGTGTCTCTCTCAACCTCGAAAGGTATAAGAAACCCATTCTGGTCTCTTCAACGGATGGCGTGGGAACGAAATTGAAGATCGCATTCCTGATGGACCGCCACGATACCGTGGGAATCGATCTGGTGGCCATGTGCGTCAACGACATCGTGGTCAGCGGAGCCAGGCCGCTCTTCCTGCTCGACTATTTTGCCACCTCGAGGCTGGATCAGGAAAAAGCGATCCAGGTGGTAAGCGGCATCGCCAAAGGATGCGTCGAGGCGGAATGTTCCCTTATCGGCGGCGAGACAGCCGAGATGCCCGGATTTTACGGGGAGGGCGAATATGACCTTGCCGGTTTTGCCGTTGGCATTGTGGAGGACACTCAGATGATCGATGGCTCCGGTGTCACTGTCGGGGACAGGTTGATCGGCATCGCTTCAAGCGGACTTCACAGCAACGGGTATTCCCTGGTGAGAAAGGTTGTCCTCGAACATCACCGGATGGACCTTGGTAAAAAGGTGGAGGAGATCGGAGAGGTCTTGGGAGAAGCGCTCCTTCGGCCCACCCGAATCTATGTCAAAACGGTTCTCAATCTTGTCAGGGATTTCAAAATCGGAGGGATCGCCCATATCACAGGCGGAGGGGTCACCGGAAATCTTCCGAGGGTCATTCCAACCGGCTGTAAGGCGGTCGTCCATAAAGGGACCTGGGACATCCCTCCCATCTTTCCCTTCTTAAAAGAGAGAGGAAATATTCCGGAAGACGAGATGTTTAAAACCTTTAATAACGGAATCGGCATGGTCCTCATTGTTAAAAGCAAAGAAGCAGGGGAGATTTTGGAAAGACTTCACTCCATGGGCGAGAAGGCCTTCCTGATCGGAGAGGTTGGAAAGGCTGAAAAGGAGCGGGAGCCCATCGAATACATTTAGCGAAAAGACGCCTCAACCTCTCTATCCCATTTTTATATCTTCAACATCCTATTCTTATGGTGAAAAAAACGGAACACTCCGGAACGAAGGATCGAGTATTGGTGAGCGCCTGTTTGGTGGGGGTTAAGAGCCGTTATGATGGAAATCAGAAGTTGAGAAAAAACCTTTTAAAAAAATTAAAGGGATATGCGATCATTCCCGTTTGTCCTGAACAGTTAGGCGGGATGTCCACCCCAAGAAGCCGCTCCACCCTCATCGGAGGAAATGGGATGGATGTCCTGAGAGGGAGAGCCAGGGTAATCGATAGGGGAGGAAAGGATGTGACGCGATCCTTCATCAAAGGAGCAAAAGAGGCGCTCAAGATCGCACGGCTCAATGGTATTCAATCGGTCTATCTTAAAGAGGGAAGCCCTTCCTGCGGGACAAAACAGTGCGTCCGTAAGACGAAGAAATCCGGCCCCGGAGTGACCACAGCGCTTTTCCTCAAAGAAGAAATTGAGGTTATAGGGGTAAAGTGAGGATGAAGGTGAGAAAGCAACCCTTCATGAACCACGATCCTGAAGTCTTTGATGTGACTATCCTGGGAACGGACCTGGGTGGCTTGATCGCCGCCATCCGGTTGGTAAAAGAAAGCCGCAGGGTTCTGCTCCTTAAAGAAGAAAGATATCGATCCTCCTATGCAAGAGATGGGTACCGCTTTGTTCCTTTTTCAAACTTTTCAGAAAAACAGATTCAAACAAACCTCCTGAAAAAGATTTCATTTACAGCGGATCACCGTGAAAATCGAAAGAAAGGAGATCAACCGGGACAGGATGTCTCTTTTCAGGTGATCCTTCCCGAAGCGAGGATCGACCTTTATCGTGAGCGTTCCCTTCTTCAGAGGGAGTGGAAAAGGGAATTTCCGGGCGAATCAAATCAAATCGAAACCTTCTATGCTGAACTGGACCGAGTTAAAAAGATTTTGAAAGAGATAAAAAGCAAGGTTCCTCCTGTGTCCGGTTTTCCTGTCTGGGGAAGGTCTTTCCTTAGGAGATGGCTATCATTTGATGGCCTTCCTAAAGAGGGAACAAACAAACGGCTCTCTAACTTCTCGCGTGAATTTAAAAAATTTATTGAGCTTCAGATGATCTCTCACGGGGCCCTCCAATCCAGCTCTTATCCCATCCCTCTGGTTTCGCACCTTTTGTTGAATGATGAAGGGGACGGATGGGAGGAGAACCTTGATCTGGAAAAAGTGACGCAGGGCATGATCGAAAAATTTACTCAATCCGGAGGAAGCATTGTAGAAATCGAGGGCGTAGAGAAAGTGGAGATGAAATGGAGGGGAGGGGTTAGCGTTTTCTTAAAAGGAGGAAAGTCCGCCTACCGATCCCGCTCTCTCGTTCTGAATTCTCCTTTCCATTCCCTTTCAGGCCTGTTCGGGAAGAGAGGAAAGGCCCTTTCGAGATTGGGGAAAAAGATTCGCCCCCGCTATGCGCTGGCTCCGTTCTTTTTGGGAATTCATGAGAAGGCGATTCCGGTCGGCATGAGAAACCTCCTCATCTCCATTTTCGACCTTGAAAAGCCGTATGAAGGCGGAAATCTCCTCTTTCTCAGCCTGAGCAGAAAAGGGGATGAGCATCAGGCCCCGGAAGGGAAAAGAGCGCTTACGGCCCAGGCCTTCATGTCTTGTGGAGGATCGCCAAAGGATTCCATCTCTGACCTGCAGGATGGGGTGATGAATCATTTAAAACATCTCTTCCCGTTTCTTGAAAATCATATTGAGTTCATCGACAGGAAATGGGCGGAAGTTCAGATGGACTGCTGGTCCTATCCCCATTATTTTTACGAGATCGATTCGGGTTTTAAGTGGAGACAAGGGATTGTTCCGATCAAGATTTCAAAAAACCTCTATTTCTGCGGGAATGAAAATTTTCCTTATCTGGGGTTGGAGGGAGAGATTCTTAGCGGAGGGTTGGTCGGGGAGGAAATCTCGGGGAGAAAACGTTAATAGATTCTTAGACCTTCACCCTCTTCGATTGAGAGCCTGACAATTCTTCATCTTCAATATCATCACCGTACATATAATAAAGCTTATCGAGAGACTTCGGTTTTTCCTCCTCATAAGAAAAGATTTCTTTGGCCGTTAGTTCCGACCATTTCTCATAACTGATGTGATTTTCCTGATCCCTTATCATCTTATTCCCACAATAATTGCTTCTGTTATTCAATAAAAAGCAAATTCCTTGCCAACCCTTAACAAAACTTGGATAATAGCTTAACTAATTGATAATAAATAACAATAATTAAATTCATTCGAAAGAATTTACAAAAAATAAGTGACACCATAACATAAATTGTCACCTGTTTTAGCAGTATTTGTCTCCCTGTATAAGGGAATCTGAGATGGTTATAAAAACTTCTACTCCAATCGAGTAAAAATGTTTTGACAAAATCCCCTCTAACTCCCCTTTGCCAAAGGGGAGAACTCATTATTATCCCCCTTTGGAAAAGGGGGAATAAGGGGGATTTTAAAATAGGGTTTAACAAACCTTTAAATAGCCCAACTGACATGTTTGCAGATCAATCAAGCAAA
>VGRU01000204.1 GCA_016875255.1 Deltaproteobacteria bacterium
GAGTCAGGACGACGACTCAACTGATCGAGGGCGTCCGGCAGGGCCTCAAAAGAGGTGACCTTCAGGATCCGGAGAGAGTCAGAGAGTTTATCAAACAGGAGATCCTCCGGATACTTCATGCAGGTGAAAAGCCCCTTTCGATCGAATTCACTAAAACAAAACCCTTTGTTTTCATGATCGTCGGAGTCAATGGTGCGGGCAAGACGACGACGATCGGAAAGATTGCCCATCAATATTCATCCCAGAATAAAAAAGTCTTGATCGGTGCGGCTGATACCTTCAGGGCAGCCGCGGTCGAACAGCTCGAGATCTGGGCGAAACGTGTCGGGGCGGACTTCATCAAGCAGTCCAAAGGATCGGATCCCTCGGCGGTCGCTTTTGACTCCATCCACGCCGCCAAAGCAAGAAACACTGATCTTGTCTTTATCGATACGGCCGGAAGGCTCCAGACCAAGGTCAATCTGATGGAAGAGTTGAAGAAGGTGAAGCGAATTGTCGGAAGAGAATGTCCGGGCGCCCCACATGAAATTCTCCTCGTCCTTGACGCCACCACAGGCCAGAACGCCATCTCCCAGGCCAAACTTTTTAATGAGGCCGTCGGAGTCACAGGAATTGCATTGACCAAACTGGATGGAACAGCCAAAGGCGGGATCATTGTGGGCATCACAGAAGAACTAAACATCCCCATTCGTTATGTGGGCGTGGGTGAAGCCATTGACGATCTCAAGGAATTCAACGCCACGGAATTTGTCCAGGCCTTGTTCTAAAGAACCTTACCATTACTTACCAATCAGTTTTTTTCTCGCTCAATAAAATAGAGAATTCAAACTTTTTCTTAAATGTGGTAATATGGCATTGAGGTTACCTGGATGGCTCCATTAAAGATAAAATACCCAAAATCTATTAAAGACATCCCTCTATGGCGTCGGCGCCAGCTTGAAGAGGACCTTCTCTGGTTTTCGAGGTTTTCTCCCGCACATAGACTGGAATGCATAGACCGAGAGTGGAAAGAAATTCAAGACTTCATTGAAAAGTTTGGTTTAAAAAGAAATGAAACTAGAAAAAGAAGTTAAATTTCTCGAACTGGTTCGGGTGCTCAATCGCCATAAAATCCGTTACCTGATCATCGGTCGAAGGGCGGTGATACTCTACGGGGGGCCTGTCCTGACAGCAGACCATGATATTTGGCTCCACCCGGAAGATAAGAAAAAGGCTTTATCACTTCTTTCGGAGAACCTCGGCTTTGAACTTTCCCATCCTCCTGACACAAAGAGACCCATCGTCATAGGATTCTCAGGGACGAAGAAGTACGACCTCTTTTTCCAGAGGAGCGTTAAGAATACTGAGAATGAGACGATTGAATTTGAAGGGTGTTATGGCAACTCGGTTCTCAAGGAGGATAAAAGAGCAAAAGTCAGTTTTCGAATCCCTTCGATTGATGACCTGGTCCGACTGAAAAAATTAAGGGAAGCAAACGGGAAAGATCAATAAAATATTGAATACCTTCTAAAAGCCAAACGTCTTATTAAAATGAATAAATGATAACCATACAACCCTAAAAGAGTCACGGGGAAATTCCATTGGGATGGATCAGGAAATATAGAAACATCATTTCTCATTTTCTCCCTATTGGATTCATCTGTATATTTTGCCTGGTGAGCTGCGGCCATGCTCCAGTGCCTCATCGGCCAACCAACTGGACCATGAACCAAATTGACCTCAAATCTGTAGCAGATAATCCAAACCAGCCCTTGCTTCAGGTGATCATTGTGTATGGGCCTTGGTGGTGCCATCACTCGGCTTTACGGTTGGTCTATCCAGATCGGCCGGTTTTGTTTTGGGACCCTGGCGGCAGTTATGGAGAATTTCATGCAGAGGATATAAGAAGCAAAGATCTGATCCGAATAAATCCTCCTGATCTTGAAGCTTATCTTCAATTTACCTGGAACTATAGCAGTATAGAAGTGGAAGTCTTTGAATGGGATTTGACGTTGGAGCATGCTCGTGAGTTATACGATATCCTTCTTCAGGGAACTGATAAAAACCATCCTGCCGGAAAATTTTCTACTACGACTATGGGAGGGTTTTGCAGTATCACGCTGAGCAATTTCCTCCACCGTTTTGCTACTAAAACGATGATCGTACCGAAATCCTACTTGTGCCCCCACAATCTAGCCAGGGTACTTTATACCCAGTCACCCAAGCATGTGCTGACGTTCCGCCGCGGCAAACAAATCTTGTACATCCCTCCACAAAGAGCTTCAGATAATATTAGGACGGCACCTATCTCTGAGTAAGCAGGCGTTTGGTTTAGGGCTTCTCGTTTCCGAGGGGTCCTTTTAGAATGAAAAAGCGGCGTTGATTGAATGGTGGTTAAGGCAGAACCAGTTTTTCGAGGGCTTTGATGCGTGCCTCGAGGGTGGCGAACCGTTTCTCAAGGTCAGCATAAGAAAACTTGATCATTGAACCTAATTCCTCTTTGACCTCATTAAATCCTTCTTTGATCTTATCATTTAAGGACACGATCTCTTCCATCGTCTTCCTGACCTGTTCCGTGAGGCTCCCAACACCCTCCCTTGCCCGGTTGAGATCAGCCTTCATCTCTTCTTTCAATTGGATGAGGTTCGTTTTTCCATCGTCCTTAATCAATTGAAGGCTTGAGGCCATTTCCTGTCCAATACGGAGAACAGCTGTATTGAACTCTTCTTTCATGGTCTGTAGATTTGAACCGATCTCCTGTTGAAAGGGTTGGAGAGCCGAATTCGCCTCCTCTTTTATCTTCTGGAGATATGACTCTACGGGTTGAATGGATTGTAAGACCATGGCTTGAATCTTAGATTCCAGTCTTTTGGTCTCTTCCCGAATCTCCTCACGGATTGGATTGAGATCCACTCTGCCTTCTCTTTTTAATTCTTCCATCTCCGCCCTGATTCCTTCGATCCATCCGAGGATCAGCTCTTTATTCTCTTCCCTTAATTTTCGAAAATTCGCATTGTTCTCCTGCCTCAATTTTTCGACATCATCCTTTTTGGAAAAAATCATCAGCTTCTGTTCAAATAAATCCATCAGCTCTTTATCCATCTCGATTTTTCACCTCTCTTTAATAAGTTAAATTCTTCAATATCATAGAGAACTTAGAATATCAATCTATTTTTTTCAATAATTATCCAGACAGGGGATTGATTTCTCTTTTTTCCCCTTGACAAATATTTCCGTTGTGTTATGTTTCACAAGGTTTAGGCTCATCTGAAATTCCTAATTTTCGAAAATTTAGATCTGATTGAAGGGGGGGACAAAAAGGTTTCTGTTTAAAAAATCAAAGAAAGGAAGGTGATACAATAGCTATGAAGATTACGCGAAGAAGTTTTTTAAAGATTTCCGGCGCCACAGCCGCAGGCACGGTGATGGGCGGCCTGGGATTCGATCTTTCGCCAGTGGCCTCTTATGCCCAAGAACTCCGAATCAAAGGAGCAAAAGAGACGACCACGGTCTGCTGCTACTGCTCGGTCGGCTGCGGTATCATTGCCCACACCGACGCCAAAGGAAAAGTGATTAACACCGAGGGCGATCCCGATCATCCGACGAGCGAAGGCGGCCTCTGCGCAAAAGGAATGTCGCTCTATCAACTCGTTACCAACAAAGACCGGCTCACCAAGGTCCTTTACAGGGCTCCCAACAGCGCAAAATGGGAAGCCAAGCCCTTGGACTGGGCCCTTACAGAAATTGCAAAAAGGATCAAGAAGAGCCGGGATGCCAGTTTCGTTCAGAAGAATGACAAAGACCAGGCGGTCAACCGGACCAATGGCATCGCAGGCGTTGGCTGCGCCCATGTCAATAATGAGGAAGGCTGGCTCTACCAGAAATTCCTCCGCGCCCTCGGACTCGTCTATATCGAATTCGAAGCCCGTCTCTGACACAGCTCCACGGTAGCGGCTCTGGGAGAGTCGTTCGGACGCGGGGCGATGACCAATTGCTGGACAGATATTGGAGTCAGCGATTGTATTCTCATCATGGGAAGCAATGCCGCTGAAAACCATCCGGTGGCAATGAAATGGGTCTTGAGAGCACAGGAGAAGGGCGGAAAACTCATCAGCGTTGACCCAAGATTTACCCGCACTTCAGCCAAAGCAGATATCTATGTCCCCATGCGTTCAGGAGGGGATATTGCCTTCCTGGGCGGAATGATCAAATATATTCTCGACAAGGACCTTTTCTTTAAAGACTATGTGGTCCATTATACCAATGCCTCATTTATCGTGAGCGATAAGTTCGAGTTTAAAGACGGCCTCTTCTCCGGCTATAACTCTGATAAGAGGGCCTACGATAAAGCAACCTGGACTTTTGATAGAGATGACAAGGGAATCCCTATCAAAGATATGACACTTCAACATCCGAGATGCGTCTTCCAATTAATGAAAAAGTTCTATGCCCGATATGATCTGGATACAGTCTCCAGCATCACCGGAACATCCACCGCTGACCTCATTAAAGTTTATGAAACCTTTGCCGCCACTGGGAAGCCGGACAAAGCAGGAACCATGCTCTATGCCATGGGATGGACCCAACATACGACAGGAACTCAGATCATCCGTGCAGCTTCAATGGTCCAGTTGCTTTTGGGCAACGTCGGAATGGCCGGAGGCGGAGTCAATGCGCTGAGAGGTGAAGCTAATGTTCAGGGGATCACCGATCATGCCCTGCTCTTCCATATCCTGCCTGGCTATATGCCTGCAGTCAATGCCGCCTTGGATAACCTCGAAAAATATAATGCGACGACTCCAAAGGCAGTTGACCCGATGAGCGTCAACTGGTGGGGGAACCGTCCCAAATACATCGCCAGCCTGCTTAAATCGTTCTTTGGCGAAAATGGAACCAAAGAGAATGATTTCGGATACAATTGGCTGCCGAAACTCGATGTGGGACAGAACGCCTCCTGGCTCTTCATGTTCGATAAAATGTTCAACGGCGATTTCTCAGGTTTCATCTGCATGGGAATGAACCCGGCTTGCTCCAGCCCCAATTCAGATAAGACCCGGCAGGCTCTGGCAAAACTGGACTGGATGGTGGACATTGACCTCTTTGAGAACGAGACCAGCTCTTTCTGGAAAGGCCCTGGAATGGATCCCAAGAAGATCAAGACCGAGGTCTTTCTGCTTCCGGCCGCCATGCCGACCGAAAAAGAAGGCAGTGTTTCAGATAGCGGTCGAGTCGGACAGTGGCGTTATAAAGCCTCTGACCCGATGGGAGATTCAAAATCAGATGGACAGATCGTTCATGAACTCTACATGAAAATAAAAGACCTCTATGCCAAAGAGGGAGGCGCTTTCCCGGATCCGATCTTGAAGCTGAAATGGGATTATGCAAAGGATGCCAAGGTTGATTTCCACGCAGTAGCCAAAGAGATCAATGGCTACTTTACCGAAGACATTGCCGAGCATCCCATAGATAAGAGGGCTTATAAGAAAGGGACACAGGTTCCTAACTTTGTCTTCCTCCTGGCGGATGGCCGGACGGCTTGCGGAAACTGGCTTTACTCCGGCAGTTATACCGAAGCTGGAAACATGATGGCCCGCCGAAATAGAACACCCGTGGCTTCATGTAATATCTTCCCCGGTTGGGGCTATGCATGGCCTCTCAACCGCAGGATCATCTACAACCGCGCCTCGGTAGACCTCAATGGAAACCCATGGGATCCCAAACGCGCGGTCATCAAATGGGATGGCACCAGGTGGGTAGGCGATGTGCCTGACAATGCCGTGCCTCCCATGGGCCTTCCCAATGGAAGGTATCCATTTATTATGAGGCCGGATGGCGTTGGATCTTTCTTTGGAGTGGGAATGGCGGATGGTCCCTTCCCGGAACATTACGAACCGCTGGAATGCCCCATTGAGAAGAATCCTCTTTCTTCCCAGAGGATCAACCCGGCTATTCCGCTCTTCAAGGGCGAACTTGATAAGTATACAACCTGCGATCCGAAATTCCCCTTTGTTGCAACCACCTATCGCCTGACCGAACACTGGCAGACGGGTCTGATGACCCGGTATCAGCCCTGGCTGCTTGAAACAGAGCCTCAGATGTTTGTCGAGTTGAGTGTGGAATTGGCGAAACTGAGAGGGATCAAAAACGGGGAACGCGTCACCGTCAGCTCCCCGCGGGGAAAGATGTGGGCCAAGGCCATGGTGACCAACCGCATCAAACCCTTTCATGTGGCCGGCCAGACCGTTCACCTCGTTGGGATGACATGGCACTTTGGATGGTTGGTTCCCAAGGATGGCGGAGATAGCGCAAATATTCTCACCCCGTCCATTGGCGATGCCAACACCATGATCCCTGAGTATAAGGTCTTCCTGGTAAACATCACCAAGGAGGAAAGACCAAAAGTCGATAAACCTGCACCCAAAGCGGGT
>VGRU01000205.1 GCA_016875255.1 Deltaproteobacteria bacterium
TTCCCCATCCCAGATTGGAATCATCAATGGCCACCATTCCCGTGAGAAAACATTAAGTATTTCAGGTATTAAGAATTGGGTAGATCTCCTGAATTCCTCTAAATGCCTTGACTTTAAAGGGAAAATCGATTAGTCTAAAAACGGAAGTGGACAGGTTCTGGTGGGCCTCCTGGACTTCAAATCCAGTGATCCTGTTAACCCGGGATGGTGGGTTCGATTCCCATGCACTTCCGCCAATTCGAAGGGCAACGCGCACAAACCATAAGGCGAGGCGCAAAAACGAGAAAAAGGAGAAAAGAATGTTTGGAATAGGAATGCCGGAGCTTCTGATCATCCTGGTCATTATCCTTGTCATTTTCGGTGCAGGGAAACTCCCTCAGATTGGCGAGGGGATCGGAAAAGGGATTCGAAATTTTAAAAAGGCGACCAAAGACAGGGATGAGATCGATGTCACTCCGAAGAAACCCGAAGACATTTCAGAAAACAAATAAAAAGCCGTAGTTTTCTCACTCCACCCAGAATGGGACATATCGCCTATATCGGGATCGGTTCGAACCTCGGTGATAAGATCGCTAATTGCGAGAAAGCCATCTCCGAAATCCTGAACGTCGACCGTCACAGACTTGTAGTCAGATCTTCCCTCTATCATACCCGCCCCATCGGTTATGCGGCTCAAGGCTGGTTCGTCAATGGAGTGATTAAAATTGAGACCCATCTGGAACCTCTCGATCTTTACCGGATGCTGAAGACCATCGAACTCAGGCTGGGACGCAATGAGACTTTTCGATGGGGGCCCCGGATCATCGATCTAGACCTTCTCCTCTTTGATAACCGGAGAATTGAGACAGAAGAGCTTCAGGTTCCGCACCCGCGCCTTCACGAACGACAATTTGTTCTCATCCCATTATCTGAAATCGACCCGAACCTGATGCATCCCGTTTTAAAGAAGACCGCTGGAGAACTCCTGAAAGAGATCAAAGAAGACCAAGGGGTGGAAAGGCTATCTGAGTAAAATGACTCGGCTCCTCTTATTCATCCTTCTCATCTTCATCCTTTACTATCTTCTCCGTTTCCTCTTCAAGGATAAGACTTCATCAGGGGAAAAGATGAACAAAAAAAATGAACCGGAGGAGCTTGTTCAAGATCCTTATTGCCAAACCTATATTCCGAGAGGATTGGCTTTAAAGAAAAAAGTGGGGGGGCGAGCGCTATACTTCTGTTGCGAGAAATGTTTGAAAAGTTATATACGAGGAGAATCCAAAGATAGTGCTAAAAAAGATTGACAAATTCAGATAGATTTCTTATGTTTAAATGGGTTAGGTGGTTTACTTGTAAAAATAAAGGGGGGTAATTCTATGGACAGAAGAATGTGGACATTTTTAATGGTAATGATTTTGTCCCTCTTGTTAGGGACCTCCTGCACCACGCAGCACTTCGGAATAACCTACAGGGCTATCCTTGCTCCATCCGATTTTGATCGAACCGAGGCCGCTATTGCCCAGGCGGAGAAGTCCGAGGGGGCAAAGCATTGTCCTGAAAAGATTGCCAAGGCCAGGGAATTAGGAAAAAAAGCAATCGAAACTTATTTAGCATGTAGAACAGAGGAAGCATTGAAGATATTGGCAGAGGCCCGGAAGCTGGCTAAAGAGGCAGAAGGTTGCCAACCGCCTCCCCCGGCGCCCGTTGCTCCCGCACCACCCAGACCAGCGCCGCCTGCTCCGGCGCCGCCACCGCCTGCGCCAGTTCCACCTGCGCCACCAGCCCCTGCCCCTATACCTGCGCCAGTTCCTGCTCCGCTTGCTCCGGCACCTCGACCCACGCCGGCGCCTGCTCCTGCACCACCAGCGCCTCCGCCAGCCCCAGCGCCCAAACCAGCACTGGTCCTGGATACAATTTATTTCCCCCCCAACAAAACTAATATCACTCCCTATGCAGCCAAAGCGCTGGATCGAAGCGGGGCGATTCTGAAGGAAAATCCACAGATCAAAGTCGAAATCGGCGGTCATACGGACCCTGCTGGTCCTGAAAAAGTGAACCAGAAGATTTCGGAAAAGAGGGCTCAGAGCGCAAAGAAGTATCTTACGGATAAATTTGGCATTGCCGAAAACCGATTGGCCCTAAAGGGTTATGGATCCACCAAACCCATTGCCGATAATAAAACGGAAGAGGGTCGGTCCAAAAACAGAAGGGTTGAATTCAGGGTGATTCCGTAACTTTCCCTGAAGTAATGCTCCGTTTATTCTATAAAGGTGGTGGGAAAAGATTCCCACCACCTCTTTTTTATCTATTAAGGAGGGAAGCGATGAAGTTTTTTATTGATACGGCCAATCCCGGTGAGATTCGGAAGGCTTACGAGATGGGAGTAATCGATGGGGTAACCACTAATCCCAGTTTAATTGCAAAAGAGAAGAGAGATTTTGATTCCCTTATTAAGGAAATCTGCGGGATCATCCACGATCTTCCAATCAGCCTTGAGGTCGTCGGATCAAAGGCCGAGGAGATGATCCAGGAGGCCCAGACACTCTCCAAGTTAGGAGATAACATTGTGGTTAAAATTCCAATGACCACTGAAGGGCTAAAGGCGATTAAGGCCCTTGTCTCTCGGGGAATCAAAACCAATACCACCCTGGTATTTTCACCCACACAGGCACTGCTGGCTGCCAAGGCAGGTTCAACCTATATCAGCCCTTTCATCGGAAGACTGGACGATATCTCCCAGACCGGCATGGAACTGATTGAACAGATCGTGACAATCTTTAACAATTATGATTTTGAGTCGGAGGTGATTGTTGCGAGTATCCGGCACCCCATCCATGTGCTGGAAGCGGCCCTCATCGGGGCAGATATAGCAACTATTCCTTATAAGGTCATCGAACAGCTTTCGAAGCATCCTTTGACGGATATCGGGATTGAACGATTTCTCGAGGACTGGAAGAAGGTCCCGAAAAAATAAATGACCCCGTCCATAAGGCAGGACTTTAAAATCAAAATGACTGAGAAGCAAAACAGAGATCCCGAAATCCTTAGATCCTGAATCAAGTTCAGGACCTGGTTCGGGATGACAACAATCAAAGTGGGATTTTAATAAAAAAGGCCCTACGAAAGAGGGCCTCACTTTGTCCGGGTTCAGACTCGGGTTTAGCTCGTTTCGACTGAAATCTGTTTGGGCTGGACATCCCGCTTTCGGGGAAGCACAATCCTTAGCGCCCCATCTTTATAGGAAGCCTTGATTCCCTCTTGATCGATGGCCTTCGGTAGGGGAAACGTCCGCTGGAAGTGTCCGTACGGTCTTTCGATCTGGATATAATGTTCTTCTGGACTTTCCTTGATAAACTTTCGCTCTCCCTGGATGATCAGCGTATTCTCCTCCACCTTAATCTCAATCTCGCTCTGATTCATCTCCGGAAGGTCAACTTTGAGGATTACTTCTTTCTCCTGCTCTACAATGTCGACGGGAGGAGACCAGACGCCCTGGGGCGCTTCCTCTTTGAAGATTCGGGAAAGGGTTTCATCAAAGAGACGGGTCATCCGATCCTGCATTGCCATCAGGTCCCGGAAAGGCTCCCACTTCACATAATGGACCATCTCTCATCCCTCCAAAATGGCTTTTACCTAAATTGAGCGATTTATTTTAAATTTCATTGTAGCGCAACCCTTTAGGGTTGCTTCTTATGCCTACCTGCGGTAGGCAAGCAAGGCTAAAGCCTTGCGCTACAAATCACCCTCTGGGTGATTTTAAACCTGACCTGAAGCCTGTTGCTAAAGAGGTTTTCAAAAAAAGATCCGCTCAATTTAGGTTTTATTTAAAGTCTGTTTATAAACTAACAGTTTCAAGAAAGGTCGTCATTCCGGCCCCGTTCTGCAACGGGGTAAACTCCAGCCGGAATCCAGTTCTTTCAATCCCGCCAAAGGCGGGACTGGATACCGGATCAAGCCTGCCTGCGCGAAGCCGCTTCGGCATAGGCAGGTCCGGTATGACGGAAAATAATACTTATAAACAGATACTAACTAAATATACTCCCTTTGAAGGGAAATTTCAACTTTTCTAACCCCTCCGTTACAGAGATAAAAAGGGTCGGGAGGTTCTTCTGGAAAAACCTTGAAGCGAAACCTTTAACGTTTAAACTCCGTAGGTTCGTTTATAAAAACCATCATGAATCGGGCAGATGGGTCGGTTGGCATTCCTTCAAAGATCGCTTTACAAGGTTTTGGAGGAAGGACCTCCCGACCCTTTCAGATTAAGTAACACCCAATAACGGAGGGGTTACAACCTTTCGGCTTTTGTGCCTGCTAAACGAAACGCCACTCAGGGTCAATCCTGAGTGGCGTTTATCAAATGATCTTCAAAATGTTAAATGGGGGGCTATCGAATGGGTCAACTCCTGCAGGTGTAACAGACATCATAGAAATCCTTTGGGAGATTCGCCTTCTCTTTAAACTTCTCTAACTGGAACAACGGGGCAAAATAGTTTCCACAAACCTTGCAGGATTTCATTTTTAATGTTCGTTTCCATCGGGTGATCGTCCGTTCATCTCCTTCTTCCTTCATCCCCACCACGTTGACCGGACAGGCCACCACACAGGCTCCGCAGGCAATGCAATTCATTGCTTCTCCTCCAAAAGGAGGAACCATCTCCCTTCGGTCTCCCCGGGAGGCAAATTGAATGGCGTGGGCTCCAACCACTTCATCACAAACACGCGCGCAGAGGCCGCAGAGGATGCAGTCTTTGTCGTCCTTTTTAAACCGGACCTCCTGAACCCCCATCCTGGCAGCCATCTCCCAGAGAAGTTTATCTCCGGGGCACATCGAAACAAGGAGCTCGATGATCATGCGCCTGGCTCGAAGCACTCTCTCCGACTGAGTGAAGACCTCTATCTCTTCCATGATCGGATAGTTGCAGGAGGTGGTCATCCGGGTTCGTCCTTTTCGGGTCACCTCCACCAGACAAAGCCGGCAGGCGCCATAGGGCTTGACCGATTCGTTGTAACAGAGATGAGGGATCTCAATCCCTGCATCAAGGGCCACCTCAAGAATATGGGCGCCCTCTTTTCCCTCGACAGGCTGACCATCAATCTTAAAAGAAATCATTGCTTTCCTCCAAAACGAAACTGAGGGGTATCAGGATATTAGAAAGGATCATTGCAAAATGATCAATTAGCAATGGTCAATTATCAATTTAAAATATTGCTAATTTTGCATTGTTAATTTTGAAATTTACATTGATTTTTTCCTGCTTCCTGATTTCCTGATTTCCTGATGACCTGATAACCGAATTCTTTATTTCTATTCGACCTCGACCGCATCGAATTTACAGGATTCCAGACACATCCCGCATTGGATGCATTTGGCCTGGTCGATCTCGAAAGGTTTTCCCTTCTCTTTTTTTGTCTTCTGAACGCCGGTGATCGCTTTCTCCGGACAGACCTTGGCGCACCGGCCGCAGGCCGTGCATCGGTCGGATAGAATTCGATAGTGAAGAAGCGCTCGGCAGACCTTTGCCGGGCACCGTTTGTTAAGAATGTGCTCCTCATACTCCTGACGGAAATACTTGATGGTGGAAAGCGCTGGGTTGGGCGCTGTTCCTCCAAGGGCGCAGAGCGAGGCTTCCACCGTCACCCAGCCCAATTCCTCAAGGAGATCAATGTGCTCGGGTTTTCCCCTCCCCTCGCTGATCTCGGTCAGGATCTCGTGCATCCGCTTTGTCCCCTCCCTGCAGGAGGTGCATTTCCCGCAAGATTCGTCCTTGAGGAAGTTCATAAAATATTTGGCCACATCCACCATGCAGGTGGCTTCGTCCATGACGATCATCCCGCCCGATCCCATCATCGAACCGACATCGGTCAACCGGTCGAAATCGACGGGCAGATCGATCATCGATTCGGGAATGCATCCGCCTGAGGGTCCTCCGGTCTGGACCGCCTTGAATTTTTTTCCGTCAGGAATTCCGCCTCCGATGTCATAGACAATCTCCCGCAGAGTGATCCCCATGGGAACCTCCACGAGCCCCGTATTGTTCACCTTGCCCACAAGGGAGAATATCTTCGTTCCCTTGCTTCCTTCGGTGCCGATCCGGCCATACCAGTCCGCTCCCTCATTGATGATGACCGGCACATTGGCCCAGGTCTCCACATTGTTCAGATTCGTCGGCCGGTCATAGAGACCGCTCACCACCGTGTGAATATGTTTTGCCCTGGGTTCTCCCACATTTCCTTCGATGGTGGCCATGAGGGCCGTTGACTCCCCGGCCACAAAAGCCCCCCCTCCCCGGCTGATCTTGATATCAAAATCGAATCCCGATCCGAGGATGTTTTTCCCCAGAAGCCCCAATTCCCGGGCCTGCCGGATGGCAATCCCGATATTTTCAAGCGCCAGCGGGTATTCATGCCGGACAAAGA
>VGRU01000206.1 GCA_016875255.1 Deltaproteobacteria bacterium
CATCTTATATGCTCCGAATCCATCCACCCGGAAAAGAGAGGTATGACCTCCTGATACGACCAGCCCGAGATAAGGGAATCGTGGGGGGCGCTCTTCAAGAAAAATGGCCGAGAGGTGCGCTTCAATATGATTCACTCCAACAAAAGGCGCTCCTGTGACAAAGGCCAGCGATTTGGCGAACGAGAGACCCACTAAAAGCGAGCCCACCAGCCCCGGCCCCTGGGTCACCGCAATGCCATCGATCTCCTGCAAAGTGCCCCCTGCCCTTTCAAGGGCTTCGGTCACAATGGGAACGATCGCCTCAATATGTTTTCTCGAAGCTAATTCCGGAACAACCCCTCCGTATTTCTGATGGACGGCAACCTGCGATGAGACCACATTGGAGAGAATCTTCCTCCCATCCAGAACCACAGCCGCCCCCGTATCATCACAGGATGTCTCAATCGCTAAAATTCGCATAAACTCCTTAAACTATTCCCCATTCTATTAGGGGGACTATTTCAGAAACAACAGGGGATCTACCGCTTTATTCTTCTTTCGAATTTCGAAGTGAAGGTGAGGGCCTGTGGCCCGTCCGGTCTGGCCGACCTTTCCGATGACCTGCCCCCTCTCCACCCACTCCCCTTCTTCCACAAGATTGACCTCGTTGTGTCCATAGATCGTCACAAATTCTTCAGGGTGGCGAAGGATGATGAGATTTCCATATCCCCGGATCGTATTGCCCGAATAGATGACTTTTCCGGAGCCAGAGGCTTTGATGGCTGTCCCGGCAGGAGAGGAGATGTCAATTCCCATATGCCTCCTGCCCTCTGCTTCATCAAATCCATCTCTCAGCCGCCCTTCCACCGGCCAGATAAAATTCATTTTTTTATAGGCGATTTTCTCCTGGTGGCCCGATCCTTCCACCACATCTTCAATATAGACCTCAACTTTTAAGACTCTCTTTGCCCCGGGAATGAAGATTCTCTGTCCTGTCTGAATCCTGCCCGGGTCTATGATCCCATTCAATGAGGCCACATCTTTGAGGTCAACCCCATAGGTTTTGCTGATTCGAAAGAGGGTCTGATGTTTTTCAACTACATGATAAACCCCCTTTTTTTCCAACGGAGAGGGTTTGCCGATTTCAACTCGATGCCTTGCGCATCCATGAACGAGAAAAATTACTGCAAGAAATAACATCCATAAAATATTTTTTAACATTCGATTCTAAAAATTGACCATTTCAATTGATGAGTCTCTTATCGTCTATCGTTCATCGTTCCCTCGTCTTCCCACCCGTATCTCCCGATCAATTTCACAAATCGACATCCGCCGAGGTCCTCCTTCTTCATTCCCTCTTCTGTCTTCGTGATTCGAAAGAGATCCTGGATATGGATGTCTCCCACCGGTATCACCAATCTTCCGCCCATTGTCAGCTGGTCATAGAAAGGTTGAGGAATATCCGGAGATCCTGCGGTAACGATAATGGCGTCAAAGGGGCCTTTTTCCGACCATCCAAACGTGCCATCGAAGATTTTGATCTCTACATTGAAATATCCAAGATCATAGAGCAACTTCCTGGCCCGGATGGCCAGCGGACGAATCCTTTCGACGGAAAAGACCTCCTGGGCCAATTCGGCCAGGATGGCTGTCTGATAACCTGATCCCGATCCGATCTCAAGAACCCTCTCCTTTCCCTTTAACTCCATCGCCTCGGTCATCAGGGCGACCATATAGGGTTGAGAAATGGTCTGTTTCTCTCCGATGGGAAGGGGACGGTCATTGTAAGCCTGATTCTGGAGCGCCTCCTCGACAAAGAGGTGTCGAGGGACTTTCTTCATGGCAGCGATCAGACGGGGATTCTTGATCCCCCTTTCAATGATCTGCTCCTCCACCATCTTTTCTCTTGCCTTTGGAAAATCGATCATCTTCTGAACCCGAAATGTCAACGTTCAAAATCCAGTATCACTTCAGCCTTATGAAAAGAAGAGTTTCATGAGTCAATTGATCAAAAGAATCATCATAAAATCCCCCTTCATCCCCCTTTGCCTGCCTTTGGCAGGGAAAAGATTACCAAAGGGGGAAAACTCTATCTCCTCCCTTTGGCAAAGGGAGGTCGGGAGGGATTTTACAAAGATCTTTAAACAGCTAAAGTGTTGCCAAATCCAAAATATTTTTGACATTTGAACTTTGGCATTTGAACTTTTTAATCTTCTTTCTCCGCTTTTTTCTTCAACTCACTTAAAATCTTTAAGGCCTCGATCGGAGTCATCTGATCAGGGTCGATCTTTTTCAATTCCGATCGGATGGGATCGGTCTGAGAAAAAAGGGACGGCTGAATCGGGATCTTGGGTTTTGAAGTTGCAACCTTCGACTTGGCAATTTTGGGCAGGCCCATTGAATCAAACTCCCCCCTCTCAAGATTGGAAAGAATCTCCTTTGCCCGGTCAATCACCTTTGCGGGAAGGCCTGCTAATCGGGCTACCTGAATCCCATAGCTCCGGTTGGTTCCCCCTTCCACCACCTTCCTGAGAAAGATGATCTCTCCTCCCCATTCCTTCACAGCCACATTGTAATTCTTCACCCTCTCTTTGGTCAGGGCCAATTCGGTTAATTCGTGGTAGTGGGTCGCAAAAAGGGTCCTCGGCCTGAGCAGGGGATGATCGTGGAGATGCTCGACCACGGCCCAGGCAATGCTCAACCCGTCAAACGTGCTCGTTCCCCTTCCGACCTCATCGAGAACGACAAGGCTCCTTGTGGTGGCCTGCTGGAGGATGCGCGCCGTCTCCATCATCTCCACCATGAAGGTGCTCTGGCCCCGCATGATATTGTCCAGAGCGCCGATGCGGGTGAAGATCCGGTCCACCAAGCCGATCCGGGCTTCGGCTGCGGGAACAAAGCTTCCCATTTGCGCCATCAGGATGATGATCGCCACCTGTCTCAGATAGGTCGATTTGCCCGCCATATTGGGTCCGGTGATGATGAGAATCTGATTCTCGTGATGATCGAGCAAGGTGTCATTGGGGACAAACCTTTCGGAAAGCGACATCCGCTCGAGGACCGGATGCCTTCCATCCTGAATCACAATCTCTTCGCCTTCGTCTATCCTGGGCCGGCAGTAGTCATTCCGGTCGGCCACTTCAGTCAGGGAACATAGAACATCGATCGCCGCAACCGCAGAGGCTGTGTTCTGGAGGCCCGGCGTCTCCTCGGAGACCTTCTTCTGTATCTCCTCAAAGAGTCTGTATTCAAGCTGGCAGATCGCCTCCTCCGCGCCCAACACCTTGGTCTCGAACTCTTTCAGTTCCGGCGTGATGAACCGCTCGGCATTGACCAGTGTCTGCTTTCTGATGTAATGGGCAGGGACGAGGTGGAGATTACTTTTGGTCACTTCGATATAATATCCGAAGACCTGATTGTATCGAACCTTTAGAGTGGAGATCCCTGTCTTTTTCCTCTCCTCGGCTTCCAGTCGAATGATCCACTTCTTCCCTTCCCTGCCGATCTCTCTTAAATCATCTAATTCTTTATTAAAGTGGGATTTGATGATGCCTCCCTCCTTCACGGTGAGAGGAGGATGGTCAACGATGGAGGAGTCGAGGAGCTGGAAAAGGCTTTCAAACCCTTCGATCTCCCGTGACACATCCTTCAGGAGAGAGGAAGTAAAAGCCTCAAGAAGAATTTTCAGATCGGGCAGGTGCCGGATCGAATTTTTTAACCCGACAAGGTCTCTGGCGTTCGCATGTCCGAGGAAGATCCGGGACGCAAGCCTTTCGATGTCCTGAATCTCTTTTAAAGGCTCCCTCACCCGCTTTCGCTCAATCTTCTTCTCCTTCAACTCGGAAATAGATTCCAGCCTCCGCTCGATCTCCACGATATCCATCAGGGGATAATTCAACCACTGTTTCAATTTCCTGCTCCCCATTGGGGTCATCGTCTCATCAAGCCCCCAGAAGAGAGATCCCTTCTTACTCTGGTCGAAGAGGGTCTGAGTCAGTTCCAGGTTCCTCTTTGTCACTTCGTCGATCACCATAAAATCCTGGACCTGATAGAAGGTGATGGACCGGATATGGGAGAGCGGCCTCTTCTGATTCTCTTCCGCATAAAGCAGAACCATCTCCGCAGCCATGGCTGCCAGAGGGAATTCATTGGGAATCGAATCCCTGTGGGCTTCATTTAGGGGATGGAAAGAGTCGAGTTTCGAATCCTCTAAAAAATTGATCAGACCATTCTCAAAACTCTTTTTAAACCCGGCAAAACAGGGATGTTCCTGAAAACGATGAAAGCAAAGGATCTCTTTGGGTTCATTTCTTTGGGCTTCGTTCAGGAAGGGTTCAAATCCGGAGATCTGACAGGCCTTCAATTCGCCTGTGGAAATATCGAGAAAGGCAAGACCGAAGACCTCCCCTTCCGCACAGAATCCCATCAGGTAATTATTCTCGCCGGTGCCCAGATGGATGGAGTCCATGGTGAGGCCCGGCGTGAAGACCCTGACGACCTCTCTCTTCACAATTCCCTTGGCTAATTTTGGATCTTCCACCTGGTCGCAGAGAGCAACCTTATACCCCTTCTGGAGAAGTTTGGAAATATAAGTTTCGGCCGTGAAGTGGGGAACGCCGCAGAGCGGAATGCTGTCCTTCTGGCCCTTGTTCCTCGAGGTCAATGCGATCTCCAGCTCCTTCGAAGCCACCTGGGCATCTTCGAAGAACATCTCATAGAAATCACCCATGCGAAAGAAGAGAATCGAATCCGGGTATTGGCTCTTGACCTGGAGATACTGCTTGATCATCGGGGTTAAAGGTTTCATGATTAAGGTAACGGTAAATGGGTAAGGGTTAGGATGCCCGTATCGTTTAGCGTTAAAGGGTAAAGGGAAAGATTTAAAGACGACTAACTTAACCCCTTAACGAAACTGGCTTTTTTACCCTTACCATCAAATCTTAGACTTTTATTTTTTATTTAACCTAAATTGAGCGATTCTTTTTGAACACCTCTTTAGCAACAGGCTTCAGATCAGGTTTAACATCACCCAGAGGGTGATTTGTAGCGCAAGGCTTTACCTTGCAGTTGCATAAACGGCCATGGGTAAACCGCTCTCCAACGCTTCGAATGGCGGTTAATCGGATGTCTTAATGGAATGGCCCGATTTCACCTAAGGTGAACTCCAGTATGGGTTACAAAAGTGGGTGCTCATTGGTCTGAAGGTTCGCCTCGAAGCCTTTCCGAACGGTTCACCCATGTCCGTTTGGTTCATTTTTTTGCAATGTTAAGGTTTAGCCTTGCTTGCCTACCGCAGGTAGGCATGAGAAGAAACCCTAAAGGGTTGCGCTACAATGAAATTTAAAATAAATCGCTCAATTTAGGTTTAATTTAACAGAATCTGACAGGGTTGTAAATGAGAGGAGTTGAGAGGTAAAAGTTAAGGCTACCTCTAAAAATGTCATTCCGGCGAAAGCCGGAATCCAGAAGCTCTTGATATGACTGGACTCCGGTTTTCACCGGAGTGACGAATTTGGAATTATTAGAGGTTTCCTTAAGAGTTATGAATAATGAATTATAAGTTGGAATTACGCTATGCGCTACGCCCCATGCTTTTTCAGGGGAAAAGGGGGACCACATCGAGGCCCATGGTTTCGGGGTAGCCTAACATGATATTCATATTCTGGACGGCTTCACCGGAAGCCCCTTTCACCAGGTTATCAATTGCCGTAACGATAACAGCGCGATCACCGGCCTCATTCACCGTCATCCCAATATCACAAAAATTTGAACCTCTCACATCTTTGGTATTGGGGAGTTTCCCCTTTGGGTAAATCTGGACGAATGGCTCTTCTCCATAAACTTCCCGGAAAGCATTGAGCAGTTCTTCAGTCTTCATCTTCTTGGTCAGGTGAGCATAGAGGGTCGTCAGAATTCCCCGGTCCATCGGAATGAGATGAGGAACGAAGGTGACCGCAATCTTTTTCTGGGCCAGCAGGCTTGCCTCCTGTTCGATCTCAGGGGTGTGCCGGTGCGCAAAAATCTTGTAAGCCTTGACCCCCTCATTCACCTCGCAGAAGAGCGATTCCAGGACCACATCCCTGCCTGCTCCGCTAACACCCGATTTAGAATCAACGACAATCCCCTCAAGGGAAATGAGTCCTTTTTTGATCAGGGGGATCAAGCCGATCAGGGCTCCTGTCGGATAGCAACCCGGATTCCCGACGATCTTTGCGTTTCGAATCTTATCCCGGTGGAGTTCCGGAAGCCCATAGACAGATTCACCAAGAAGATCAGAAGCCGTATGCTTCTGGTACCACCGTTCATAAACCGCAGAATCTTTCAACCGGAAATCGGCGCTCAGATCGACCACTCTCTTGCCCGAACGGTAAAACCCA
>VGRU01000207.1 GCA_016875255.1 Deltaproteobacteria bacterium
GGGGTCTGGCTCTTCAACTGGGTCGCAAAAATGGAAGGAAATAGAATTAAAATTGAAGCGCGTCACCAGGACATGGAACTTTTTCTCGATCTCGTCCCCCGAAAACCCCCCGTTTTTCATGGGAAGAACGGCCTCAGTCAAAAAGGACCCAAGGAGGGACAGGCCTCCTACTATTTCTCTTATACCAATTTGGCAACGGAGGGACGGATCAAGACGCCACAGTCTCAGTCCAGCATCCCTGTAAAAGGAACGAGCTGGTTCGATCATGAATTTGGTTCCAATCAACTCACTCCTGATCAGGTGGGCTGGGACTGGTTCAGCCTCCATCTCTCTGACGGACAGGAGCTTATGCTCTACTTCCTTCGCCGAAAGGATGGCACGATTGAACCCTCTTCCTCAGGCACGCTGGTTAATCGTTCCGGAAACACCCTTCATCTCAAGCGATCTGACATCAACCTTGAAGTTCTCGATTACTGGAAAAGTCCCAAAAGCGGCGGAAGATATCCGAGCCGCTGGAGGATGAAGGTCCCATCCGCCGGGATCGATCTGGAACTAAGTTCTCTGGTTCCTTCCCAGGAACTCGTTACGGAAGGCTCCACCGGTGTGATTTATTGGGAGGGCGCGGTTACCGGAAAAGGGACGGCCGCCGGCAGACCGATCACCTGTGAGGGTTATGTTGAACTCACCGGATACGCAGGGAGTTTAGGTGGACTCTTCTGATGTAACATTCGAAAATCATCGTGATATAAAAGACCAATCAATCTTTTGGACAATCCGGGGTAAAGTCCGGTGTCCCATAAGACATCCGATGAACCGCCATTCGAAGTCGCGCTTATGACGGGATTTACCCATGGCCGGTTATCCAACTGCAAGGTAGAAAATGATGAATAAACCAAACCCCCGGTCTTTTCTCACCAATCTTCAAAGTGACATGCCATGGCCCAGGAAATTATGGCTTCTTCTGAGAAACAATTGGTTCAAAATAATCCATTTTCGATCCTGCTGCGGCCATCCTGGAGAACCGGGCTGTTGACAGACCGAAGAGGATCGGCCTCGGTGAGGCCTCTAAGAGAATCTGGATACCGTATGCGCATAGGAGTTATCCGAACCCTTGAGTCTGTCTGCCGTTGTGCTGAGTCGATTGCCCGGGGTCTTGCCTCCCTCGGTCATGACACCATTATTGCCAACTCAGAAGAGATCGAATTCCAGGCAGAGAACCTGGTTCGCCAATGTGACCTGATCATCGATCATACGGATACGTTCAAAGGCAGAGGATTCTTTCGCGCCCTGGTCCGTCTCCTGCTCGAGTCTCGGGGAGCCCGAATTGTAGGTTCGGATGCCAGGGCTTGTTTTCTTGCCGATGACAAGATCGCTTCAAAGGCGCAGCTTTCCGCCGCGGGTATCCCTACCCCTCCGGGAATCGTTGCCACCTCAAAAGAATTCGAGCTTCCCCGGTGGCTTGAACCGCCTCTCATACTCAAACCCACCTTCGAGCATATGAGCCGCGGACTCTTTCTCGCCCGGAATAAACCGGACGCCCATCGGCATGCAGCAGATCTACTCCAACGGTATGGACAACCCTTGCTGATCGAAACGTACCTGGAGGGACGGGAACTGGCAGTTCCCCTGATTGCTGGCCCGAACGGGCTGGAGGTCTTGACGATCCTCGAGTGGCGGCTGGAGGATACTGGAAAAGGCGTGCTCAGCGAAACATTTAAACAGGTGGATACACCCGAAGCCTCCATGATGCCTGCAACCCTTCCACCGGATCTCAAAGAGAAGATCGAATCGTTGGCCCGCAAAGCCTTTGAAATCCTCGGTTTGAGGGACTACGCTCGCTTTGATCTCCGGCTCACGCAGGATGGAACGCCTTTCTTTCTCGAAGCCAACATCACTCCGAGCCTCGAGATCGGCGAAGCCTTTGCACGCTCGGCAAAATGGTCGGGGTTGGATTACCCTGCGCTCATCGAACGCCTCCTCTCATCAGCCCTGAGTCGTTATCGACTCACTCATGCAACAAGGGAGAAGCGAATGACGATTGAGCTTCCGACGGGTCCTGTGATCCTCGAAGTTCCGGAAGCAGTTCATGTCCCGCCTCCGTCCAGCATCGATCTGGCAAAATTTCTCGACATTCAGAAAGGAGAAACGGTTCTTGACCTGGGATGCGGCAGTGGGCTTCTCTCCATCGCGGCAGCCAAGCAGAGTGCCAAAAAGGTTGTAGCCATAGATCTTGATCCAAGAGCCCTTGGTGCAACCCTCGACAATGCAAGACGGAACGGAGTTCAAGAAAAAATTCAAGTTATTGCCGGGTCCTGGTTCGATGCATTAAGGAATTGGAGTCATGTCCAGGACAATATCAAACAGTTCGATCTCATCATTGCCACTCCGCCCCAAACTCCCGGCGCCCGGCCTTTCGGGCAACGCTATGGAGGCCGGGACGGGACAGACCATCTTTTCGCCATCCTTGAACAGGCCCCGACTTTTCTTAATCCTGATCGGGGGAGGCTCTGGCTGCTCGCCATCTCACTGGCAAACCCCGCCGGTCTATGGCAGCGATTAGAGGAACGGTTTAGAAACGTCTCACTCGTTTACGAAACCGAACGATTCTTCATACCGGATGAGTATGAGGCGATGGAGATCGGACTGTTTAGCCACCTTCTCCAGTTGAGGTCTTCCGGACGTTCTCAATTCGATCAAGACTCGAAAGGCAGATGGTTTTTCCGCAATCTTTTTATTCGGGCCGGAGGTCCCCGATGAACGTAAAGCGGCTCATCATCAATGCGGATGACCTCGGTGCAGATGAGGCAAGAAACGCCGGGATTTTTGAGGCCATCCGGGCAGGCATCGTGACAAGTGCGAGCATCCTTCCGAATGGGCCAGGGTATCCGGACGCCTTGAAAAAAATTCAATCCGGGTCCTTTAAGAATGTCTCCTGGGGGGTTCACCTCAATCTTTCTGAAGGGAAACCTGTCTCGGCTAACCCTTTACCTCTCCTCGGCCCCGACGGAGTGTTTTTAGGAAAAGTCCCCTCTCAGCGCCTGTTGATGAGACAGGGAGACCGGGATCTGGAGAACGAGATCGCTCGTGAGATCGACGCCCAGATCACGCTCCTTGAAACATCTGGAATTCCTCTTTCTCATGTTGATGGTCACCAGCACGTTCATGTCTTTCCTGCTGTTTTAAGAGAAATGATCGGAGTTGCCCGGAAACATCACATCCCCTGGGTTAGAATTCCCGATGAACCCGAACCGACATCACCCGATTTTACTTTGCCACCGTCTGTCCGGGAAGAGGCCAGGTTTTTTACCAGATTAGGCCAGACGGCCCGGCCGCTCATCGCAGCCTCAGGGCTTCATGCAACGGATCATTTTTATGGTCTCTACTTAAAAGGGTATTTCTCCATTCGAAGCTTGGAGTCCGTATTGCGGTGCCTCCCTGACGGTCTCACCGAGTTGATGGCTCATCCCGGTAGAGTCACCGAGAATCCTCTGGAAACCCCTTTCTCAAGTTTTTCGACACCGGATAGAGAACAGGAGCTTGAAACCTTGCTAAATACAAAATTGCGTATTATTTTGAAAGGAAGGAAGATCATCTTGACCCCTTTCCCGGAGAACCCCTGTTGAACGCATCTCTCCGCATCCTCATGCTGACCCCAACGGCCTTTCCTACCACCACGGGAAATGCCTCAACCACTGAAAGGTGGAGACGATCTCTGGTGCAACAGGGTCATGACGTAGAGGTTCTGGCCACAAAAAACCTCGATATCTTCGTCTTTCAGCAGATGCTCATCCATTTTAAACCGGATCTCATTCATCTTCATCATGCCTTCCGGACGGGAGAGTTACTTTTCAAAATAAACACGAAGTGGGCCACGAACGGGCGGGCCGTTGTCGTGTCTCCCGGGGGAACGGACATTCATCTCGATACCAGGGAAGAAGATCGCCGGAGAATCATGACCCGGATCTTCGAAAAAGCGAAGGCCATCATCGTTCAGAGCGAAGAGATGATGCCGCGTATCATAGAGTCTTATGCCGGGCTTCAGGATAGGATCATCATGATCCCGAAGTCTTTCTGTTGGATGGGAGAAGAGGAGTTCAACCTCCGGGAGGCTTCGAATTGTCGCGCGGTGAACATCCTTTTTTTCTTCCCGGCCGGCATACGGCCAGTCAAAGGAAATCTGGAGGCTCTTCACCTCCTTGAAAGAGTATATACATTGCGGCCATCGATATGCGTGGTCTTTGCCGGTCCTGTCATTGATAAAGACTATGCAGCAAGATTTGAGCAAGAATTAAAACGCTTCGGCGCCTTCGCCCGGTGGCTCCCACCCATTCCTTTCCAGGCCATGCGCTCTGCCTACGAAAGTGCCGATGTAATCCTCAATTTTTCCTTTTCGGAGGGCATTTCGAACGTTCTTCTCGAAGCGAAAGCTGCCGGAAAGCCCATTTTGGCTTCTGATATTCCGGGGAATCGAGGGCCGGTATTGGGCAACAAAGATGATTTGCCTTCCGGACTTCTGTTTGACCTTCAATCCCAGGAACACTTCATTCAGCAGGCCCTCCGCCTGGTCGATGAGAGTGAACTTCGAAAGAAACTTGGTCAGGGAGGAAAAGAGCAAGCGGCAAAGTTGCCGACGCCTGAGGATGAGGCCAGGGGTCTGGTTCAGGTTTATAAAAAAGTTCTGGAAGAAGCATGAGAGATTCAGGCAGGAGAGGTTCATGCAAAAGATTAAATTAGGTATCAGCACCTGTCTGTTGGGTGAGAATGTTCGCTACGATGGAGGTCATAAACTGGATCGGTTTCTCACCGATACTCTGGGACAATACGTGGACTATGTCCCTGTCTGTCCCGAGGTGGAATGTGGGCTCCCTGTTCCGAGGGAGTCGATGCACCTTGAAGGAAATCCGGAGTCTCCCCGGTTGGTCACTTCACGGACGAAGCAGGATATGACCGAACGGATGGTTCAATGGGCAAGAAAACGGGTTTCGGAATTGGAGAAAGAGGATCTTTGCGGTTTTATTTTCAAGAGCGACTCTCCAAGCAGTGGCATGGAGCGGGTCAGGATCTATGACGAAAAAGGCATGCCTTCCAAAAAAGGAGTCGGCATGTTTGCAAGGGTCTTCATGGAGTATTTTCCTCTCCTGCCGGTGGAGGAGGAAGGCCGCCTCCACGATCCGAGGCTCAGAGACAATTTCATTGAACGAATTTTTGCCTTGAAAAGGTGGCGGGAGATCCTTGGCAGAAAGGAGAGTCGTGGAAACCTGGTCGGCTACCATACCCAACACAAATTGCTGATCCTCTCTCATAGTCCGAAACATTACCAGGTCATGGGAAAACTCGCGGCGAGAGCAAAAGAGGTTCCTATCAGGGAGCTGTATCAGCAATACCAAACCATTCTCATGGAAGCCCTTCAATTAAAGACTACACCAAAGAAAAACGCCAATGTCCTGATGCACATGATGGGCTATTTTAAGGAACAACTCTCTTCTGATGAAAAACAGGAGGTGCTCCAAGTCATCGATCATTACCGGAAGGAATATATCCCCCTCATTGTCCCCATCACACTGATTCAGCATTATATCCGAAAATACGATCAGCCCTATCTCAAAGAGCAGGTTTATCTTCATCCCCATCCATTGGAACTTCAACTGCGAAATCACGTCTAAGCAATCCCGCTCTCTTAAAAATCTATCTATCCAGAGGGCTTCTTACTCCAAGGACGTTTTTGGAGGCCACATGGGTATAGATCATGGTCGTCTGGAGATTCTGATGACCCAACAACTCCTGGATAGTCCTGATGTCATATCCTTTCTCCAGAAGATGGGTGGCAAAGCTGTGTCTCAGGGTATGAACAGGGGCCTGCTTTGTAATCCCCGCTTTCCCAACAGCAACCTTGAATGCCTTCTGAAGTAAAGCGGGATGGACATGGTGCCTTCTGACAATGTTGCTTCTCGGATCAATCGAGAGTGATTTCGATGGAAAAACCCAGAACCAGCCCCACTCCTTCCCGGCATTCGGATATTTCTTTTCCAGGGCTCCCGGAAGCCACACCCCTGCTATTTCGTTCTTCCTGTCCTCGTCATATAGTGATCTTGTTTCTGACAGGTGTTTAATGAAATCATCCTTCAGAGCTTCCGGTAGAACAGTCCTCCGATCCTTATCTCCCTTTCCGGACCTGACAATGAGTATGCTCTGTTCGAGATCAATATCTTTGATTCTCAATTGCAAGCATTCCTGAAGCCGAAGACCACCTCCATAAATCACCATGGCCATCCGTTTGGAAGTCTCTGACAATTGATCGAAGATATTCTGGATTTCCTTAATCGTAAGCACCACCGGCAG
>VGRU01000208.1 GCA_016875255.1 Deltaproteobacteria bacterium
TGGCCATCGGGAATTCCTCGATGCCGACGATGTTGATATTATTCTTTCCAGCGTAGTCTTTGCTTGGATCATGAATCGATTTCCCGAAAGCGGTATTGTAAGTCAACAGACCCACTTTGGGAGCATCTTTTCCTTTATGGATCGCCTTAATATACTCTAACACAGCTTGGGAATCCATAACATAACTCCCAAAGGGTAAATAGATGTAGTCAACCGGCGGGGCCAGAATTCCCTGGAAAGTGGAGAAAACGACCGTGGGAATCTTATGCTCCTGGATAATGGGTTTAATCATAATGCTTGTTCCGGCATCCCAGTTGGCGATCATGTCCACCTTCTCTTCGCAGAACTTCTTAACCAGTTTCACGCCTTCCGGGGGTTTGAACGCATGGTCAACAACGGTCAATTCGATCTTTCTTCCTCCAACCCCTCCCTTTACTTCATTGACGTGACGAATATAGTCGGTAATACCCTTGGCATGGTATTGTCCCCAGGTCGAGGCCGGGCCGGTGAGATTGATGACCGCCCCAAACCGAACGGGCTGAGTCAAACCATTCATTGGCAAACCTATACAAATCAATCCGATCATAATGGCAAAGATAAATAATTTTTTCATCATGTTTCCCTCCCTTTCTTGGATAAAAAATTTTACCGTCTTACTTCTCCCGTGCTTTATTGCAATAGGCCAAAACTTCTTCTCCATCGATTCGTTAAGCCCTTGACCAAACCACCCCCTTTCTTAATCGGAATGCCTTTTAAACACGATAAGAGTTTCGACCGTTTTAACAGGGCGAACCCATTTTACACATCTAAAAATAAAAAGCAAGTAAAAAATTTCACACCTTTCAAAAAAGGCGATTTCTTAAGTGATTTCAATCCGATTTCGAATGATTCCCGCATTAAAAAAGGCCGATATCTGAAGTCCATCCCCAGATAGCGGCCCGGCTATCCAATTAACCTCCAGAAATAACAGCAGATATCTCTGGACCCGAAAAGAGGATAGCTAAAAATATATCGAATGTCAAGGTGTTTCGGCAGACGAAATGGAGGGAAACTAATTCAGCCGTACGGAGACCACTTTTGAGACGCCTGGGGTCTCCATAGTGATCCCGTAGAGGGTATTGGCCATCTCCATCGTCTTCTTGTTGTGGGTGATGAGGATGAACTGGGAGGTCTTTGAGAACTCCCTGACCATTTCAATGAAACGGTTGATGTTCGCATCGTCCAGGGGCGCATCGATCTCATCGAGCAGGCAGAAGGGCGTGGGTCTGATCATGAAGAGCCCGAAGAGCAACGCAGTGGCGACCAGAGCCTTCTCTCCTCCTGAGAGCAGGTCGATATTCTGAAGTTTTTTGCCCGGAGGCTGAGCCACGATATCGACTCCCGAAGTCGAGGGGTCCTGTTCATCCATCAGGATCAGGCTGGCCTGTCCGCCCTTAAAGAGCCGGGCAAAGACCTCTTTGAACTTTTCGTTGACAAGATGGAAGGTCTCTAAGAATCGCTTCGTCGTCGTCCGGTTGATCCGGACAATGGCTTTCTTAAGCGTATCGAGCGCTTGTTGGAGGTCGTTCTGCTGCTCTGTGAGGAAGTCGTGCCGCCGTTTCAATTCCTGATACTCCTCAAGGGCCAGGAGGTTGACCTCTCCGAACCCTTCCAGGCCGGCCTTCAGCTCTGCGAGCCGTTTTTCTCCCTCCTCCCTTGAAAATTCCTCCGGAGCCATTCCGATGGAAGTCGAAAGCGTGGCCCCGTAGCGTTCTCTCATCGAGTCCTGCAGATGCTGGAGTTTCAACTGAACCTCTGAAACCCGGATCTCCTCCTCATGGCTCTTCTGCCGGACATCCTCCATCTCTTGCCGGAGATATCTCGAAGAGGCTTCCGCCTCTTTCCATTGATTAGAGAGCGCCTCTACGCTCTCTCTTAGATGCGAAAGACCTTCTTCTTTCAACCGGTGGCTTTCTACCAGCCCTTCCAGTTCCTTCTCCCTCTGATCGATTCTTTCACGAAGCAAAGCCTTCTCCGCCTTCGAAGCCCTGATCCCCTTCACTCGATGGATGACCTGCTCGCGAAGGGTTCTGATATGCTCGGAGAGGTTGAGAATCTGAGCCTCCATTCCCCTCTGCTTCTCCTCGATGGAGGCTAAATAGACCTTCTTCTCCGTGATCCTTCCTCCCAATTCTTCTGTCCCTTCTCTTACTTCCTCCACAGTCTTCTTCAGGGATTGGAGCTCCTCCTCCTTCTCCTTTCTTGCGGCCTCTTCTCTCTCCATCTGATCCAGGGCCGCCTTCATCTCCTCTCCAATTTCCTTCTCCTCTCCCCGGAGTTCCTCTTCTTCAAACCGGAGGAGTTCTGCCCTCTGAAGGAACTGTGAGGTCTCCTTTTTTACTCCTTCCAGATCCCTGTCCTGATGGAGGAGTTCAATCTCCTTCTCCTGGATCTCCTTTTTCCTGTTCTCCAGCCGGACTTCTCTCTCAAAGATCTCCTGATGAAACCGCCCCTCCTCCTCAAGAGCCTGACGGCATTGGTCCTCCCCTCCCTCAATCTTTTTCTCCAACTCTCGGATCTCCCGCCTTCTTTCGAGAATGCCAAGGCCCTGGTCACGGCTTCCTCCGGAGATCACTCCTGTCCGTTCGACCATCTCCCCTTCGAGGGTGACGAGGGTTTCGAATGGACCTTCTTTCTTCATCCAGTCGAGCGCCTTCTCTAAATGATCGACCACGCCCACCTCTCCGATCAGAAATTCTGCGATGGCTGAAAACCCTTCCTTCACTTTAACAAATCGGATCAGAGATACCGGCCCCTCTTCGATCTCCAGGGGTGAAGAGAGTTCCTGATGTTTTTTGCCTCTTATTCCTGCGGGAATAAAACTTCCCCGACCCAGCGACTCCTTTTTAAGAAATTCGATGGCGGATATCGCTTCTCCCTCATCCGCTACCATCAGGTATTGCAACCGCTGTCCCAGAACAGCCTCCAGAGGAATCTCATAGGGAGGTTCCGGCTCCAGGATATCAGCCACCACGCCGATGATCCGGTCCCATCGTTCCTGCTCTTCCTTTTTTCTAAGGAGGAGAGACTTCACGCCCTTTTCAAACCCCTCATAATTTTCCTGGAGTTCTTTTAAGGAGAGATATCGAGACCGGTCCTGCCTCAGTTTCTCTTCCAGCTCGAATCGTTCGGATTGTCTTGCTCGAAAAACCTCCCTCAACTGTTCGAGCTCTCCTGCCCATTTCTCCTTCTCATCCTGGAGCGTGTTCTGGATGGAGAGATTGACTTCTCTCTCTTTTTCCACTCTCGCCAAAGTTTCTCCAAGCCGGGACAGTCCTGCTCTCACTTCTTCGGACTCTTTTTCATGGGAACGAATCCGCTTCTGAAGATCCTCCCTTCTCTCTTCCAGGTGGGATTGACGGTTTCTGAGAGAGGTGAGTCGGGTGAGCGTATCGATCAATCTCCCCTTCTCCGCCTCTAACTGGTCTGAAACCTCCAGGAAGGTTCCTCTGAACTCATTGTAGAGAACTTCCCATTCCTTTACGATCTCTGCGTTCTCGCGGCTCTCCTTTTCCAGTTCCTTCCGGAGCTGCTCTGTTCTTCTTCGTTCTCTACGGGTCTCTCTCCAGGATTGAAGTCCCTTTCCGATCTCTTCCAGCATCTGGGCCTCCTGCCTCTGAAGGCCATCCTTCTCTCTCCTGAAGAATTCAACCTCGTTCTCGTTCTTCTGAATCCTCTGATTCAGATCATACAGCTCCTGCTGGAGCGCGCGGAGCCTCTCTTCTTCCTCCAGACTTCTCAGCCTCATCCCTTCGACCGATGCCTCCCTCTGGGCCATCTGAGCGGAGATTACGGTCTCCCTCTCCCGGAGAGCCTTGAGATAACCCCTGGCCGTCTCCCCTTTCTCCGAAAGTTCTCCGTATTCCTGAAGAGCGAAGCGGAGTTCGATCTCCCGGACCTCCTTTCGCATCGCCTTATACTCTTCCGCCCGCTTCACCTGCCGTTCCAGGGTGACGATCTGCCGTTTCACCTCGGAGATGATGTCCTGAATCCGAAGAAGATTCTGCTGGGTCGCATCCATCTTCATCAGGGCTAATCGCTTGCGTTCCTTATACTTTGCAATTCCCCCTGCCTCCTCGATTAAAAAACGCCGGTCCTGGGGATTGGCATTGATGAGATGTTCCACCCGGCCCTGTTCCACAATCGAGTATCCATTCACGCCGATCCCCGTGTCGAGGAAGAGATCGATGATGTCTCTCAGACGGCAGGGAGTCCGGTTGATCAGGAATTCACTCTCTCCGGATCGGAAGAGTCTGCGGGTGATGGTGATCTCGCTGTACTCCTGGTATTCCTGGGGGGCGGTTCCATCCTCATTGGAGAAGGTGAGGCTCACCTCCGCCATCCCCAGGGGTTTTCTTCCGTCGGTCCCCCCGAAGATGACATCCTCCATCAGCTTTCCCCGCAAATGTTTGGCGCTTCGTTCGCCAATGGCCCAGAGGATCGCATCGACGACGTTCGACTTACCGCAGCCATTCGGCCCAACGATCGTCGTCACTCCCTCCGGAAAGGAGAGATGAAGCCGGTCGACAAATGATTTGAAGCCGGTCATCTCAAGTGATTTGATTTTCATCTATTTATCCTTGGTTACCCATTTAACTAATCATGCTGCAACAAGTCAAACACCGATACCCAACTCACTATCACCAAACACCAAATAATAACCAAATCCCAATCACCAAAAATTAAGTTCCTCGCCCCTCCGGGTCTGTGTCGCAATTACTATTTTGTCACCCTGAATTTATTTCAGGGTCTCGTAACGATCTGATTCTATTAGATGCCGAAACAAGTTCGGCATGACAATTTTTACCATTTCCCTCATCGTGACACAGCCTACGGCGAGGAAGAAATTTTAACTTTTGGTAATTTGAAATTTGGTCATTGGTGATTATTGGGTGATTGCCTGCCTGCCGGCAGGCAGGGAATTTGGTTATTGGTTATTTCCTCCAATAAATTGCATCGCCCTTTGAAGTCGTTGAATGACTTTCCCCTTGCCCAGCGCCTCCATCACCTCATCAATGGGCGGGCTGACTGTCCTTCCGGTCAGGGCCACTCGAAGGGGCTGGGCGATTTTGACCAGAGGTTCGCCTCGGGACTCGGAGAGTCGCTGGATCAGAAGATGGTTGCTCTCTTTTTTTAGAATCGCCTCCCTTGAAAGGGAACCGATGATCTCTTCGAAGATCGGCATGGATTCACTTTTTAAAAATTTCTTGGCGGCCTCCTCATCATAGACGATCTCTTCGCAGAAATAGAATTCCGAAAGCTCCGCCATCTCGACCAGAGTCTTCGACCTCTCCCTCAGCGAGAGAATGGCCTTCTTAAGAAGATCCCTGTCTGTTACCTGATGCCCCTTGGCTTCAATGAAGGGCAAAACCTTCTGAATCAGTTCATCCGGCTCCATCTTCTTGATATACTGTGAATTGAGCCAGTCCAGCTTTCCCGGATTGATCGCCGCGGCCGCCTTGCCCACGGCCTCGAGAGTGAACTTTTCGATCAACTCCTTCAAGGTGAACTCCTCCTGATCGCCATAAGACCATCCCAGGCGGACGAGATAGTTCACCACAGCCTGGGGACGGTAGCCCATCTTCTGATACTCCATCACGGACTGGGCTCCATGCCGTTTGGAAAGTTTCTTCTTGTCCGGGCCAAGGATCATCGGGACATGACCGAACTCTGGCAGGGGATGGCCCAGGGCCTGATAGATCTGAATCTGTCGAGGGGTATTGTTGAGATGGTCATTTCCCCGGATGACATGGGTGATATTCATTGTGACATCATCCACCACCACGGAGAAGTTGTAGGTTGGGAGTCCGTCGCTTCTCAGGATGATGAGGTCATCCAATTCACTATTGCCAAATTCCACACGGCCCTGAATCAAATCCTCGACCACGGTCTTTCCTTCATCCGGCGAAAAGAACCGGATCGCAAAAGGTCGGTCCGATGGAGAGGCCTTTCGCTGAAGGCAGGTTCGGTCATATTTGGGCTTGAGCCCTGCCTTCATGGCCGCTTCCCGCTTGGCCTCCAGCTCCTCCGGTAGACAATAGCACCGGTAGGCCTTCCCCTTGGCCACCAGTTGATCGGCCATCTCCCGGTAGAGGGAAAGTCTCTCTGTTTGATAAAAGGGACCTTCGTCCCAATCCAATCCCAGCCAGGTCATCGCATCGAGGATGACCTGAATCGACTCCTGTGTCGAGCGCGCCACATCCGTGTCTTCAATCCGGAGAATGAATGCGCCTTTGGTATGACGCGCCAGGAGCCAGTTGAAGAGAGCGGTCCGGGCCCCTCCGATATGGAG
>VGRU01000209.1 GCA_016875255.1 Deltaproteobacteria bacterium
CAAAGATGACCACCTTCGCAGGAGGAACGCCTGATGCCCCGCAGAGCAGGACTCCCCTGCCCCCGTACTTCGCCTCCAGGCACATGCCTCCGGCAAGGACCGAAGCCCTTCCCGCGATCTCACTCATCGGCCTGAGCAGAGGAAGCGAGCCGTTCTGTTCCTGCACAGTCTCATAACCCATTCCGATGATGCGAGATTCCAGTAACCTCCGGGTGAGAGCTTCGCTCGCCGCAAGGTGGAGATAGGTGAACAGGATCTTTCCGGGTTTCAGGAAAGGAAACTCCTGTTCCTGAGGCTCCTTTACTTTGACGACCATATCAGCTTCATTCCATATCTCCCCGGCGATTTTGATGAGAGTGGCCCCAGCTTTTTCAAACTCTGTATCAGAGAAACCGCTTCCTGCTCCTGCGCCTTCTTCGACCAGCACTCTGTGGTGATGCGAGACAAGGGCATCCACTCCCTGGGGAGTCATAGCCACCCTCTTCTCTCCGGCTTTGATCTCTTTTGGAATTCCGATGATCATCTTATCCCCCAATGTTAACCACACTTGGCGGCCAAGCGTTTCGCAATAAAATCAACCATCTCTTCCGTGGCTTTTGAAAACTCCTTTGCAGTGACGATCATGGCGGTATGAGAGACAAACTCGTCAGGGGTCAATCCATCCTCATCATAACCCTTTTCGAAATAAGGAATTCGCAATAATCTATCGAGAACAGCCTTTGGAATTTCCTCGTCAATCTGAGCTTTAAACTCCGTTCCATCAAGATATTCGAACGCCCCTTCGATAAAAGAGGGAGGGCAGGTGAAAACGATATCCCCGCCCGCTAATTTCTCTAAATGCCAGCAGTGTTTTTTACCGTCCATCTCCGGGCTCATCCTCATGGAGCAGATGAGCATCTTGCTCGGGTAACCCCTCTCCTTCAGAAGCCGATAGGCTTTTTTGAAGATGGCGATCTCTGCCCACCGGACATCCGCCTCGGAAAGGTCGATTTTCAGTGAGTCCGCCTCTTTCCGAAGATCTCCCAGGTCCCCATAGCGCGCGGTCATATGGGTGATAACAGACCTCCACCGGGTCAAATCGACTCCGTTCTGCTTCGCTATCTCCAGCCCTTCTTTGACCGCTTTCGCACACGCCATTAACTGGGAAAGAACAAAAGTGAGGGTATTGTTCGTCGAAATTCCTTTGGAGGTAAGAAACCGGATGACCTCATACCCTTCCCTGCTTCCCGGGACCTTGATCATCACATTGGGGCTGAGGCTTGCCAGCTCGAGGGCCTGTGAGATCATCTTCTCCTTATCGGTCAGATTTCGGGGGTCCACCTGGCCGGAAAGGTATCCGTAACGGTATCCGGATCGTTTAAAAATCTCCAGATACATCTCCGCTCCTTTTTGAACGATCACCTTGTAGGTCATCCAGAAGAGGGATTCTTTGTCGATGCATGGATTCTGTTCAATCAGGTTATCGATGATCTGGGTCACAAATGACTCTTGTGCTTTGATCACGCCGAGAGAGAGAGGGGGATTGGTCGTCACTCCGCGGAAGAGGGTTTTCTCCGGATGTTCGGGGTCATAGAGCCTCTTTAGATGCTCCCGGATCTCTTCTGTCTTGCCCGAAGCGGCTTTCTTCAAAACTCCCTCCGCCCATGAATCGTAAACAAGAGGCGAAGAATCCCACCAGATCTCCAGCCCGGGATGGGTCTCCATCAACCTTTCAAAGGGGTTCTTCTTCATGCGCGTTTCTCCTTCTTCCTGTTATCAAAGAACCGTTTGATTGCCTGGACGCAGAGGGAGTTCTCCTCATGCGTGCCCAGACTGATGCGGAAGAAGCCGCTCCGTCCCCGGAAGGGAGCAAAGTATTTGAGCATGGCGCCTGCCCTGTCAAAAACATAATCAACCACCTCTTTGCCTGTGACTCCTGCATCCGTGGCATCGATGAGCACATAATTGCCGTGGGAAAAATAAGGCTTGACCCCCGGAATCTTAGAAAGTTCCTTGCAGACATATTCCACGCCCGCATTGTTGTAAGCCGCCTTCCGCTTCAACTCCTCTTCCTCTTCAAGGGCGGCTTCTGCCGCAGCAATGGAGAGAAGGCTCGTGTTCCAGGGCACCTGCATCTTTCGGAAGTAGCCGATCAGAGTTTCATCGGCCAGGGCATATCCGAATCGAATTCCCGCCATCCCGTAGGCCTTGGAGAAAGTGTGAGCGACGATGATATGATTAAACTGCCTGATCAAAGGAGCCTTTGATTCATGTTCCGGATGATATTCCAGATAGGCCTCGTCGATCATGGTCGGAATCCCAAGCTCAACAATCTTCATGAGGTCTTCGTCCGGGATGAAATCTCCTGTGGGGTTGTTCGGGGTGCAGATGATGATGAATTTGGTTCGGGGGGTGACGGCCCGGAGCATGGCCGGTATATCGTACTGAAGCTCAGGGGTCAGGTCCACAGTCACCACGCTTCCTCCCACGGCTCTGGCCCGAATGCCATAAAGGGAGAAGGTAGGATTGGGAAGGAGCACTTCGTCTCCGGGAGTGACAAAGAGCCTCATGACCATATCGATGATCTCCGATGAGCCGTGGCTGAGATAAACATTCTCCGGCCCAAGGTCGTACTGTTTGGCAATCTTCGCCCGCAGGCGCGGCCCATTGTCAGGATACCGATTTCCCACCTTGGCGGCCTCCACGACGGCCTGAATGACCTTCTCCGAAGGCGGAAGGGGATTCTCGTTGATCATCATCCGTTTGAGCTCCGGTCTGGACCAGGCGACCACCAGGTCTTCGGTATCATAGGGTTTGACCTGATCAATCCACGGCACAAGGTAACGCTTCAAATCGCTCATAAAACCTCCTGTTTTTGATAAAGGTTTGAGGATCGCTACGCTTAAGGATGGAGGCAAATGGCTTTAGCCTCATACCTCAAGCCCCGCGAAACGGGGCGCTCCTCCTGCCTTTATCATCATCTTGACCTAACTACCTATCTATACAGGTAACAAGGAAAAAAATTTTTGTCAAGATTATTTTTTTGTCACCCTGAACCATGCCCTGAACTTGTTTCATGGGTTGGTTCAGGGTCTGGTCTTTCAATACGATTAGATGCTGAAACAAGTTCAGAAGCATGACATCTTCCTCCGATCTAATATTTCTACAGCAACCCGTTTTACCCCTTTAAATCGTACCGATACTTCCCGGATTCCACTTCGAAGATATACTTGTCTCCCCGGTGGAAGGCATGGAGGACCTCTACGGGAATGTTCTTGGAATCGTAGATCACGCTTTCGAGAAAGATTCCCGGAGAACGGGGAGGAACCCCTAACAACCTGGCATCTTCATCGGAGAGAAGGGTGGCGCGGAAGGTCTGGATCGACCGGTGAAGCTCCACGCGGAACTTCTTGGTCAGGAGATGGTAGAGGGAACCGGTCAGCCGCATCTTTAAAATGGCCTTATACTCCTTGTGGGGGAGGTAACTCCGTTCGATGACCAGAGGAATGCGGTTTCCAAGACGGAGCCGCTCCGTGAGAATGACCAGTTTCTCCTTTCCCAGCATCAGCTTCTCGGCCACATCAGCAGGCGCTTCGATCACGGACTTGCTGAGGAGTCTGGTCTTGGGGGAAACCCCCATGTGGATCATATCATCCGTAAAACTGGAGATGTGCTGGAGGGTATATTTGACGGGCTGGATCGTCCGGCCGATGACAAATGATCCCACGCCGTTTTTCTTCTGGACGATCCCTTTGGTCACCAGGTCGGAGATCGCCTGCCTTACGGTATTCCTGTTGACCTTGAAAAGATCCGCTAATTTCGACTCCGAAGGCAATTTATCGTTCACCGCATAGCGGCCCTTCTGAATCATCTCCGTCAGCCAGTGGCTGATCTGTAAATACTTGGGAACCCCCGGATCTAAATGGAATGTCTCTGCCACGGATATCTCCCTTTATGTTAGAAAATAAGGAGCCCGTTCAACGGTAAAGGCAACGGTGTCTGAACTGTTAAATTAGGTTTATCGTTGTCGACGCTCGTATCGAAGCTCGTGAATAGAATCTGGATGCTCGAGCTTCGTCTCCCGAGCTTCTTGCTTCGATACCAGCATCGTCACCGGTAACCCATTTTCTTTTTACCCCTTACCCACAGACTATTTTCATGGTTCGTGAATAGCCTAGAAATTATCTCGATGAAACCATTCCGCCCAAAGCGGAGCGGCCGGTCACCAGGCGCATGACCAGCAATGCCCCGATTACAATGGCCACCACAACCGTGCACATCGCATTGGCGCTGGCAGTCCGGCCATCCACATCGAGGAAGATGATTTCGATGGCCGCTAATTTGATCGTTGCCGAAATGAGAAAGATGACTGCGCTGATCGTCGTCATGGCTCTCATGAAGAAGAAGGTGGCGGTGGAGAAGAAGGCCACTCTCGATAGGGGAAAAACAACCCTTGTAAAAGTCGAGATCGGTCCGGCTCCGAGGCTCACAGCCGCCTCCTCGACCGACTTGTCGATCTGTTTCAGATTGGCAATGCTGGTCAGCACACCCAGGGTGAAATTGCAGATGACGATGTTGATGATGATGATCCAGATCGTTCCATAGATGAAGAAGTAAGGCTTGTTAAAAGCCAACACATACCCCAGCCCCATCACCACCCCGGGGATGGCTGCCGGCAAAACACTCAACGTGTAGAGGACCTGCTCTCCCTTCGGCTTTTTCTTCTCGATGATATAACCAGCGAGGAGCGTCAGGGAGGCGCCGGCGATCGCAACAACAATGGAGACAAGAAGGCTGGTCCAGATGGGCGCATATTTATAACTGATCATCGTTCGAAAGGTGCTCTCGGGCAGGACCGAGGTCCAGAAGTTTGTCCAGAGAGGGGCATGGGCTCCAAGCGATGGGAAGTCAAAATGTTTGAGGGTCAGTGAAAAATCATATGGCCAGGTCTTTACGAACGACCCAAGGAAGACCGTGGCAAAGACGATGAGAATGGAGAGGCAGATCAGTCCACAATAGAGAGTAAATCCCCACTTCTTAAGAGGTCTGGAAGGCTGCAGGAAAGGCCTGGCCTGGCCGCTGATCAGGGCATAGCTCTTTCTCGTCAGGTAATAGTTGATGGCAAAGGCTCCGATGGAGGGAACGAGGAGGATGACGCTGATGGTCGCCCCTAAGTCGAAACGCTGAAGCCCGAAGACCTGCGAGACGATCTCGGTTGCGAGAACCGAATAGTTCCCGCCGATCACGACGGGAATCCCGAAATCGGTGATCGTGAGGTTGAACGTCAGCGCGGCCGCGCTCGCAATTCCGTATTTCGCTGAAGGAAGCGTCACCTTATAGAAGGTCTTCAGGGCAGAGGCCCCCAAGCTCTGGGCCGCCTCATCCATCCGGGTGTCCACCGCGGAGAGAGTGGTATAGAGGATGAAGAGGGCATTTGGAAAACAGTAGAGACATTCTCCTATGATGATGCCCGTGGCTCCATAGATGTTCCAGTCCGTGCCTAATAGATATCGTGTGATCAAACCATTTCGGCCAAAGAGGAGGATGAGAGCCAGGGCCTGGATGATGGTCGGAGCGATGAGGGGGAGGGTCGAAATGGTGTAGAAGATCCCCTTTCCTGGTATCGTTGTCCGGGTCAACCCATAGGCAAAGAAGAAGGCGGTCACGGTCGTAATGATCATCGTGACGATGGAGACGTAGATGCTATTGGTGAAAGACCTGAAGATCCTCGGACTGGAAAAATAGGCCACATAGTTTTCGAAGGTCAGTTTTCCTTCTTTTAAGAAACTGAGCCTGCAGATATCCACCACCGGGTAGAGAAGAAAAAAGACAAGAATGGCTAGAAAGAAGGCAAAGGCCACTCCTGTGATCAATCTGTCCGGGGTGATGGCCCGCGATAAAAAAGAGGATGAAACCGTGGAGAAGCGGTCGATCTCAGGTCGGTTCATGCCATACCCTCTCCTTCCGGATAGACGAGAAAACTTTCAGGAGGAAAATAGAGGAGAATATCATCACCTTGCTTGAACCCCCTCTGCTCGAATACTTTCTCGATCACATCGGAAATCACTTCCTCCCCATCCATATTGACGACCAATCGAACAGCCGCCCCCAGGAAGGTGACGACATCGATCCTCCCGGGAATCAGGTTGGAGAGAACCAGATGAGGTGTCGGCTCTCCGGGCCTGAAGACCTCGATCTTTTCCGGTCGAATGGCAAGAACCACCTTTTCCCGGTAAGAGGATCCTGCTTGAGCAACCGTAAATTCCCACTGTTCGGTCTTTACACGATCATCCGTCCGCAAGCCCTTAAAAAAATTGGATGTCCCCACAAAATCCGCTA
>VGRU01000210.1 GCA_016875255.1 Deltaproteobacteria bacterium
AGATAGACTTTAGTTGGAGATTAGGACTTGACAATTTCGTGAAAGATATTATCTATTTAAGCGGAGGTTGTCTTCTATGCCCACTTATGCCTACAGGGCTATTGATCCGGGTAAGAGTTGTGAACGCTGCCGTCAGGGTTTTGAGATAATCCAGAGGATCACTGAGCCTGCTCTCATCAGATGCCCTCATTGTAAGAATCCGATCTCCCGGCTTCTCTTCGCGCCGGCGGTGGTGATCAAGGGAAGCCCGATGACTGAAACAGACCGGAAGATCAAAGAATATGAGAGGGAGGGAAAGTGGAGCCACGCCGCAGAGCTCGCTGACAAAGAGGCGGAAAAAACGAAGAGAGAAGACCTCAAGGTTCGCGCCCTCGATGATTATAAAAAAGCAGGATACGATTTTGATAAGCATGATACTTGATGGTCTCGTAAAAAGTCGTCTCACCGGTGAAAACCGGTGTCCAGTGTTTTCCTAATTATCTGAAATTACTGGATTCCGGCTTTTGCCGGAATGACGATCTGTAGTGTTTTTCGACTTTTTACGAATTTGTCATACTTAAATTTCAAAAAAATAAGATAATGGCAAAACTTTTATTCCTATTTATTGTTACTCCGCTGGTTGAACTCCTGCTTCTCATCGAGATTGGGAAGGCCATCGGGACACTTGAGGTCATCCTGCTCACGATCGTCACGGGTGTTGCGGGTGCGGCTCTGGCAAAATCACAGGGCCTTTCCGTTCTAAGAAAGACGCAGCAGGAGATGGCAGAAGGGAGAATGCCTGCTTCCAATCTGATCGATGGCGTGATGATCCTCATCGGAGGGATCCTCCTTCTCACCCCGGGCGTCCTAACCGATCTGCTCGGACTCTTTCTTCTCATCCCGTGGACCCGAATCCTGATGAAAAAGCTTCTGATGAAATGGATGACCCATAAGATCCGGAAAGGCCAGATTCACATTCACATCGACCATCGCTTTTAGAATGAAAGCCATTATCGAATATAAAAATCATTTTGAGGTGGAAGCTAAGGCCAAGGTTCAGGAGTTTATTTTCTTAACCTTAACCTAAACCTAAACCTATTTATTCTATTCATGATTACGCTCAACCATATTCAGAAGCAGTTTGGAAGCAGGGTCCTTTTTAAGGACTGCTCCCTCCAGATCGGAGCGAGAGACCGGATCGGTCTGATCGGTCCCAATGGCTCCGGTAAAACCACTCTCTTCAGGATGATCCTCGGGGAGGAGTCGATTGACGAAGGAGAAATCCTCATTGCCAAGGGAGTAAAGATTGGCTATCTCCCTCAGGAGGTGATTTCTTTTAAGGGAGATACGGTTCTGGGAGAGGTTTTAAAAAGTGTATCAACGATCACCTCCCTTCAGGATAAGATGGGGATTCTGGAGGAAGAACTCTCGACGAGCGACGACCCGAAGGCTCAGGAAAAACTGGCAAAAGAGTACGGAAAACTCCATGAACGCTACACCCTCCTCGGAGGATATGGCCTGGAGGCCGAGGCAAAGCAGATCCTCAATGGGCTGGGTTTCAGGGAGATGGATTTCAACCGCCTGACCGATGAGTTGAGCGGGGGCTGGCTGATGAGAATCGCCCTTTCGAAAATCCTTCTCCAGTCTCCTGACCTACTTCTCCTCGACGAACCGACCAACCACCTGGATCTATCATCCCTCATCTGGCTTGAGAATTTCCTGGTCAACTATCCGGGCGCCATGGTCATTGTCTCGCACGACCGGGTCTTTCTCAACCACCTCATCGACCGGATCGCAGAGATCGAAGGCGAAAAGATCGACCTCTATTACGGCGACTACGACCGCTACCTCGAGGAGAAGGAAAACCGTAGAGAGATCCTCGAGGCCACCTTCAAGACCCAGCAGAAGAGGATCGCACAGACCGAAAGGTTTATTGAGCGATTCCGGGCCAAAAACACAAAATCGAGTCAGGTCCAGAGCCGGATTAAGATGCTCGAAAAGATCGAACGGATCGAACTGCCAAAAGAGAGAGGGGAGATCCGATTCGAGTTCCCTGCTCCCAAAAGGAGCGGTCATCGGGTGATCGAAGTAAAAAACCTCCATAAGCGTTATGGAGAGACAGTCGTCTATCAGGGGGTCGATTTCACCCTCTTTCGGGGAGATAAGGTTGCCCTGGTGGGTCCTAATGGTGCGGGCAAATCGACCCTGCTAAAAATCCTGGCCGGCGTTCTCGATTGTGAGAAAGGGGAAGTCGTTCTTGGAAAGGACGTGACCCGCGCTTATTTTGCACAGCACCAATTTGATCTCCTCCGCCCTGAAAATACGGTCTTTGAGGAACTCCTCTCTATTGCCACGGATGAGAGCCAGACCCAACTTCGGACCCTCCTGGGGACTTTCCTCTTCAGCGGGGAGGAGATCGAGAAGAAGGTCTCTGTTTTGAGCGGCGGCGAGAAGAGCCGTCTGGTCCTTGCCAAGATGCTTCTCAAACCTGCCAATCTCCTTCTCCTCGATGAGCCGACAAGCCACCTCGATATTGCATCGAGAAATGTGCTTGAGATGGCTTTAAAACAATTTCAGGGGACGATCTGCCTCATCACCCACGACAGACATCTCATCAATCAGATCGCCAGCAAGGTGATCGAGATCGACCAGGGGATTCCGAATATCTACCTGGGAAATTATGATGATTACCTCTATCAAAAACAGCATGTGGCAGGGGCTGAGAAAGAGGTTAAGGTTGAGGTTGAGAAAGAAGAAAAATCTATACAAAAGAAATCAAAATTTATAGCCAAAGAGGAGAGGCGAAAGAGGGCGCAGGAGATGGACCAGTTCCGGAGACAGCTCTCTGGGCTCGAGAAACGATTTCACGAAGCGGAGAAATCCCTTCACGAGGCCACACAGAAACTCGACCACCTCAATCAGAAACTTTCAGACCCCAATCTCTATCTGAATCAGAAAGAGACTTACGAAACCGTTGAAGCCCATAAAATGATCAGGAAACAGGTCAGGGAGCTCACCCAGCTCTGGGAATTCCTCGCCCTGGAGCTGGAGGAAATGAAGATGATGAATGTGATGTCAAACGCCAATGAGTAGCGTTCAAATTTAAAAACCATCCAAAAATTAAAAATCTACTTCTCATCTTGAAGGGCCACCCCTTCCTTCCTGTAATATTGTTTTTACGTTCTTCTGAATCCATCCACCATTTCGATTGATAATAAACAGAACAGATGAAGGGTTTTGATTTGTTTTTCATACTGGGACTTTTCGGAAATGAAACAGAGGCAAGACATGTGGCCAACGTATGAAAGGAAACTTTTCATCCCCCTCATGTGTATCACCCCCAGAACTAAAGGGGGAGGCGAGTATTCAGAGTTGGATTCACTTTTTTAAATAAAACCCCAAATATCCCTTGCCAAGGGATACGCCATTGACGTATAATTGATTATGGTCATTATCGAGACTCCGATATTTACCCGGCGAATACAGGCGTTTCTTTCTGAAGAAGAATATCGGATCTTGCAGATTCAGTTAGTCAATAAACCCGATTCCGGTAAGATTATCAGGGGCAGCAGCGGGCTGCGAAAGCTCCGTTGGTCTGCGGGAGGGCATGGGAAGCGGGGTGGTATTAGAATCATTTATTATTGGTTTGTGTCGCATGACACCCTTCTTCTCTTATTTGCCTATCCCAAGAATGAACAGGAGGAACTGACACCACGACAACTCAAACGACTCAAAAAGGTTGTTGAAGGAGAATACCTATGAAAAAGGAATTATTTAAAGAACTGTTCGAAAGCGTGAAACAAGGTGCCGCGATTATGAAAGGAAGGATGAAACCTTTACGAACCTTTGAATTTGCTGAATCCGAGGTGCGGAAGATACGCGAGCAATATGGTTTATCTCAAGACAAGTTTGCTACGCTGATGGGAATAAGTGTTGCGACCCTTCGCAACTGGGAGCAAGGAAGGCGAAAACCGGAAGGGCCGGCGCGTATTCTGTTGAGGGTGGCCGCTGAACATCCAGATGCTCTTCTGGATATTGTCGGTAATAGAAGGACAAGAAACCAGGCATAACAAATCCCTTCACCGCATGACTTACATCCAATGCTGATTTTAGTCGCACTCTCTTTCCATCGGAAATAATCATCCCTTGACGCTTTCCAAGCTCAATGCTTTGTAGGTGAAGTTCTCGGGAAGGAAATGTAGTTTACTTAGGTCGGTTTTGTAAGGGACGGAGGCCTACATCTCAATTTCAAAAAAGACCGGAAAAAAGAAGCTTACCTTTAAAATCTTCGGCACATTGTTTCAAACTCGTGATATCGGACTCATCAATCCGCTGCGACCATTTCACTTCGATGGCAACCAATTTTCCGCCCCGTTCAATCAGGAAATCCACTTCAGGGAGAGGAAGTTAGGTTTTTTGAGAACAGACCATAATGAAACTCCTTGCAGATGAAAATCTTCATTTGGGGATTATCCAAGGGCTTCGAAAAGCGAAATTCGAAGTCATTTTTGTTCCTGACATTGATCTGGCTGGCCATATCTATTTATTTGTATTCCCCTGACACAGGAAACCATACACCTCGATAATTTGAGTGTGTGAACTCCAAATTAAAAGGCGCACGCCTCCGTTGATTCTATACCTGTTTCCTTATTGACACAAAAACGCACTTATCCTATGCTAAATTCCGGGAAGGTCAAAATGGGTGAGGTGATCCTGAAAGGATATATCCCAGGGGCGATTGGACGAATGGCGGAGCTGCACGGAATCTATTACCACCAGAACTGGGGGTTCGGGCTCTTCTTCGAGGCCAGAGTGGCAACGGAAATGTCTGAGTTTCTCAGTCGATATGAGGAGTCTCGGGATGGCTTCTGGACCCTCTGCGAAAACGGCCGGGTAGAGGGCGGAATTGCAATCGACGGGATTCAGGCGATGACGGAAGGGGCCCACCTCCGATGGTTTATTCTATCTTCAGAGGTGCGGGGCCAGGGTTTCGGAAATCGATTAATGGAGGAAGCCATCTCTTTTTGTAAAAAGAAAAATTACAAGAGGGTCTATCTCAACACGTTTGAAGGGCTTCATCCTGCACGCCACCTCTATGAGAAATTTTGTTTTAAACTCACACATCAGACCGAAGGGACCCAATGGGGAACCATGGTCATCGAACAGAAGTTTGAACTAAGCTTTTAATACGGTTTATTTTAGACTGCCCCGGGATTGCTCCAGGAATTTTAGGATATAATTGCAATATTCGTGATAATCCCTCAAGCAATCCGAAATTGATGAATAAATGCTGCTATAATCTACAGCATCATACTCATGGATCAGAATATTTCTCGTCCCAACACTTCGGGCAATTCGTTGTGAGAAATCTGCCGGATAGATACCAAGGTCGGCAAGCCTAAGAAATGTCTCTTTATAATCAAGCGGCGGGCTTGTCTCTTTAGTCGCTATTTCCGAAATCATATGTTGGTTAATATCAATCGCACGGTTGATGATTCTCTCCAGATATCGCTCCAACGCTGCCTGCTTCACAGAGTCGCTGGTAATCTCTTTCAAGGAATACTTTGCCAGATCGGCCAGTTTCACCAGCTCGTCCTGGATCAACGTTATTTTTCTCAATACGAAATTTTCCCTGATCATTTCTGGTGGACTAAAAATTCTTCCAAGAGTCTTTGACGTTTCTTAATCAAATACTTTTCAAGATCGAAGAGAGGTTGTGAGTCGATATAGTCTTTGAATGCACCTGCCCTGAAATCAGCATACTCGTCCTCATCTCCATAAAGCAATCTTCCCGAAGAAACGACTTCGTATTTTAAGAAAGGATTAGCCTTATTCAGATTGGTCAGGTCTATTCTATAATCAGGGATACCGAATGCTTCCGAAATGAATAATAATATTTCGCTATATTTTTCAAGGGCGGAGAGGTCTTTTTCTTTTGTGGTCAGAACCGCTATGTCGAAATCACTATTTTCACGCCCATTCCCTGCGGCCTGAGATCCGAAGAGAACAACAAACCTTACCCCTTTTTCAAAAGCCTGTTTTTTCATACATTCCTTATTCATCTTCATGGCTTATAATATATCACATAAATTTTAAATCAACAAAGAAATAATAATTTAGCAGGTTGCTGAAAAAGTCAGTTTTCGGATTATCAAGTCATTCCTGCAGAAGCAGGGATCCAGTATTTTCAAGTTCTTCTGGACTCCCGCTTTCGCGGGAGTGACGTTGTTTTTGAGTTTTTCAGCATCCTGTTAGGCAGCGAAAGTGAAAAAAGGGAGGATATTTCAGGAGCGAATGAGGAGCCCTT
>VGRU01000211.1 GCA_016875255.1 Deltaproteobacteria bacterium
GATCCCCTCTTAAATTAAGAGGGGGGAAGGGGGAGTTATTTAATCGATGGAACCCTTTAAGTTCATGACAAAGAATGTCTATTCTATTATGAGACTGTTAATAAGTGAGGGCGTTCTTATATTTTTTTAATTTTGTTTGATAAGAACTCGCCTTGGGACGAGTTGAAAATATCCCCAAAGGGAGTTGTATGTCAAGGGAAAAAACCGCAGGTAAAAAACCGCAGGATAGGAGACAGGAAGGAGGACGAGAAGGACCGCTCAAGGGAAAAGGAGGATCTGCCGATATAATTGAAAGAGGAATTTCCCATCCGGCTACGGCCCTTGAGGACCTCTTACGATGAACCCCCATTCCATAGAGGCCGACGGGATAACGACATCCATGTACCTGACCTCCTTCATCCACCGGGAAAACCTTTTTCAACTGACAGGACGCTGGCTGTGCAATCGGCTGGAGCCGAGGGATGGTCTTCATTTGACGAAAATACTCATCAGTGACGGGTATGTTCTGGGAGACACGCTGGCGAGATTCTCCCGGCGCCTTCTGTCCATGGTTTCCCAGGGAGGATTCCTTGAAAAACGCATTCAATCCAAGGGTGAACTCCGGGACATGCTCTGTCAGAATGGACACGGGTCCCCACCCCGCACCCTGGAGTTAATCCAAAAATACCATGCCAATCCCGACTTCTTTTACCGGGAGGCCCCCATCAACGGCATCGCCTGCCAGGACGGGGAGGGAAGGCTCATAGGGATCTTTCGGATTAAACGTCCGAGGAGAATCGCCGAAAAGGCCAATCGATACATGGCCAATTGGATCTTTAAAATCGTCCAGGACAAGGCCCGCCACATGGCGGAACAGAGGGCCAAAGGGTTTGGCGTTTCTCTGGAAGGATTTCACACACCACCGGAAGAGATGGTCCGGGAGTTCACCAAGGCGGAAGATGCCATTGCCGCAAGTTTTAAAGAGGGACGGGTTGAATTTGACCGTCAAAGCATGGCCATCAATGATGTGGGGGGAATCAAGATCATTGCCGATTCTGAGCCGCTGGCCGGTCTTGAAGCTGCCCTGAACCGGGACCCCCTCATCCGGATTCATCAGCGGGAGGCCTACCAGGGGAATTACAATGCGACGAGCTATATGCTCGAAATACCCTGGGAGCCTGAACTATCCTGTCGGAGGTTCAAAGAAGAACGGGCTTGGGAACGTTACGCGGGACGGGGGATTCCCGAAGAGGAGCTGAGGAAGGGATTGGATCGTCTTTTGGATGGAGCCGCTCCCACCCTCTTCATCGAACTGAACCTCTCGACTTTTCCGGACATGGTGGAATCCGAACTGGGAATGAGCATTCATGAAGAGAGAATCCTTACACAACGAGGCCATAAGACCTATAGAGGTTATATTCCCGCCAATGTAGAGTTTATCATCGAGTACCTCTTAGCCGTAGGATTGAGCCCAGAAGTTCACATCAGCGAGCTCCCTGTCAAACTATGGGGCCGCTACCTACCCGACACCATCAGCTCCCATATCCGCCGCCTTTATCGTCTACCGGAAGGTGAAGGCCTCTATTGAAAATAGCTCAGGGAATAGCGCCTGCCTGCTTCTGGCAGGGATTGAGGAGACCTCTTCGTCGATTGAGGAGATGTCGTCCATGACGAGGCAGAATGCAGACAATGCGAACCAGGCCAACCTTTTGATGAGTGAGACGACGAAGGTGGCGCAGAAGAATGCGGCTTCGGCGGAGGAGTCGGTTTCTACGGCTGAGGAGGTGAACGTCCCGGCGGAGACGATGAAGGGGTATGTGGGAGAGTTGATGGCGCTGGTAGGAGGCCGGAACGGCAACGGAATGGCATCTGTAGGGGCGATTCATGAATCGCCCGTTCGGGGTTCGGAGATAAGGAAATCCGATGGCAATGGGAAGAGGCATGTGAGCCTGCCTGTGCATGGCACGCAGACAGGCCTGTTTGTCGCCAAGGCGGCCCACGGAGTGAAGAAGGACGTAAGGATTCCCGCTTCGATTCAGAAAGAACCCAAGCCCGAACACGTCATCCCGATGGAAAAAGAGGATTTCAAGGAGTTCTGAATACTAAACCCTGTTGTTGCAATAAAAACAAATACCGTCATTAGATAAACATTGTCATTGCTTCTTCTGAAGAATATGTCACAACGATAACGGGACATCACATTCAGTTTATCCCGTTAGAGCACCTTAGGCACTACAATGGGTTGGTTTACTCCTTAAGACCTTCTGCCTTTTAAGGGGCAAGTGGCTGACCTTTCTAACGGGGTGAAGATCCTGTGCTAACTACCAGATCGTGAGACATTAAAAAGGGAAAAATGGGTGACACTCCCGAGAGGAAGAAGGGGGTGTACCTATGGAGAATGTAGAGGAAGTTAAGAAGAAAAGCAAGGGGAAAGACAGTCGGTATGGGAAGCGGTATGGGTTGGATTTCAAACTTCGTTGTGTGAAGTTGAGGTTGGAAGAAGGGATCCCGGTTTCTTTGTTATCGAAGGAAGTGGGATGCAGTCAAGATGTCATTCGTTGTTGGGCGAGGACGTATCAGGAGCAGGGAGAGGCAGGGTTACGCAACGCGATGGTTCCCGGGGGGAGTCGGCAGAAGCTTGCCGGACCCGTTCGTGAGAAGATCGTCGAGATCAAGAAACGAGAGCCTCTCTCTGGTGTCAAACGGATTTCCCATCTTTTGAAGCGTGCGTTCTTCCTCAGTGCCAGCCCAGAGACGGTGCGGCGGGCGCTACGGGCAGAATCATTGATCGTCCCCTCAAAAAAGAAACATCCGTCTAACCTCACCCGTCCCCGTTTTTTTGAGCGCACCACACCGAATCAAATGTGGCAGTCGGATATCTTTACGTTTCGTCTGGGAGGCCGGTATGTCTATTTGATTGGGTTTATCGATGATTACTCGCGGTATATGGTGGGTCTGGAGTTATACCGGACACAGACAGCGGATCAGGTGTTAGAGGTGTATCGTCGGGCGGTGGGGGAGTACGGTGTACCCAAGGAGATGTTGACGGACCGGGGGCGGCAGTATACGAACTGGCGGGGGACGACTCGGTTTGAGCGGGAGATAGGGAAGGATCGGATCAAGCACATTAAATCACAGGCTCATCATCCGATGACGTTGGGCAAGATCGAGCGGTTTTGGAAGACGATCTATGAGGAGTTTTTAGTGCGGGCTCAGTTTATAAGTTTTGAGGAGGCAAGGGAGAGGATCCGACAAGGGCAACGGCGGGAGATTGTAGCGGAGAACAAGATTTGAGGATCTTCAGGGAGCTTGAGAATGGAGCGAAAGGGAGGACGGCACAAGAGGCAGAAGGCCCAGAAACTTGCACGGGAACGGGCGATAGTGATCCTCGAGGTTCGAAGCGGAGCCTTAACGGCCAAGGAAGGGGCGAAGCTTCTGGGGGTGTCTCGCAAGACGTATTACGAGTGGGAGGAGCGGTCGCTGGAGGCCATGGCCCTGGCGTTGGAGAATCGCCCTGTGGGAAGGCCGCCTGCGTTTGTAGACGAGGAGAAGGAAGCGCTTCGGGAGCGGGTCCAGGAGTTGAAAAAGAAGCTTTATGTGGCAGAGAAGACCATCGAGGTCAAGGAGATCTTAGCGGCTTATGGGGAGTTTCTGGGCAAGGGGAGTAAAAAAAACCGTTAGACTGGCAGGAAATGATCAGAACGGTTATGGAAGTTGTTGAGAAGATGAAAGAGCAAACGAGGATGCCTTATGAGGCTATTGGTAGCATGCTTCATTTGCCGTTAGGAAGTTTTAACCGATGGCGGGAGAGGATTCGGAGAGACAAAGTTTTAATCAACCCTCCGGGTCCGAAGAAAGTGGAACCTTTTAATCCGTCGGTTCTTGACACAGAGATTCGATTATTAGATCATGGAGTGAAGCGAAGCGCAGGAACCACCGAGCTGTACCAACGGCACAGCTTCAGCATCTAACGGCGTGAGCTGGCACAGATGGTAGAGCGGGTGCGGCAGGATTTTGAGTCCAACCTGCGTGCTCAGCTTCGACGGGTCGAATGGCTGACGCCGGGAGTGGTGTGGGCTATGGACGGCACGGAATATGATGTGGGTCTTGATGGCAAAATCTATCTGTGCAATACACAAGACTTGGGATCGCGCTACAAGTTCTTGCCGATGGCCGGAGGTTATCCGGTAGGAGAAGAGATCGCGGGGTATCTGAGCGAGAAGTTTGATCGCTACGGTGCTCCTCTGGTCTTGAAACGGGATAACGAGGGGAATATGAACCATAGCGTCATCAACGATCTCTTATCTGAATCCTTTGTGCTGCCTTTGAACAATCCTGAGTATTATGCACCCTACAACGGAGCGATCGAAGAGTCCCAGCGGGAACTCAAGAGGTGTTTGCGGGATAAGCTTGCGCTGGAGTTGCCCGCTCCCGGGGATCACATCAGTGCGTATGCGGAGGCTGCGGTCAATGACTTGAACCATCGCCATCGGCCTTGCCTCAACGGAAGGACTTCCTGCGAGGCGTTCTTTGTATCAGCCGATAGGCCGGCTTTTACCAAGCGGGAAAGGAGGGGAATCTATGATTGGGTGATAGAAAGGGTGGAAAGGATTTTATCGACAATGAATCACCCTGGACAAACAGAAAGGGAATCGGCATGGAGAATTGCAGTCGAATCCTGGCTCAAATCCAGGGGATTCATCAAGGTCCACATCAACCAAAAGTGTCACCCAATTTTACCCCCTTTTTTATCTCATGAATAGGTAGCCTGTACAATGAATAACGGCCCGTATGACCGTGTAGGGGCGGTTCGCGAACCGCCCCTGCAACCGCAACGAAACCGCCGTTCCATCCGGTTGCAGGGTTACGATTATTCGCAGGCCGGGGCGTATTTCGTCACGGTTTGCGCACAGGGCAGGGAATGCCTGTTCGGGGATGTTGTGAATGGAGAAATGCAGCCAAACGATTTTGGCACAATTGTCGCCGATTTGTGGGAATGGTTGGCATCACAATATGGTCATGTGGAATTGGATGAATGGGTGATCATGCCCAATCATGTCCACGGGATCATCGTAATTTCCGGCGATTGTAGGGGCGGTTCGCGAACCGCCCCTACGGAAAAACCCAAACCCCTCGGTCGGTTAATCGGCGCATTCAAAACGGCGGCAACCAAACGCATCAACGAAATGCGCAACACCCCAGGCGGCAAATTGTGGCAACGCAATTATTATGAACACATCATCCGCAATGACGATGAATTGGACCGCATCCGGGGATACATCGACAACAATCCGGCAAAATGGGCCTTGGATCGGGAAAATCCGATGGCGGGCGTGAATTGTACGGGCGACCGGCCGGTCGCCCCCACAATACCGGAATGGAGATAAATTGATGAACCCCACACAGACATCGAAAAACCTCACCGCAAGCCGCCATCTGCTGCCGTTTCTGGCGGTCATGTTCCTCGTGCTATTTGCCGGCGCGGCGGTCCTCTTCTGGCAGCAGCATTCCGCTCGACTGACCGGAAGAACCGCCCTGGTGAGTAGCGCGGTTGCGGAGGACTTGAAGGCCGTGCTGGAACAGCAGGCCAAAGGCCTCGCCTTGGCCGCGCGGCCCATTGCCCTGGACGCGCGGGTGCGCGAGGCCCTGATCGCCAAAGACCCAGAGCGGCTTCTGGCCGACTGGCAGGGCCTGTTCGATCTACTGCACAAGGAACAAAACCTCACGCATTTCTATTTCTCCGACGCAAACCGCGTTTGCCTCTTGCGGGTCCACAAACCGGAAAAGCGCGGGGACAGGTTCGAGCGGTTCACAGCCAAGGAGGCCGAGCGCACCCGAAAGCCCGCCTGGGGCATCGAGCTGGGTTCTCTGGGCACCTTTACGTTGCGGCTGGTCCAGCCGGTCTTCGACGGAGAGCGGCTCGCAGGGTATGTCGAGCTGGGTAAAGAGATCGAGGATGTTCTGCAATCCGTGGAGGCGAAAAGCGGAGTTCAAATCGCTGTCAGCATAAAGAAAGACGCCCTCAAGCGTGAGAACTGGGAAGCGGGCATGCGCCTGCTCGGCCGCGAGGCCGACTGGGAGCGTCTGCCCCACTCCGTGATCATCTATGCAACCGCGGGCAGACTGTGCGACGCCTTCGCGCGGCTGGCAGACCATGACCCGTCGGGCCATCAGCACGGCGCGTCGCATCGGGATATCGCCGACGGCGGCAGGGACTGGCGCGTGACGGTATCGCCCCTTGCCGACGCCTCGGGCAACGAGGTGGGCGACCTCCTGGTCATGAACGACATCACCG
>VGRU01000212.1 GCA_016875255.1 Deltaproteobacteria bacterium
TCACCTGCGGGGTGAGCAACATCAGCATGGGCCTGCCCGGAAGAAAATTGATCAACCGAACCTTCTTGACGATGGCCATTGCCGCTGGCCTCGACACCCTCCTCATCGATGTCAGAGACCAGGCCCTCATGTCATCAACCTATGCCAGCAAAGCCCTTGCTAATCAAGACCCTTACTGCCTCGAATACCTTAAAGCCTACCGAGAAAAGAAGATTTTACTTTGACTTTTTCCCTCGATTCTCCTATATCCTTCTAAAAGGTTTTTTAATATCAGGGGTATCCTTAAAGAAGAGATCATCAATCAATGAATCCTCTTTCCTACCTTATCATCGGATGTGGCCATTTTGGACGCCGTTCTGTGGAGACACTTGTAAAAAAATACCCTCGTTCAAAGATCGTCGTCGTAGATAAACATAAGAAGGAATGCAAAAAAATCTCTCGACTTTCAGTAGAAACCAGGGTTGGTGACGGAGTAACTTATCTTAAACAATTCCTATCAGTAAGCGGAAAAGTTGACTACATCATTCCAGCTGTCCCCTTCCACCTCGCCTTCGAATATATTCTCTCTCAATTGAAGCCGTTGGGTGGGAAAAGGGGTAAGGTCCCTGATCTCACAGGATTACCTAACCCCATGAGAGGGAAAACCGGTGACCTCTATACCAGCATTGCCGATTTCCTCTGCCCGGAGGATTGCCGAGAACCTGCTCGATATTGCACTTTTACAAGAGAGAAACGGGAGAAACCTCTTTATAAGCTTCTCGAAGATTTACGTGGTCCTTTTGAATCGAAAGTCATCCGAAGCAAGCAACTGGGATTAGGAGTCGGAGGATATTTATCTGAAGATTTATTGAAAATAGTGATGGAAATAAAAAAGGCGGGCGCTTCCGACCGCCTCATCCTCATCAGCACGGCCTGCCGCTGCCACAGCGTCACTTCAGCCTTATCATTCTAATGGAATAAGAAGTAAGAAGGGCACGGCTTTTGGTTCACAACTCGGTTTCGCTGGAGGAGATCATAAGCCATTGACATAAGAAATGACTTAAAAATTAAGTCAGGGTTGGTAAGTGCTACTCCTTTTTTTCCTTCAGGACGCGGAAGGTTTCGCCATCTCCTCACCTTCCAATCACCTTTTTTGTCCCCCTATCCCCCCATCTCCGGTTCTCTCCATCTTCATTTCTAATGAGGCAGGGCCAACTTTTTCATGGATAACACCAACAATTCTTGCTTATTGTAAAATGTATAGTTTAGCTTTGACCCCAGGCATGTTTTCTTCCAGCTTGAGATTCATACAATCCCTAGGTTTTTGAGTAAATAGTTCACCTTTTCATAGGCGTCCCTTTGGAGGACCTCACGGGTATCTAGATCGGTCAATTCTTCAAAGTCTGCAACAAATTTGGGTCCGAGGTGTGCCTCAGATTCAAAATGTTTCGCGATCTTTTCCAGCCCTTCACGGACAAGTCCATGATCCATATGAGGTCTAAATTCTTGGACCAGACCGTCAATGCCACTGGGATAATTTTGAATACAATAGTAAATGTCCCAGGCATCCTTTTCTTTCAATCGATCATCCAGAGCAATTCCTTTCATGATGAAGAAGGGTACGATAGTAGCTACTCGAATTGTTACAGAATCTTTCGCACCTCCAGGAAGTTCACCCTCAATGGTTATTTCCTTTTGCATATCAAAAACTAAATCACATCCTCTTGCCTTACGGGCTAATATGTCTTGTATCTTCTGATGACGGTGGCTTTTCCCAGTACCTTCATATTCTCCAGACAAAAAATCTACTTCCACCCTCACTTCTGCACCTTCCAGCGTTATCTGTCGGTAAAAAATATAAGGGTGTTCCCCTTGCTGATATCCTCTGCCCAAAAGAAGTTCCCGAATTGTTTTGTATCCCTCCTCTTTGAGCTTACGGTGGTCTAAGGCAAGGTCAATGTCCATACTTCCGACGTGGGGCTTTTCTTGCACTGGTAATAGTATTTCCGGAACCCAACCCCCAATGAGAGCAATTTCCTCTCGGTATTCTCGAAGCAGATGCACAAGTTCGAGAAGAACCGACCGTGCTGCCCGAACTTTTTCAACTGTGTAGTCTTTTCGCGTTACCATGTTGGGCGGATAACCTCCTCGAGAACAGCCTTTGCTGCCTCTTCACCTCGTCCCCTGAATCCTTTCAGGTCAAGGTAAATCTGTACCGGGGAGGCAATTTTGATATTATTAAATTTTTGGGTTCTATAAAACACGCCATCATCATAGGGGGTTAGTATCATTAGATTTGCTCCACTTGTTACCTCTTTAATTTGCAATGTTGAAGCGATATCGTCTATATTGCCATCAAGGTAGGTCATCGCCCGTTGATACCGTACGGCAGGAGCTATCCGTGCCGCCCCTGAAAATCCGGTCAATGCATATTTAATGCTTCTCTCATTGCAGACTTCTGCTAAGTCAGCTTCAATCTCTAATAGGTTTTTTAGTGTATAGAAATCTCGAACTTTATTTTTTCGGTATGTGTAGTTTTCCGACCACTCCTCCAGTAGTTTTTCCTTTGCACGCAAAGAAAATCCATCTCGGGAAGTAAATATCCATTCGCGGTCACCTAACAGCTTTTTTATATTAGCAACCTGCCCGAGACTGACCATTGCTTCTTCAGCAAGACCCTGTGTTTTCCAGACTTTCTCAGGATTACATAAAAGTACCCGAAGGACTCTTTCGGCTTTGGGAGAATAAAGCGAACGCAAATCCCTTTTTTCTGAAAAGGGATTAGGATTTCCCCGCTGCTCAATGTATACCTGGTCGAAGGATAGACGACAGTTACCTGCAAGATCAACATACCCAATTCCATCTTTCGAACAAATTTCAGCGGCTTGGAGGGAAATATAGGGAGCTATAAAAATGCCATAAGAACCTGGATAGATTTCTCCATATCGAAGAAGTTGATTCACTGCCTCACGAGCTATACGTGGCTGCCCGTTGTTTTTAATCTCTACTATTAAATCTTGCTTGTTTCCAGAGGCAAGGGTTAGGGTTACAAGAAAATCTACCATAAGGTCCACTTTTGGCTCCCTATAGACTGCCTCGATCCTTAAAAAAGGAGCCTTTTCAAGACATGTCCTAAGTGCAATTTCGGCTTGATTTTCTGTCGTTTGCTTTATCTTTTTCATTAAATTATCCTATTTCAGCAATTGTTGAAAAATACTATTACACTGAAAACAAGAGATTGTCAAGTTATTTTTTTCATTTAAAATAGATGTTTCAGCGTTTGCTGAAAATAATTATAATAATGAAAACTATATAACATATTGAAATTAGATGCTTTAATAAATATGGACTGGAGGGTTTTATTTATTTCGTAGGAGAAATTTCCATAATTATCTTTCAATTCGATCCCAGGATATCCTCCTTTCCTCAATCTGTCGAGTCGGAATGGCATTGATTCCTTTCAAAAGGTGTTGGCGAAGGTCAAAAATGCTCATTAAATTTGCTTCTCGTCTGGATCAATTAGTGATAAAGTTGAAGAGATTTGAAGGTATTCTATGAAACTACGATCAAATAGTCAACGGGGATTAAGAATTACACGGGGATTAAGAATTCTGATTTTGTTACAGTATCTTATGCGTCACAAGAGGAACTCCATCAGTACTCATAGAAAAGGGGAGAACCTGATAAAAATAGATCCTTCCCTCTATTGAAGTAATGAAAAAGAATAACCCAGTACGTTTGGGGCAAGGCTATTCTGCTTCGAATTTAATCAACGCATGTTTTTATCTTTCCTTTTTAGATCGTGGCTCGCTTTATCTTTTACAACCCCGAGAGAATGTTAAGCTTCGGGCATTGCATTAACATTCGGACATAACCTTGAGAATCAATCCTTCACAAAGCGAAAGCAATCGTCTCTGAAACAGCATTGGAATTGGTCACAATATTCGTTTGCTGTTCCGAAACAGTCAAAATAACCTTCGGCCTTCTGAACCCTTCGAATCAACTCTTCCTTTTTTAATCCGAAAGTATTTTTTATGCCGAGAGCCTTCGCCTTCGCCCTGACCTCTTGCATTTTCATCTCTTTCCCCCCTTTCATTAAGATTGTTTTCCGATTCCGGCAAATTGTCAAGAATATTCTTCGAGAATATTCTTCAAGATTTCTAAAAAAGTCCAGAAATCTCTGAATAATCTGTGGAATCGTTTTTTTTAATCCCTGCCTGCCGGCAGGCAGGTGTGTAATCAGAGAGCGAAAAGTATTTTTTCGGGGCTCTCTTTGACTCTTTCGCTGAATAGCGTTATATCAAGTTTGATAATATGAATCCCCTCATCATTCCAAGGTCAGAGCATCCGATTTCAAGGTCTATGATCGATGAGGAGGCCATGAAGGTTCTCTACCGCCTCCATCATCACGGGTTTTTATCCTGCCTCGTCGGTGGAAGCGTCCGGGATCTTCTCCTCGGAAAGGTCCCGAAGGATTTTGATGTCGCCACCAACGCTCACCCCCATGAGGTCCATGCCCTTTTTAAAAACAGCCGGATCATAGGCCGACGGTTCAGGCTGGTCCATGTCTTCTTTAAAGGGGGAAAGGTGGTTGAGGTCTCCACTTTCAGGAGCCATTCCGAATTTGAAGAGACGCTCACCGATGACGGGGAGATTCTCAAGACTGACAGCTTTGGGACCCCTCAGGAGGATGCCCTGCGCCGTGACATCACGATCAATGGCCTCCTCTACAATATTGCGGATTTCTCCATTATTGACTATGTCAACGGGATAACGGATCTTCAAAAACAGGTCATCCGGACCATCGGCGATCCGGATGAAAAATTTAAACAGGACCCTGTCCGAATGATCCGGGTCATCCGACACGCCGCCCGCACCGGATTTCGTATTGAAGAAAAGACCTATCAGGCCATCCTGAACCATCAGGAGGAGATTAAGAAATGCTCTCCCTCCCGTGTCCGGGATGAATTTCAAAGGGAATTGAAAGAAGGCGCCGCAACAACTTCTCTCCGAATGATGATCGAAACCGGACTGATCTTTTCGCTCTTTCCCGACCTCAGGAGGGCCATGGGGGATGATGCGATTTCGGGAAAAAAGAACAGGGAATTCCTTCTCTCTCTTTTTGGCCTCACTGACCAACTGATGAAGGCAGGCCGACTCGTGCCGGATTCGATTCTCCTTGCCTGCTTCGTCTCCCCGTTCATTCGGGCGCTTCCTTCCGGGCATCCCTTCCTCGGAAAACGAGAGCAATCCCTTTACCGCACACAAACGATCCGGTGGGCCGCCAACCATCTCTTCAATCCCTTTTCGTTTCCAAAAGGCCCAAAGGAGATGGCGATCCAGGTGCTGACCGCCCAATCAAATTTTAAGTATTTCATCCAGAAGGGCGTGGTGCCGAAACGATTTCGGACAAAGAAATATTTCAGGGAAGCGGTCCTCTTCTTCGGAATCGAAGCAGAGGCAACAGGGAGGAAGATGCCGCAGTTGATTCGCAATGCCGTACCTTCTCACCTTTTGCCCTGGTGGCCAAAAGAATTCAGGGGCAGAAGGAGGTTCAGACAGACGGAATCCTGAAATCATAGGCCTGACGCAGGGTGTCACTGATCTCACCAAGAGTGGCCTTTTGATCTACGGTTTCGAGAATCGCCTGGAAAGAGTTCCTGCCAGGGTTTTTCTTCACCTGATGAAAAAGATGTTCTAATGCCCGCTTAACCCGGTCTCCGTTTCTTGATGCTTTGTATTCTCTTAAATATCGTATCCTTTTCTCCTGCATATCAGAGGCCTGCCGGAAGATATTGATCCTGACTTCTTCGTCCTCATCCCGCTCCATATTCACCCCTACCTGTATTTGTTCCCCGGCTTCCAATTGGCGCGCATATTCATATCGAGCCTCATTGATCTGTTTTTCGATCCATTGAGACTTAAAGCATTCCACGAAGCCCCCTCTGGTTTCGATCTCTTCCATCAGAGCCAGGGCACGCTCCTCGATTTCATCCGTCAGTTTTTCGATCGCATAAGACCCTCCAAGAGGATCAGCGCTCCGGCAAACTCCTGTCTCATAGGCGATGACCTGTTGGGTTCGAATCGACAGGATGTGGGACTCCTCTGTGGGAAGGGCATACGCCTCATCATAAGAGGTGGTATGGATCGACTGGCTCCCCCCAAGGACGGCAGCGAGAGTCTGAATGGCGGCCCGCACGATATTATTCAATGGCTGCTGGGCGGTGAGGGGCAGGGAGGAGGTCTGA
>VGRU01000213.1 GCA_016875255.1 Deltaproteobacteria bacterium
TAGGTTGAAGCGTTACCTCTGCGGCCAGTTCAGGATTCTTACACATTTCTAAGAAGGAATATTTCTTCCGGAGCGCCCGATACTCCTTCATATAACGGCCCGCCTGACGCATCAGCCAGATGGGAGTGTACTCTGTTGGTTGCCTGCGACAGGCTCTGATGAAGGGGTATTGTTTTTCAATCTCGCTCATTATATGAATCCAGAATCTAAAATTATGAATAAAAGTTCAAATGTCAAAACCCAAATATCAAAGGAATGCCAAAATAACTCAATGCCAAAACTTTTTTCTTTTTGAATTTTTTCATTTGAACTTTAAATTTCCTTTGAACTTTGAGTTTTGACATTTGACATTTAATCTTTAGTCCAATCCCTGAGCATTTGAAGGAGCAACCTCACCCCAACCCCTGTTCCCCCTTTGGGAATGTAAGGTCTTTCCTTTTCAATGAAGGCTGGGCCGGCAATATCCAGGTGAACCCAGGGCGCCTTCTCAACAAACTTACTTAAAAAAATTCCTCCAATGATCGTCCCCGCAGCACGGGTCCCCACATTTCTGAAATCCGCAGTATCGCTCTTAAGATAATCAAAGTATTCATCCCAGAGAGGCAATTGCCAAACCTTTTCTCCGCTCCTGGAGGCTTCTTCGATCTTCTTTAAAAGGGCATCATCATTTCCCATGATACCGATCACATGATCTCCCAGAGCGATCACGCAAGCTCCGGTAAGGGTTGCCAGGTCAATGATAGCTTTTGGTTTATAACGAAGGCTGTAGGTCAGGGCATCTGCAAGGATGAGTCTCCCCTCGGCGTCCGTGCTGATCACCTCCACGGTCTGACCGGAAAGGGTCTTCAACACATCGCCCGGCTTATAGGCCTTCCCGCTCGGAAGATTTTCTGTGGCTGGAATAATCCCCACCAAATGAAGGGGGATCTGGAGCCGCGCAGCCGCCTGCATCGTTCCGAGAACGGCGGCGGCCCCGGACATATCGTCTTTCATCCTCTCCATCCCTTCCGAAGGCTTAATGGAGATCCCGCCGCTGTCGAAGGTGATCCCTTTCCCCACCAAAACGATGGTATCCAGCCCCTTCCCTTTATTATATTCCAGAACGACGAATTTTCCGGGTTCCTGGCTTCCCCTGGCCACAGCGGCAAAGGCCCCCATGCCCATGGCCTCTGCTTCGCTCACCTCCAGCACCTGAATCGCCAGGGAGTGATCTTTCGCAATCTGTCTGGCTTTTTCAGCCAGCAACGTGGGAGTGACCTGGTTACTGGGTCCGTTAACCAGATTTCTTGCCATGCAGACCGAATCCGAAATAATCATCCCCTTTTTTGACCCCTCTCCGATGGATTGGATCTCTCGATCGGTTTCTCCGAGAAGGACCACTTCCCCAATTGTTTTTATCTTTTCCCTTTCAAGCGTCTTAAATTCATTGAACTGATAGAGCCCCAGGATAAGCCCTGTCACAAAGTTCTCTGTCAGTTCCTCTTCTGAAAAGTCATTCAGCCTCTTTATTTGAAGGGCAAATTGTTTGATTCCCGAATCCCTGATAAACTGTCCGGCCTTGGATGTCGCACCCCTCCATTTCTCCAGATCAAACTCTTTCTTTTTCCCGAGACCGGTCAGCAACACCCTTTTCGCAGGAAGCGCGCCCTGAGTATGAATGAGCCGACATTGGAATAACTCCCCCTTGAAATCATTCTGATTGATAAGGGCGGAGACAAACCCCTTCCATTCCAGATCAACACTCTTGGTTGACCCCTCCAGAGGGTCTGGCGATTCAAAAGAAAAAAGAAGGAGAAGTTCGGAAGGATACTTTTCGGCAATGCCTTTCTCGACTCGGATGTCCATAAGATTTTCCTCTCAAACTCAGGCTGTCCGTACAATCTCGTAAATTCGAAATTCGAATATCGAATATCGAAACAATTCTTAAATCCAAATGTCCAAATTTTCGAAACCTTTTTTCTTTTTCCTGAATTCTTGTTTGATGAATTCGTAAAGAGTCGTCACTCCGGTGAAAACCGGAGTCCAGGGAATTTATAACTATTCGAAAAGACTGGATTCCGGCTTTCGCCGGAATGACAGAAAGGTGTATTTTCAGACTTTTTACGAGACCTTCTTGTTTTGATCATTCGAATTTTGAAAATTAGTGCTTGTTTCGAATTTCGGATTTCGTGCTTCGAGATTATCAAAGCATTAATCTCTTTCCTTCAATTTCGATACGACGATGGAGCGGTTTTTTTCTACGGTGGAGAATTCCTTAACTTTCTTAGCGAGAGAAGGAGGCCACCCTCCCCGTTCGAGAATCCTTGCCAGCATCCAGGGGTTCAAATCAGAAACTTCCATCCACTTACCGGCGGTCCTGATAAACTCATCCAATGCCTTTCGACTCGGATCTCCCTTCAAAGGATACTTCTCTTTCACCTCGGTCTTAATCTTGGCGACATGGTCGCTCCCGTAGATTGCCTCTAACTCCTCCCGCTGAGCAAAAGCAAAGAGAGCCTCCTCCACTCTGGCCAGTTCTGCGTCAATTTCCCCGAGTAAAATCCCCTTCTTTTCTTTCAGTTCCACGTACCGGTTGACCAGATTCACTCCTTCTTCCTCCAGATACTCATTCGGGGGAAGATTGTCCACAACGACCCGGTGTCTCCGTTTCGGGCAGAGCCCCTGATAATCACACCAGTCACAGAGGGGGCTCTCCTTGGGAGAAAACTCCCTGTCTGACTCGATCTTCTTGATGAGCTCCATGGTCTCCTGCCGGAGTCGTTGAAGCTCTTCAGGAGTTCTCAGAGATTGGATCTCCGCATCGAAGGCAAGATAGTGCCAGATTAATTTGATTTCCTTTATATCTTTCCATTTTCCCTCCACCCCCATTTGATAGAAGGCAAGCTGGCGGTCGGATTGGACATCCTTTTGGGTTGGGAGCCTGCTGGAGGTTTTATAATCGTGAATCTCGATGGTGGAGTGGTCCAAGAGCGCAAGACGATCGACCACTCCCCGGATCCAGTACCCTTTCTCCTCTTCGAGGGGAAAATAAATGGTCTCTTCAAGGCCCAAGGTCTTGCCCTGATCAAAAGGATAATAACGTGTGTAATAGTCTGTGATGCATTTTTCTCCCAGACGGTGATAGTCTTCGGCACGGTATTCCTTTCGGATGATCTGAACTGCCTCGCTCCAGTTTTTCTCCCAGCATTGATGATAAAAGGCGAGAAGTTCTTCGAGAGTATTGAGTTTGGTCATTTTTAGGTCCCGGTAGAGTTTCTCCAGGACATCGTGAACCCTCGAACCCATGAAAGCCTCAACTCCCTCTGTCTCAACCTTAATCTTCTGGATATAGTGAAGTCGATATTGGTGGGGGCAGGTTTCATAAGTGGAGAGCTGAGAATGAGAATAGGCTGGCATCCGTTACCTCATCTTCGTTTTGTAGAAGATTATAACTATTTTTAACAAGAATTCCTGCCCCTGTCAAAAAACATTTCTGAGAGCTTTGAAAAACTATCTTTCGCTCTCTGATTAGAGATTTCTGGACTTTTTCAGAAATCTCTTTCTCCTTGAAAGATCAATCCGAAGTGTGATACGAGATGGATAGGATGGACTCAGAAGGAAAATTGGAAGAACTACAGGAAAAAATAATTCGGTGTCGGAAATGTCCTAGGCTGGTCAATTATTTAAAAGAGGTCCAGGAGCATCGGCCCCGGCGATACAGGGACTGGAATTATTGGTCCAAACCCCTGCCCAGTTTTGGAGACCCGAAGGCCCGTGTTCTTATCATCGGTCTTGCGCCTGCGGCCAATGGTGGAAATCGGACAGGACGAATGTTTACAGGGGACCGAAGCGGTGAGTGGCTGTTTGAAGCCCTTCACCGTTTTGGCTTTGCCAATCAACCCAATTCGGCCAGACGGGATGACGATTTTACTTTAAAGGATTGTTACATCACGGCAACGATCCGCTGTGCCCCGCCCGATAATAAACCCCTGCCCGAAGAGATAGAGAACTGCCGACCCTATATTTTTAAGGAACTTGATTTATTAAAAAATGTTAAGGTCGTTGTTCCATTGGGTCAAATTGCCTTTACACAGGCCTTAAAGTCCTTGAGGCTGAAAGGATTTGAAATTCCTCCATTGACCTTCGGTCATGGTAAGAATTATGTTCTCCGAACTCCCCCGATAGAATCGGGGCAGGCGAATTCCAGGCTCCGAACTATTTCTTTAATCACCACCTATCACCCGAGTCAGCAGAACACCTTAACCGGCAAATTGACCCGACCGATGTTTCATAAGATTTTTAAAATGGTCAGGAAAGAATTAGGAGGTAGTGGTCGAATAGTCCTATAGTCTGATCGTCTCATCGTCTTATCGTTCTTGACTATCCGACTATTTGACGATGTGACGATACGACCTGTGGTTTATGGCCATTCACATCCCCATTGAAGACTGGATTGATCTTCACACCTTCTCTCCTAAGGAGATCTCTTCTCTTTTGGAGGATTACCTTGAGGAATGTCAGAAGAAGGGATTTAAAGAGGTCCGGATCATCCACGGAAAAGGAAAGGGAGTGCAACGCACTATCGTCCACTCCCTTCTCGAGAAAAATCCGCTTGTCGAATCTTACAGGATCGCACCTGATGATCAAGGTGGTTGGGGAGCCACTCTTGTTTATTTGAAAAAGGGAAAATGAGAACTGGGTTAATGCTAATATTGTTTAGTTAGGCTTTCACCGTTCACCCTTTCAGAGCCTCAGGGCGAACGGTTTTTTTCCGAATGTCCTCTGAGCGAAGTCGAAGGGAGGGCTTAGCATTAACGACTAAGATGAACAGCGTTGGGATTAATGTCCTTTGGCCAGTTTTTCCTTCTCTTTTTCGTAGGCTTCCTTCCCAGCCTCAATAGCCGTGGCTACAATTGACTTCTTTTCTTCAATCACATCCTTCCCCTTTTCTACAACAGAGGTCACCTTGCCCTTTACCTGCTCGATCACCTCTTCTGCCTTCCCTTTAGCCTCGACGGCTAACTCCTTAATTTTCTCCCTTGTTTCCCTCCCTGACTTCGGCGCTAACAAGAGCGCCACGCCTGCTCCGATCAGCCCCCCCAGAAAGAATGAGAAGATCAAAGGACCAGCACTGTAACTTTCTTCTTCATGTTTCATGGATTGCCTCCTTTCTTTTATCCAAAGATCTAATCTTTGGACCCGCCTCTATTTTGCTTCAATAGACCTCCTAAAAAGGCTTGCAAACCTGCCCTGAGACCTGCCTTCACGCCTGAAGCCTCGGCCCTTGCCAGTAAACTCACATCCCCAACCAATTCACTTACTTGCCTTACGCTCTCGCTTACATTTCTCACGTTTTCACTTACCCCTCTGATCGAGACCGAAAAATCTCTTACATCCTCAGCCACCTCGTTAATATTGTCGGTAAAATCTCTGAGGCTTCTAAGGGTCTCCTGAAGTTCTGTCAGGGTCGGTTTCATCGATTTTTCCGTCGTCCTGATCAACTCTTTTAATTCTTTGATCGCGCCCTTTAGCTCGATCATGACAATAATAAAAATGATGACCCCAGCAATGAAGGCAAAAGCAACAAGACCCAAAAAGATTGTATTCATCTTCTCCCTCCCATGTTAGAAGGACTCTTTTAAAAACATTTTATCACAATAAACCGGCCTGTAAAGGATAATTTCAAATCTTTTTTGGGGTGTCCCTTGAAAGATGAAAAGAAATTTTAAAGAGAGCTCTGAAAAACTACCCTTTGCTCTCTGATCACATGGATTTTAAAAATGATTCTACAGATTTTTCTTTATTTATCAATGATTTCTAATCGTTGCAATCGGCCCCTAATGGGTGTAATCAGAAATTTCTGGACTTAATCGGAAATCTCTCACATAATACTTGACAATAATAATTCTAATGTGATAATTATTCTATTAGATGAGGATAGATGGGATAGAAAAATATAAAGAGGTGGGATTGAAACTGACACCCCAGAGACTGGCGATTCTGAAGTTTCTTGAGGGGAACAAGGAACATCCGTCCGCAGATGAAATCTATAAGGCGGTATCAAAAAAGTTCCCTACAATGTCCTTCGCCACAGTATATAACACCCTGGAGTCATTAAGAAGGCATGGCCAGGTCATGGAGCTAAACTTCGACCCCTATAAGAAACGTTTCGATCCTAATCCCAAACCCCATCATCACGTCATCTGTGTCAGGTGCCAGAAAATTCTCGATATCCAAAACG
>VGRU01000214.1 GCA_016875255.1 Deltaproteobacteria bacterium
GGAATGGGAATGGAACGGGAAGTGATGGACAACATTTTCAACCCTTTCTTTTCCACAAAAGAAAAAGACAAAGGGACTGGCCTGGGTTTGACCGTGAGCCAGGGTATTGTTCAGGACCATGAAGGATGGATTGAGGTAGAAAGTGAAACCGGGAAAGGTTCCTTATTTAAGATTTATCTTCCCTCTTATCAAGGCGAGGTGAAAAATGAGTGAGACCCTCCATAAAGTCTTGGTGGTGGATGATGATTTGGAGATGTGCGGGTTGCTCTCCGACGTTCTCAAAGGGGAGGGATTCTCTGCCATCACCACCCATGACAGTTTAGAGGCTTCAAAGATTCTCAAAAAAGAAGAGTTCGACATCATCATCACCGATTTAAAGATGAAGGGACTGAAGGGTCTTGACCTCCTTGAAGAAACGAAACAGGTATCTCCTTTAACGCCGGTGGTCATCATCACAGCCTTTGGGACGATTGAGTCGGCCATCCAGGCGATGAAGATGGGAGCTTATGACTATATCACCAAACCCTTTCAAATGGATGAACTCATCCTGACGGTGAGAAAAGCCCTTGAAAATCGTTTTCTAAAAAAGGAGGTTGTAAGATTAAAAAGAGAGGTGGAGACCCGATATGATTTTCATCAGCTTATTGGGAAAAGCGCTTCCATGCAAAAAATCTACGACCTCATTGAAAGGATTCGTGACAGTTCCATCAATGTTTTCATCACCGGAGAAAGCGGGACAGGCAAGGAACTGGCCGCAAAAGCCATCCACTACAGCGGCGTCAGAAAGGGAGGCCCCTTCATCGCAGTCAATTGCGCAGCCATTCCTGAAACCCTTCTTGAGAGCGAGCTCTTCGGCTATAAGAAAGGGGCGTTCACCGACGCAAAATCGGACAAGAAAGGGCTTATTTTTGAAGCCAATGAAGGAACGCTTTTTTTGGATGAAATCACGGAGATGCCTCCTACGCTCCAGGCTAAGTTACTGAGGGTGCTCGAGGAGAGAGAGGTCAGGCCCCTCGGAGATACGACTTCCTATCCCATTGATTTGAGAATCATCTCCACTTCAAACTGTGATATCACATCATCGATCCAGCAGGGTCGATTTCGCGAGGATCTCTATTATCGTTTGAAGGTGATCGATATCGACATGCCGGCCCTTCGCGAGAGAAGGGAAGACATTCCCATTCTCGTTCAGCATTTCATCCAAAAATTCAGCAAAGAACTGAAGAAGGCTGTTTCAACCGTTTCAGGGGATGCCTTAAAAATACTATTAAACTATCCCTGGCCCGGAAATGTAAGGGAGTTGGAGAATATCCTTCAGAGGGCGATCAGCCTGAGCCGGCATGAAGTTATTTCTCCAGAGGATTTACCAGCATCTATCATTCAAAAGGCAGATGAAAAATTGTTTGAGAAGGCGATGGAAGAGAAGTTTACCCTGGATCAATTAGAAAAGGAATATATCAGGAGAGTTCTGGTTGAAACAGGAGGGAATAAGTCTAAGGCGGCTGAAAGACTGGGTCTCGATCGAAAAACCCTCTATCGAAAACTCCAGGAAGAATAATCTTCCTTCGTCACCCCGTGGCTATATATTTCCCCATTATTATCCGCCCCCCCCCCAGCACGAGATCGTCGTATACAGAGCTTCCTGAGAGGTTGCATTTTCTTCCAACTCGCCAGATTCGGGCGAGATTGACTTTTTCTACAGGTTCAACGACCGAGCTAACCTGCGCGCCATTCTTGCGCGTCTGGTTGAGCGATATTAGGCTGTTTATCGATTAACCGATACTTTCCCCTCATTGTATTTATGAATCAACATTGAGATAAGGGATTGATACGGTATGCCCTCTTCAACTGCTTTTGCACGAATTTTCTTTAAATCTCGTTCAGTCATTCGGATATTGATCCGCTTCTGTTTGTTCAGGCTATAGCGGGCATATTCCTCGTATTGCTTTTTTTCTTTTTTAGTGAGGTCAGAAACCCATTCTTCATTTTCAAGTGATTTTGCCAATTCCCTCTCGTCTTTATCCAAATATGCTGCTTTTTTCATTTTTTGCCTCCTAAGTACTTCTTTGTTGCTTTGCTGTTTGGTATTATTGTTTTCAAAAATATTCTTTCGTTATCCTCCACATATGGCACCGAATAAATATAATCTTCAATCTTTACCAGGAAAACTTTCTGATTCGGATATTTTGCCGGATTTGGATGTTTTATCCGGTCAACCAAATCTCCTGATGCGAATGCCAATTCAACCTGTTCAAACGACACACCACGCACTTTCTTGAGCCTCTCGTTCTTCACATCATTCCAGTCAAAATATTTCATAAACGTGTGCCTATTGTATTCCTCTTACATAATAACGACGATTCTTGTTTCTGTCAAATCGTTTTTATAAAAATAATTTAGCTGTTTGAAATAATCTTTTTAAAATCTCTCCCTACCGTCCGGCGCCAAAGTCCCAATGCTTCGTTTGGCGTGAGCAGTGCGGGTCTGGACGGCGGCGCCTCCCCTTGCCCCGTTGTCTACGGGGATAAAAAGGCTAAAGGGAGGAGAAACATTTCCCCCTTTTGCCCTCCGGGTCAGAGACCCCGCCTACCGGCCCCGGTCCCGACCGAGGGCGGGTCCAGCAGGCGCTCCGGGTCGGAGACCAAAGAGGGATGAAGGGGGATTAGATAACGTTTTTCAAAGAGCTAAAGTGTTACGAGGTTTTTTTTGACTGTGGGTGAGCGAAGTCCTGCGCCTTTAATTCAATTTCTGCACTGCCTCCCTCTTATTCTCTTCCTTTCTGGTTCAACTCAAGGATTGTCCTATTTTGCCACAGGCTGTTTCGTTTTGCCCCTTATTTAAACTTTGCCGATTTATTATTAAGACCTCAATGCATTAAAATAGTTAGGTAATTTATATCGTTGCCATTGGTATCTTTCTTGCTTTTTCTTTTTAAACGAATGGTTAAACATTGAAGATATGAATAGAAGGTAAATTATTAAAGGGTCTTCGTAGAAGGCTAAGATAGGGAACAATCGGTGAAAAAGAAACATTTTCAGCGAATCATTAAAGAGAAATTAAAGGATTATCAACTTTTTGTTGTCTCCAATAGAGAGCCCTATATTCATAACTGGAAGGGAGACCAGATTGAATGCGTTCGGCCAGCCAGTGGGTTGACCATTGCTTTGGACCCCATGATGCGAGCTTGCGGAGGAGTATGGATTGCACACGGGAGTGGCACAGCAGATCACGAGACCGTGGACGACAACGGGAGGGTGAGGGTTCCACCGGAAAGTCCACAATATGAACTGAAAAGAGTCTGGCTTTCGAAAGAAGAGGAAGAAGGATATTATTATGGGTTTGCGAATGAGGCTCTCTGGCCCCTCTGCCACATCGCCTATACCCGCCCCATTTTCAGACTTCCCGATTGGGAATACTATAAAAAAGTAAACCATCTCTTTGGAGAGGCCATTTTAGAAGAAATCGGCAATAAAAGACCGTTGATCTTTATTCAGGATTATCACTTTACATTACTCCCCCGGATCATCAAAGAGAAAAGACCCGATGCCTTAACGGTTCAGTTCTGGCATATCCCCTGGCCAAACCCGGAAGCATTCCGGATTTGCCCCTGGAAGAAAGAACTCCTCGAGGGTCTCCTGGGAAATGACCTGTTGGGTTTTCATATCCGTTACCATTGTAACAATTTCATTGATACGGTAGATCGGGAATTGGAGGCCAGACCTGATCGTGAGAGGTCTTCGATCGTCTATGGGGGTAAGACGACTTATGTCCGCCACTTCCCCATCAGTATCGATTTCGATGCCATTGACGAAATCACAAGGAAGAGAGAAGTGGAAGAGGAGATGAAAAAGTTAAGAACTCAATACCATCTCTTTAATAAAATCATAGGGGTAGGGGTGGACCGCCTGGATTATACCAAGGGGATCCCCGAGAAGTTCAGAGCGATTGATCTTTTTTTAGATCAAAACCCCGAATATAAAAAACGATTTGTGTATATCCAGTTGGGTGCACCAAGCCGGGAACATATTCCAAGTTATAAACTGATCAACGATGAGATTGACGAATTGGTGGAAAGGATCAATTGGAAGCACCGAACAGAGCACTGGTCCCCAATCCTCTTTCTCCGGGAGCATATCCCTTTCCTTTCAATGCTGGCCTTCTATAAGATGTCCAATTTCTGTATCGTAAGCTCTCTCCACGACGGGATGAACCTGGTGGCAAAGGAATATATTGCGGCCAAGACCGATTCCGACGGCGTCCTCATTCTCTCACGATTTACGGGCGCTTCGCGAGAGTTGAACGAAGTCCTTCTTGTCAATCCTTATGCGGCGGATGAATTTGCTCAAACGATTAAGGAGGTACTGGAGATGCCGCCCGAAGAGGTTTCTCGGAAAATGATAAAGCTCAGGGAAATTGTTCGAGAAAGAAATATTTATCGTTGGGCCAACCAAATCCTTACAAAAGCCATCCAGATTTCGTAGGAGAATGAGTGGATTATCTTTTTGATCACACAGAAAAAATTCTGGCACGATTAAAGACCGCCAACCTCATTTTTTTCTTTTTAGACTATGACGGAACTCTTACCCCTATCGTTTCCCATCCAGAGAAGGCCATTCTTCCCGAAGAGGCCAGAGCCCTGCTCTTAGCCTTAAAGAAGAATCCCAAATTCCTTCTGGCCATCGTGAGCGGAAGATCCCTTAAAGATATTCGGGAATTGGTCGGCTTGAAGGGGGTTTATTATGTCGGGAATCATGGATTGGAGGTCTTTGCACCCAAACGCGGGATAAAGAAGCTCGTTCCAGAAGAAGTTGCGCCCGAACTTGGAAGGATTCGGGACCGATTAAATAGCCAATTGAAAGATGTTGACGGAGTCCTCATAGAAGATAAGGAATGGATTCTCGCCATTCATTATCGAAATGTCGACCCAAGACAGGTTCCTCCTATTTTTATAGCGTTGAAGCAAGAGATTAAGGACTCCGTGGTCCCCCTTTGTTTGGGGCATGGAAAGATGGTATTTGAAATCAGGCCCCAATCAATGGTAGATAAGGGAACAGCGGTCTTAGGGCTACTGGATCAGGTCAATCAAGATGGATTGTTCCCTGTTTACATCGGAGATGATCAAACGGATGAAGACGCCTTCAAGGTCCTCAAAAAAGGGGGGATCACGATATTTGTAGGCTTCCCGAGCAATTCTTCGGCAAAGTACTATGTAAAAGATCCATCTGAAGTTTATCAATTTCTAAAGATCATTTAAAAGGTGTTTTAATAGTCATGCAAGGCAATCCCTTTTATTTTTACACATCATCCAATTTAGTCGAGTTGACCGGGGAGAAGGCCAATACCTTAGAGGAGCTGGTTACTCTTTTGAGGCGATGCACCGGCTCTGCAATTTTTTATCATGTCTTTCAAAGTTATCGGGAACGACACTTTGCTATCGAAAGGTACCATTCTGATTTTTCCCAGTGGATTTCAGCCTCCCTCGATGAAGAAGCTCTCGCAGAAAGATTAGGCGCTCTGGATGTCAGGGATTATACCTCCCTTCGGGCTTTGAGGGAATCGATCATAGCTATCGTTGAGGATCATTTTCGAAAATATCCTCAAAGCGGGTATCGCCAGGGCAAGACTCCTTTTTTCTTCTGTCAATCGGTCAGCGTTGTGATGCCTACGCATTATGTCGCATGGAATTTAGAAGATTTCTGTCAAATCATCGGGAAGATTGGAATTCGATCCATCCATTATCACTTAATCGAAGCCAGGCTCCGGTTGGGAATCCACACCAATGATTTCTCTCACTGGTTCCGGGACAGTTTAAGAAAAGAGAGGGTTGCTCAACGGATCGAGGGCATTGATATTTATCTTCACACGTTGGAAGAGATTCGGAAGATCATTCTTCAACATATCGAAGAGGAGATGAAATCTTAATGCCATCGATCCGTTTAATGGATTACGAGCCGATCGTTGGTCTTCAGACCCTGGAGGAACTCTACCTTTTAGCAGAGGGCTTAAAGGGGAAACGGGTCAAGATGGTCAACTCCACCGCGGTCGGTGGAGGGGTTGCAGAGATTCTGCATCGGCTCGTCCCTTTGTTGAATGAGCTTGGCATTCAAACCCAGTGGGAAGTGATTAAAGGAGGAGAAGATTTTTTTGTTGTGACCAAAAAAATCCATAACACCCTTCACGGAGAACCCATTTCCTTTCCGACGATGATGAAAGAG
>VGRU01000215.1 GCA_016875255.1 Deltaproteobacteria bacterium
TCGTAAAAAGTCGTCTCACCGGTGAAAACCGGTGTCCAGTGTTTTCATAAGTGCCTGAGATAACTGGATTCCGGCTTTTGCCGGAATGACGATCATTAGGTTTTTTCGACTTTTTACGAGACCATCACAAATGAAATGCCCTGTATTTTTTAACCCGTTGATTTGTAAGGGTATTTTAAATAATTGATAAGGTATTAAAAAAAACTTAAAGTTTTTTTATAATTAGACGATAAAGTAAGTGAAGAAATAAAGGACCGCTTATGATCATCGGTGACTTCCATGTACAGCATATTTTAAAGGCTTACAGTCAGCAACTGTCTGTGCGATCCCGTATCTCAAAAGATAGGGTCAATAAGCAAGACGGCCAAAAGGATGAGGTCACTCTATCGAAGGAGAGTAAGAAGATGCTGGTCGTTGACAAAATTGCAAAAGAACTCATTGCGCAATTGACAAATGGCTCCCGGCGCAATGAGACCAGTCAGGCAATATTGAATCGTTTAAGCCAGGAATATGGACGGCCGCTCGATGTGGCTTCGGATGGCGGACAGGGGATTGCTTTCAAGGTTCTGGGTGAAACCGATGGCGGGGTCAAAGAGTATCTGGCTCCTGCCGAAAACAACCAGTTGGAAAAAAGGCTTTATGAGATGACGAAATCGTTCGTCAATGAACAACTCATTTGAATTTGAATAAGGAGAGAATAATGAAAGTCTCTGACATCAACCAGAAGAACAACATGTTGCAGAATGTCGGCCAGGCCAATTCAACCCATCCTCCGGAGAAAAATCAAAAGCCCGGAGAAGCGGATGCGAAGACTGCCTCCGGAGACAGGGTGGAGTTTTCCACCCGCTCCAGAGAGATGCAGAAAATCTATGAGGTCCTTCAGACGACTCCGGAAGTGAGATCGGATAAGGTTTCCGAGATTAAAAAGCGGATAGAGGATGGCCAGTATCGTGTGGACAGTGAAACTCTTGCAGAAAAGATCATCAAAGAATCCATCCTCGATCTGATCAAATAGAACCACCTTTAAATCATCTGCCTGAAAACCCTGAAAGCTGAGAATAAAGGCCTTCAGGGTTTTTTGTTTTCATGGGTGGGGACCGGATGGCGGTGAGAGTAAGGACTGCGATAAAGGACGATCTGTTTTGCCAGTCTGTTGCGTAGATTGATCACGATGGGTCCGAGGAGATTGGCGGTAATTTCGGACTTTCCGTTTGACGGGTGAATACTCACTACCACCAGGGTCTGAATCCCCTCTGAAGCCCTGTCAAGTTCAAGCCCCTCCGCATCTTCCGGACTGATTTCGATGTCGTAATCGGGTTGGAACCAGAGGGGATCGGTCAGGACGAAGGCAAGGGAGTCATTTTCGACCGATTGAAACCAGAAGAAGGGTGATTCCTCGGCGTGCCTCAAAAGGACAAACCGCTTCTCTTCCGGAAACCCGATCATTCCGTTGAGCAGATGGATGACCTGTTTCTCTTCTATCTCAATCGTTCCGAAACGGCTGGTCGATACCTTCAAAGGGGGCTTACTCCTTTCCTTCTGTAATATTGTTCAGATGGCTTAACCCGATCTGAGTGGCAAGCCGGTTCTCCTCCGCTATCTTCTGATAGACCTCCTCGCGATGGATGGGGGTGTCTCCCGGCGCCTCAATGCCCAGGCGGACCTGCTGTCCCCTGATCTCGATGACATGGACCTTGATCCTCTCTCCGATGACAATACGCTCACCCGCCTTGCGGGTCAGAATCAGCATGTCCACCTTCCCTGGCGAAAATCTTGTAGCCGCACATCCTGTGACTAACGAATATAATTGAGAATGGTCAGTTCCGCAATCCTCGTCGAGGAGAGGAGGGCGGCCTGGTAGGCCAGCTCTTTCTCCCTCAGTTCCACGACCACTCTCGCATAATCCGCATCCTCGATTTGAGAAAGTCGTTCCTTCAGGTTCAAATCCAGATAATTCAGGATCTCTCTCTTTCCTTCCAGTCGACTCGTTCTCGCTCCTACATCGGCAATCCCGTTATTGAAGTCGTCCTGAGCCCCTCTTAACTGGTCGATCTGTTGACCGATGGCGCTCCGGTCATTATCCTCGAGAGCTCTCTTCAGTCTGCCCAGGGTATCAAAAATTCCGGAGTCCATCAAAACGGCCTGTCCGTTTTTCCCCACGGTCAACTCCTCTCCCTTGCCGATCAGGATTCTAAAATCATTGGCATCCCCGTCATACTGTGCAGTCTCAATCCCGCCAACCGTCACTTTCAAAAAAGGAGCCGTGCCTGTTCTGTAGCCCGAAAAGATGTAAGATCCTCCCAGTCTCGTGTTGCCCAGGGATATGGCCTGATCCAGGAGATGACCCACCTCTGTGGCCGCATAAGTCCTTGACTCACCGGACTGCGTATCGCTGGCCATCTGAATGGCGATCTCTTGCGCCCGGTCAACGAGCTGGAGGGTCTGGGAAAGGACCGACTCGCTCATGTTTAACCATGACTCCCCCCTCTTCATATTGCGCTGATACTGCTCTAATTGTGAGAGGCTTGCCTTAAGGCCGAGCGAGTCGATGAGGGAGAGCGGATCATCCGACGGCCGATTCACATTTTTCCCAGAAGAGATCTTCTCGTTGATCCTCTTCAGATCGCCTGACAGCCGGAGGATCCTCTCTTGAATGCCTTGATAGAATGACCGCGTCGCTACTCTCATCTTCCCTCCTCTATCTCATCTCCAACAGAAACCAAGAAAGATTTTTTCCTGAGTTCCTGGCTTCCTTACCTCATCTCCAGTAGGGACTGCAACATCTCATCCGCGATTGCGACCAGTTTCGAGGCGGCCTCGTGGGCCCTCTGGACCTTCATCAGTTCGACCATCTCCTCATCCAGGTTCACTCCGGATACGGAATCCCTCAACTCCGAGAGGTGAGCGAGGAAGGCCTGGGTAAACTGTTGATTCTCGGCTGATTCGTCAGTCAGAACACCGATCTCCCCTACCAGCATACGATAATAATCGTCAAGGGTTTCCGCCTGAAGCGTGCTCAAAATAGACGCCCCCCGTTGATCGAAATTCCATTTTCTGATTTGGATGGACCCATCGGTCTGAATCGACAGGATTCTCATCGCATTTTCATTATCACCCGGGGCGCCCGATACCCCGCCTGCCGCAATATTGGCCGGGATCCCTTTCACATCACTGCTCAATCTGATATAAGAAGCCGCTCCGGTAAAATCGCTGGCGTTGGGGGTGTCAGGGGCGGTCTTAAAATTTTCGAAGAAATACTTTCCGGTCTCTCCCGAAAGGGTATATCCCGCAAGGTGCAGGGTATTGACCTCTCTCATCAGGGTCCCTGCCAGTTCATCCAGATTGGCGATATATTCGGGAATGGTTTCATCCCGGAGATCGAGCCATGCCCCGATCTTTCCGTTCTGGAGTTTCCGGCTGATATCGCTTGCAATGCCATTCCAGTAGATCGCATTCCCGTCCTGGCTCAGTTCCCAGTAATATTTGCCATCGACCAGGATCATCCCATCCTCACTCATGACGGTCAGTGCGCCGTGCTGATCGGTCAGGTAAACATTGCCCACCAGCTCGGAGAGCTGTTCAATATGATTTGCCCTCTGGTCTCTCAAATCATTGGCCGCCGTCTGGTCGGACTCCGCAAACACGATCTTTTCGTTTAACTCCGCAATCTGTTTGACCAGCCGGTTTACCTCCCGAATGGAGAGTTTGAGGTTGGTGTTCATCTCCCTTTTGATCTGATAGAGAGACTCGTTCATCGATTGAAATCGGCGCGTGAGGACCTCCCCTTTTGCGAGAAGGGCCGTCCTCTCCGAAAACCCGCCCGGGTTGCTGGCCACATCCTGCCAGGCATTCCAGAATTCATTCATGGCCCGAACCAACCCCTGTTCATTCGTCTCATTAAAAATGGTCTCCATCTGAGAGAGGACAGATGCCTTCGTTTCATATTCTTTCAGAAGGGAGGTCTTCTGATGGATATTCCGGTTGATGAACTGATCCGTATATTGGACGACGGAGTCTGCCCTGACCCCCATTCCCACCTTCAACCGGTCAGCGAAATAAGGGGGATTCGATTCAAGAATCATCCTCTGGCGGGTGTACCCCGGAGTGTTGACATTGGCGATATTGTGACTTGTCACGCTGATCGCCTTCTGGTTGGCAAGAAGGGCTCCCTTGGCAATGTCGATCACATTCCGGATGCCGCTCATGTTCAAACCTCCCGATTCAACGCATAGGATGGAGAAGCAGATGGGCTTTTATGGCCCGGATAACCCGTCGACTCGCTCCACCGGCCGATCAGAGGAGAGATCAGCTCTGAAAGAAAAGCCATATACTCCCGTATGAAGGTGGTGTTCTGATCGTTAATCTGTCCGGCCCATGCCTTGAGCTGGTTAAGCGTCTTCTGATACGAGGAGAGACGGGTCTGATGAGTGGGGGGCAGAAGGGACGAGAGACACGAAAGCGTCCGGTCCCTTTCTCCCTTTCCCAGACCATTGAGGATCGTTTCGCTTGTTCTCCGGATCTCCTCCTCGATGATCCGGATCGTTTTGATGCGCTCCTCGATCGATCTCACCGATTTCATCAGAGAATCGGTGTCCCCTTCCCTCAACCATTTCGACTCTATCTTCATCTCTTTGATCAACCGGTGGTAGTTCGACGCCTCCTGTTCAAACAGTTGATATAAGAGATCCATATCTTCCTTCCAATCCTTCATCATTCCTCCACTCCTCCTTTCCTCAAAGGGTCCCGGGAGATATCGGCCTTTTTCATCTCAAAAGAACCGTTTTCGCCTGCCTTTTTCTTCATCTGACGAAGGAGCATCTTTCCCAGACCCAGCCCGCCGCTTTTTGAAATATTCTTGCTGATCTCTTCATCAAAGAGGGCCTGAAAGATATTTCTCTCCTTGCCCTCAGCCATGAATCCTGTTCGGGGAATGGTCTGCCGCATCGTTTTCATCATCTGATGGATTAAGATCGATTCGAACTCCTGACAGGCCTTCTCAAGCCTCTTCTCGTCGATCCGTCCATGGCCCTGGATTTTCGAGGAGTTCCAAGACTCCGGCCGCTCCCTTACCTCATTTATCGGCATTTTCCGCCCTCTCCCTTAATCTTAAGTACCTTAATAATATGATCATGCGCAAAATGATAAAATTCACAACCAAGCGGATTTAAATTCGAAGCACGAAATCCGAAATTCGAAACAATATCAAATGACCAAATTTTAAATGTTCAAAACGAAAAAAGCTTTAAGAAATTTGATTTTTGAAAATTCGAATTTGTTTCGGATTTCGATATTCGAATTTCGAATTTTTTCAACTTCCAAAGCCTATTGGGGTCCGGCTACGCCGGGTTAAGTTTATAGTATCTCCAGGTCCGCCTGAAGGGCCCCCGCAGCCTTGATACTCTGCAGGATGGAGATGAGGTCCCGGGGGGTGGCTCCGATGGCATTGAGCGCCCGGATCACCTCTCCAAGGCTCACTCCCCCTGCCACAATCACCAGCGCCTGCCCCTCCTCCTTGACCGTCACACTCGATTCGGGTGTCACCACGGTTGACCCTCCCGGAGCCACAACCGTCCCGCTGCCCGGGGGGACAACGGTCGTTCCCGTTCCTTTGGGCGGAGGCGGTGCAAAAGGAAGGGGCTGCGAAACATTTGAACCCTCCTTGATCTGGATGTTGAGATTACCGTGGGCCACTGCGACGGTTGAAATACGCACATTTTCTCCCAGGACGATTGTCCCTGTCTTCTCATTGATGATGACCTTGGCCACTGAATCCGGAACGACTTCCACCTTCTCGAGTGATGCGATCAATTCCGTTATCCGCTCCTGATAGGTATCCGGAACGGTGATGGAAAGGGTTCCCGAATCGAGACAGGTTGAATAAGAACCGTTCAGAGAACGGTTGATTGCCTCTTTCGTCTTTTCAGCCGTTGAAAAATCGGGGTTAAAGAGGGTGAGGAAGAGTTCCTTCTTCCCGTTGAGATTCACCGGCACCTCTCTCTCGATGAGCGCGCCCTTTGTGATCATTCCCACGGTGGGATGATTTTTCTGAACGCCTCCGCCGGCCGCCCCTCCGGCGGCAAATCCACCGGTGAGAATCGGACCCTGGGCCAGG
>VGRU01000216.1 GCA_016875255.1 Deltaproteobacteria bacterium
AAGTGTTCATCCAGAGCACTTTCACCGCATCAAATTCCTTGGGCTTGAATTGGAGGTAGAAATCATTCATGACCTGACTGCTTACCCAGGAGCTGGGATAAGCCAGAGGCAGGCCAACCGCTTCGGTTACGGGCATACGGCCCGGTGTGTAATAAACATGAGAATAACCGATATCAGCGGCTCCGCTCACCAGAGAGTCAAACGTCGCCACGGGCGAAACCAATGACCCGCCGGCAAAAAAATCAACCTTCACCCGACCTTTGGTGCGGCTTTCCAATTCGCGACAGAATTCTTCCAATATTCTGGCTTGCATTGACGGAGGAGGAAAGTAAGTCGCCACCCTTAGCCTCACCTCCTGCGCATAGGCCTTTTCAAAGGGCAAGACAAATGCCATCAACCCAACAAAAAAAACCGCTACCAATACACCTGTAAAATATTTCTTCTGCTTCATTTGTAATACCTCCTTTCCTTGAGTTTGAATTATAAATTTTAGGTTCTTCCGGCTTTTCATTTGAACTTTATAATATGTCTATCGTCCCCCGAATTGAAGGTCTGGGATGTAAGGACCGTTTGCTGAAGATGGACAAAGAAATCTATTAAAAAGTGATAAGGTAATCAAAGGGTCCAGGATTCTTTTTTATTTTCTACAAATGTCCTGGTCGGAAGATCAGGGCATTTGGCTTTTCTTTGCATAAACCCGATGCCTTTTCAACCAACCCAAGTCTGAGGGAAAATCGTTCTATATATAGAACATCGTTATTCAATTTTGCATAATATTAATAAAGCTATTTTTCTTTGTCAAGGGAATTATGGGTCTTTCTGAAAAAGGGTGAGAAAAATTTATATTAAAATCTTCTTTTCTCGGTAGGCTTTAAGATATTCGAGGCAGTAAGGGTCTTGATTAGCAAGGGCTTTGCTGGCATAGGTTGATGACATGAGGGCCTGGTCTCTGACATCGATGAGGAGGGTGTCGAGGCCAGCGGCAATGGCCATCGTCAAGAAGGTTCGGTTGATCAATTTTCTTCCGGGCAGGCCCATGCTGATGTTGCTCACCCCGCAGGTGATGTGGGATTGAGGAAAAATTGACCGGATCGTTTTGATCGTCTCCAGAGCCACAAGGGCGGCATCAGGTTCCACAGCCACGGAGAGGACGAGAATATCAAAAAAGATATAATCAGGAGGGATGTTGGCTTGCACCAGATTCTGGTAAAGCTTTTTGGCTATGCCAACCCTCTCTTCAATCGTTTTTGGAATCCCCCGGTCGTCCATCAGGAGGACGACGGTTTTGCATTTCTTCTCAGTGACGAGGGGGAAGAGTTGATCCCATTTTTCTTTTTCACCGGAGATGGAATTGAGGATAGGGGGCTCCGAATGGCGATAGACCGAGAGGGCCGCCTTGAGGGCTTCGGGATTGGCGCTATCGATCATCAGCGGAATCGGGACCTCTTCTTGAACGATTTTCACCAACCAACAGAGGTCCTCCACTTCATTCCCACCCGCTACACCTGCATTGATATCCAGGAAATTGGCTCCGCATTCATACTGGATTTTTGCCAGTTTCCTCAAAAAAGGCTCATCCCGATTCAATATAGCTTCCCCAACCTTCGGAACCGTTCCGTTAATTGATTCGCCAATAAGAATCATACCTGTCCTAAGTGGGGCAATTAAGAGATTAATGATCTTACGACATCCACGGCAGAGGCCGCATCCGGTCCATATCCATCCGCCCCGATCTCTTTTGCAAATTTTTCGGTAACCGGCGCCCCTCCGACGATGACCCTGACCTTCTCACGGAGGCCTGCCTTTTGAATGGCCTCGATGGTGTTTTTCATCTCTAAAATGGTGGTCGTCAATAGAGCTGACATTCCAACCACCTGAGGTTGGTGACTGCGAATGGCCTCTATAAATTTGTCCGGATGAAGGTCAATCCCCAGATCAACCACTTCGAAGCCTCCTCCCTCAAGCATCATGATCACCAGGTTCTTCCCGATATCGTGAAGGTCGCCTTTTACTGTTCCGATGAGGACCTTTCCCGCCATACTCCCTGTAGATTTAGAGAGGATGGGTTTCAGGATATCCATTCCGGAATGCATGGCCCGGGCTGCAATCAGCACCTCGGGAATGTAAACTTCACCGCTTTTAAATCGGACCCCGATCCGGTCCATGGCAGGGAGAAGACCCTGTTTCAGAATCACTTCCGCCGACTCCCCTCTATCCAGGGCTTCCTGAGTCAATCTCTTCGCCTCCTCCATCTTCCCCTGCGAAAGGGCTGTGTAAAATATTTCTTTGTCGATCATTTTTGCCTCCGTGAAAAAATAAATAGCACGATTAACAACGAATGACATGAGTAGAGAACCACTCGTAACCATTCATCATGTATAATTTATTTTGAATAGATTCCGGCCTCCTGGAGATACCGGCACATCTCGATCAGTGCCTCCTGATGGATACCCTCATGGGCTGATCCTGCAATGGAAAGCATATACCCGCCACCCTCCATCCCCTCTTTCAGGCATCGATCCACTTCTTTCCTGACGAGTGACAAATCGGATTGGCATAAAATCTGATTTCCGTCCATATTACCTAAAAGGACCAGATCTTTTCCAAACTCTCTTTTGATCTCCCGCATATCCATTCCAGCGGCTGGTTCAATGCCGTGAATTCCCTTAATCCCTGCTTCGATGGCCATGGGGATGTAGTCCCGGATATAGCCTTCCGAATGCCAGAATACAGGAACCGGGATCGAGTCGACAATGCGGCGGTAATAAGGGAAAGCCAGTTCTTTAAAGTCGGAGGGCGACACATAACCATGCCCCTTGAAACCCATATCATCACCCATGATGACGATGTCAACTCCCAATTCAACTGCATACTTCGAGGTCTCAATAAACCATTCCGTTTTTAGTTCTACGCTTTCCTGGATCAAAGATCTTTTATCAAATAGAGCATAACAGAACTCAATGAGCCCAAACGCCTCGATGGTTAAACCAAGGGGGCCGCTATGTGAGAAGAGTGCAAAAGCATGATCGAAATAGTTCTTCTTCCAATCCTCCATCAATGGAGCGCTGTATCGTTCATTCAATTTCAGCTCGGGTGAATATTTTTGGAGGTCATCCCGGTTGGCGACCGCTCCTCCGACATATCTGCCATGTTCCCATCTTCTGCCGAACTCATCGATTCCATTCCACCCGGCGTAAATAGCACCGCCGAAGGATTCCTCTGGGGGAGGTGGATTGGGGGAATATCCCAGGCCTGTGGGCGTATCTCCGCACCATGACCGGCGGGCGATGACGAACACATCCACACCGAGCTGATTCCAAGCCTTTATCATGTCCCCCTGGGCAATGGTACGAACAAACTTGGCCTCGATGGAATTGAAAAAAAGAGGAACCCTATCCGGTTCCTTGTGTTGTATCGTTGTGAGAACCCTTTCTCTTGAGTTCATAGAAGTTCTCCTTTGATCTGCCCTACTATTAATCCCTCACTTAAGGTGAAGAGTTTCCGCCGAAAGATTTCAGGTTAACCTTCCCAGTCCTTTTCACCTCGCCCCCTCATCTTCGCAAATCAATGATTGTCTGTTTAAATTTTATCTTTGCAGACGAGAGGGGTAACGTTAGCCCATCCTTTCCTAATAGGTGATGAACTTGGGTAAAAAGGTGGCAATCTGCGGAAAGATTATCATAATTATGGTCATCACGATTAATGCCACAAGGAACGGAAATATCCCTCGAAAGATCGTCTCAAGGGGCACGTCAGGAGCAATCCCTTTGATGACAAATACGTTGACCCCTACCGGCGGCGTGAGCACACCCATCTCGCCTACGAGCACAATGATGACTCCGAACCAGATCGGGTCAAAGCCGAGCTTCATGACTAACGGATAGAAGATGGGGACCGTCAGCACGATCAGAGCCATCGAATCCATGAAGAAACCGCCTATAAAATAGATGAAGATGACAATGCCCATAATGGCCAGCGGGGGGATGGGAAGCCCTCCAAGCCACTCCGCCAGCAGGAAGGGTATCCTCGATACCGCCATAAAACGGCCGAAGATGACCGCGCCGGTGATAATAAAGATGACCATACAGGAGGTTCGCAACCCTTCCTTACAGGCGTCGCTGAATGACCGCCAGCTCAACTGGCGCCTCGCCAGGCCGATGATCAAGGCGCCGCCGGCTCCGATGGCTCCGGCCTGAGTAGGGCTGAACCAGCCGAGAAATAACCCTCCGATGGCAAGAATGAAAAGTAAAAGCGCTTCAATAATTCCAGTCATAGCTTTCAACTTTTCTTTCCAGCCGGTGGGGGGGCCGGGAGGACCGATGGAGGGGTTGCGCCAGCATAGAATCGCCACGGTTGCGGCAAAAAGGATGGTCAGGATGATCCCCGGCAATACTCCAGCGATAAAAAGTTTGCCTATGGATTGTTCGGTTAACAATCCATAGATAAGAAATACAGTGCTCGGCGGGATAAGAATGCCAAGGGTGCCGGCAGCCGCGACCGTGCCAGTGGCAAGCTTATCATCATATTTATACTTCTTCATTTCAGGAAGCGCTATCTTTCCCATGGTGGCCGCGGTCGCTGTGCTCGACCCACAGATCGCGCCAAACCCGGCGCAGGCAAAGACAGTGGCAATGGTCAGGCCACCCCGATACTGTCCTGTCCAGGCATATGCTGTCTGATAAAGCCTCCGGCTAATTCCCGAAGCGAAGGCGAATGTCCCCATAAGGATGAACATGGGAATGACGCTTAACGGGTAAGAGGAGAAATAGTCAAAGATATCGCGGCCAAGAATGCCAAGCGCGGCGGTTGGGGAAGCTAAATAAGCAAAGCCGCAAAATCCAACCAGAGCCATGGCAAAGGCAATCGGCATCCTGAGCAGAAAGAGCAGGACGAGAAGACCGATGCCTAAAATACCTACTATATCTGGACTCATCTCTGGGCCACCCTTTGTATTGATTTAAATAATTCCAGCAACAATGTTAAACAGACAGGAAGACAGGCGAGAGCAATTGCATATGCGAAAGGATAATAGGGGATGCTGGCAGTTGCGCTATACTCCCCTGACATTTTAAAGGAATAACCAATGGCGCAAAGCCTCCAGATGATCAGAATGAAGAGCGCTAACCCAAGGAGGAAAACAATGCTATTGATTATTGCCTGCGCACGTTTTGGCAGGCGGGCGATAAAAAATTCCACCTGGATATGGCGTCCTAAGATAAGTGTCATACTAGCGGCAAACGAAATAGCCACGATCTGGGAAAGCTGAACGATATCGATAGCGCCGAAAATACGCCAGAGAAAAACCTTGCCGCCCACGACATCAATGCAGGTGATGGCCATCATCACCAACAGCGGAACAACTCCTATCCACTCAAAAAAGCCGCTTAATCGGCGATTAAACTTCTCAAGTTTAGCTAACACAGTCTTCTCCTCATCATCTTTGATGGGTTCGGAGGAAAAATCTTCCCACACAAAGAAACTGTATGAAAAGTCTGTTCATGGTCCGATCCCGGGCTTCGCAGAACTCAGCACGAATGGACTAAAGGACTTTTGATACCAATTGCTGAGCCGTTCGCCCTGAGCATGTCGAAGGACGAACGGCTCAACTCAACATGGTCCCTTACCGAATGGCAACCATTTAAAACCACACGCTTGAGAGATTTATTCCTCCTTGTGTGGGGAGGTGTTTACCCCGTTAGAAAGCCCCGCAGCTCTGCTGCGGGGATGGTGACTGTTTCCTTTTCAGCGAACACGGGGTTTAATGCCCCGTGTGAGCTTTCCCGTTAGAAAGTTGAAAGCTTTCTAATGGGGTTTACTTTTTCAGAAGAGACTCAGGCTTGATCTCCGGAGGTCCGGCAGGCGATGCGATACGGAAGGTCACCTGCTTTTTCGTCCAGAAATCGATTCGATCCCGCAGGAATTTAATCCAGCCTCTCACCTCGGCATCGGAATGTCCTTTGCCCGTCATGGTTTTTATATAGTTGTCGATGACCGGTTCAACAGCCGCCCGCCATCTTGCCACTTCATCCCTGGACAGTTCAATAAATTCTACTCCCTTCTCCACGCCATATTCTTTGCCGGCGAAATCCACGGCATTCCACATCAGAAA
>VGRU01000217.1 GCA_016875255.1 Deltaproteobacteria bacterium
GAAAATTCGAATTTGTTTCGGATTTCGATATTCGTATTTCGGTTTTTAGTTTCCTGAAGGGGGTAGCGCCGTTGGAGAGAAAGATCCGTATCTTAGTTGCAAAGCCTGGCCTGGATGGTCATGATCGAGGGGCGAAAGTGGTCGCTCAGGCCCTCCGGGATGCCGGAATGGAGGTGATCTATACCGGTCTTCACCAAACGGTTGATCAAATCATCCAGACCGCCCTCCAGGAGGATGTGGATGTCATCGGCTTATCCATCATGTCTGGCGCCCATCTTCCCATCTGTGAAAAACTGATGAAGAAGATGAAAGAAAAAGAACTCGAGGACACCACTGTCGTGGTCGGCGGCGTCATTCCCACAAGGGACATCCCCCGCATGCAACAGATGGGGATCAAAGGGATTTTCCCGGGAGGCACTCCCTTTGATGAATCGATTAAGTGGATCAAAGATAACGTTAAACAACGATAGAGGTTTGAGGGAAGAGGAGCGGAAACTTTGTTTCCTTGAGGGTTAAGAGAAAATCCATGGTTGAAGAATTTAGATTTCCTTTTGAGAAACTTGAAGTATGGCGTCTTGCTGTTGACTTGGCTGATTATGTTCTTAACATTCTGGACTCATTTCCAACCGGCAAGTATTTGAGGGTTATTAGCCAAATGGAAGCAGCGGTGACGAGCGTCCCGCAGAATATCGCGGAAGGAAAAGGTAGGCAATATAGAAAAGAGTTTATTCAATATTTGTATATTGCGGAAGGGTCACTTTTCGAAGTCTTAACATTATCCGAAATCTTGAAACGTAGAAAACTTATTCAAGTGGAAGAGTTTACCGAGATCAGAAATCGGGCCGAAATCATCGATCGAAAACTTCATGGGCTCATTAACTCTTTAAGGAGTAGATGAGGAGGCTTTTGCCTCGAGTGAAACGCTCCTCAAGCGGAGCGATCCTCAGGCCTTGAGCAAGAGGTTCTATATGGGTGTTGCAAAATATGTCAAGAATGATAAGGACGAAGTCCTCGATGTGATTCTCCAGTCGGGCATTCCTATCAAACCGGTCTATACCCGGAAGGATCTGGAGGAGGTCGGCTTTGATCCCGAGAAGGATCTCGCCTACCCCGGCGAATATCCCTTTACCAGGGGAATTCATCCGCAAGGGTATCGGAGCCGGGAATGGACAACCCGCCAGTATACGGGGTTCGGAACTCCGGAAGAGACCAATGAACGCTTCAAACTGATGATCTCCCATGGCCAGACCGGCCTCAACGTCGCCTTTGACCTTCCCACACAGATGGGGCTCGACTCCGATGACCCTCTGGCAGAGGGCGAGGCGGGAAGGGTCGGAATGGCGGTGGATTCATTGAGAGATTTTGAAGTTGCCTTTAAAGACATTCCCCTCGACAGAATCGGTGTCGGACTTACCATCAATGCCGTGGCCAGCATTATGCTTGCCATGTTTCAGGCGACCGCAGAAAAGTTCGGATTCAAAAAGGATCGGATAAGCGCCACTCCTCAAAATGATATCCTGAAAGAGATGATCGGTCGTGGAGCCTGGATCTTTCCAGTAAAGCCTGCTGTTCGCCTGATCGGGGATACAATCGAATATTCGATGAAGGAACTCCCCAGGACCAACCCGGTCAGCATCTGTGGCTATCACATTCGTGAATCAGGCTGTTCTCCTGCTCAGGAAATTGCCTACGCCTTCGAGATTGCCAACACCTATATCGAAGAGGTTCTTCATCGGGGCCATTCCATCGATGATTTCGTCAGAGGGTTTACCTTCAATATCAATATCTTCGGAAATCTCTGGGAACAGGTTGCGAAGTTCCGGGCCGCCAGAAAACTCTGGGCGATCAATCTCAGAGAACGTTACGGGGCAAAGGATAATCGTTCGCTCCTTCTCCGGGGCCTCTTTGGAGGGGGAGGCTATGGAATGACCAAAGCCCAGCCGGAGAACAATATCATCCGTGGGGCTTACTATGCGCTTGCGGCTGCGCTGGGCGGCGCCCAGACCACCGCGCTCTGCTCCTTTGACGAAGCCTATACCATTCCCACGCCGAGGGCTGCCCTTCTCTCTCTCAGGACATTCCAGATCCTGATGGAGGAGATCGGGTTACGGGATACGGTCGATCCTCTTGCCGGTTCCTATTTTATCGAAACCCTGACCAAGCAGATGGAAGAAAAGATCGTGGAAGAGATGAAACGGGTTGATGAGATGGGGGGAATGATCAAGGCCGTGGAAACCGGCTATGTCCAGAGGGAGGTCGCAAGACAGGCTTATGAATTTGAGAAGGGGGTTCAGAAGGGAGAATTAATTAAGGTCGGTGTCAACAAATATACCGAAGGCGATGAGATGGAGGTCGAACTCCATGAATACCGGTTGGGGTCTGCTGAAGAACATATCAAACGAACGCAAGAAGTGAGGCGGGTAAGAGACAATCGAAAGGTGACACAATTATTGAAAGAGCTTGAAAATGCCGCAAGGTCAGAAAAAAATGTGATGCCCTCTCTTTTGGAATGCTGTAAGGCTTATGCCACCGTCGGAGAAATGACAAAGGTGTTCAAAGAAGTCTACGGAGAGTTTAAAGAACCATCCATCTTTTAAAAGATTGATAAAACTATAGACAGCCGTCACTCCGGTGAAAACCGGAGTCCAGTTTTTGAAGAACTTCTGGATGCCGGATCAGGTCCGGCATGACGAAAAAGGGGCATTAATAAATAGACTCTAATTGACCATTTTGCAATGATCTTTTGAGGAGGGAAATTATGTCATTGACACTGTTTGGTCGGACGATTCGGAAGATTGGAGTCATCGGTTCGGGTAATATCGGCCCGGACATTGCCCTTCATTTCAGCCAGACGCTCTATTCATACGGGGTGCCTGTCGTGGTAGTCGATATCGTTCAGTCGGCTCTCGACGCCGGCTCGAAGAAGGCGGAATCAAAGATGGCGAAAGCCGCTGAGAAAAGAATCTTTAAAAAAGAGGCGGCTGATGCGATATTCAAAAATATGATCTTCACCACGGACTATGGCACATTGAGCGATGCCGATTTAGTCATAGAGGCTGCCTTTGAGAGGTCTGATGTTAAGCATAAAATCTTCGCCCAGCTTGAAGAGACCTGTCCGAAAACCGCGATTTTGGCCTCCAACTCATCCCACATTCCGCCTGAGGAAATCTTTCCCAACATCAAGGATAAGACCAGATGCATGGTCCTCCACTATTTTTTCCCTGCAGAGAGAAACATTTTACTTGAAATCGTTCCCATGAAAGAGACGGATCCTGCCGTGTTAGAATATTCGACGAAACTCTACGAATTCATCGGAAAGGCCCCTATCCAGGTGAAGAGTCGATTTGGCTTTGCTATCAATCCCTTCTTTGAGGGAAACTTTCTTGCGGGTGTCTTGATGGCTGAGAAAGGTCTTGGCACCGTCAAGCAGATCGATACCATCATCCAGAAAACCCTGGGAATGGGTGTAGGTCCTTTCACAGGCCACAATCTTACAGGCGGGAACCCGCTCACGCAGCATGGTCTCTCAATCTATGCTTCGGTCATTTCGCCTTGGTTCCGCTCCCCCAAGTTATTGGACGATTATGTTAAAACTGGAAAAGCTTGGGAAACGGCTGCCCGAGGTGAAACGGTTGAGTACAGCCAGGAAGTCTTCGGGGCGGTTTCATCGAGGATCATGGGGGCTTTTTTTGGTATCGCCTGTGAAATTGTGGAGAGCGGAATCAGTAATATCGGTGATGTGGATCTCGGCATCGATGTCGGATTGGTCATGAACCCGCCTTTTCAAATGATGAATAAAATTGGGATAAAGAAATCCCTTGAGTTGGTAGAAGCCTATGCCAAGGAAAATCCCGGGTTTAAGGTAACCGAGATGCTCAAAAAACAGGCGGCTTCAGGGCAACCCTGGAAGATCCCGGTGGTCCTGAGAGAGGACAAAGGAGATGTGGCCATCGTGAAAATTCGGAGGCCCAAGGTGCTCAATGCCCTCAATGAAGATGTCTTCGATCAACTGAGAGAAACCTTCGCGGACATCCAGAAAGATGCCCGGTGGTCCTGAGAGAGGACAAGGGAGATGTGGCCATCGTGAAAATTCGGAGGCCCAAGGTGCTCAATGCCCTCAATGAAGATGTCTTCGATCAACTGAGAGAGACCTTCGCGGACATCCAGAAAGATGCGAAAATCAAAGGGGCTATTCTGACCGGCTTCGGAACAAGGGCCTTTGTCTCGGGTGCGGATATTGGGATGCTTGCTGCTCAAAAATCAGCCGAAGAAGCTGAAAAGGCATGTCTTAAAAACTATTCCATCATTGGTCTTATGGAGAATTTGGGCAAACCCGTGGTCTGTGCCATGAATGGACTGGCTTTTGGCGGCGGCAATGAAATCGCCATGGCCTGCACAGCCCGAATCGCCACCAAGGGGCAGAAAGTATTCGTGGGTCAACCGGAGCCAAAGCTCGGTTTTATCCCTGGAGCGGGTGGGACACAGAGACTTCCAAGGTTAATAGGAATAGAGAAGGCCTGGCCGATCCTCAGAAATTCGAACCCCATCTCTTCATCTCAGGCCAAAGAGCTGGGGCTGATTCAGGAGGAAGTGGAGGGCGACCTGATGGAGGCCGCTATGAACTGGATAAAAAACATTCTTTCGGGGAAAGTCAGTGTTCCCTCCATCCCGAAAGGGCCTCTTCCTATCCCCTCGAAGCTTCCGGAGGTCGATATCGGACATTTGAGCCGAAAGATCGATGAACTTCTTCAAAAGGCCATCTTAGAAGGGGCAAAAATGACCCTTGATGAAGGATTGAAACTCGAAGCCAAGATCTTCGGTGAGTGTTTCTCTACCCAGGACCGGAATATTGGGATAGAGAATTTCCTGAAAAACGGCCCCAAGGTCAATGCAGACTTTGTCCATCAATAACCACCTATAATCCCCCTCTCCCTTGAGAGGCTGTGTCGTAATCGCGAGCAAGGGGAAGAGGCAGTCAGGTTCCAAAGTTTTAGGATGCGGGTCTTTTAGATGATGGGAAATTGTCACTTGTATAAAATCGAATGTTTTCATATGGTTGGCACGCCTGAATCCGAACGGCTAGAGGTAACCGCCCTAAACCTTTTCCACCCGACCGCCTCCCCCCCTTCTCAAAAATGGGGTTTTTTCATATTACGACACAGACTCTGAAGGGAGAGCCTGCCTGCCGGTAGGCAGGGGTTGGGGTGAGGGTGGCCTGCAAGGGGAAGGAAAAGTTTAAAAAGTGATTAGAAAGATGATATGAACAATCTCAGCGATTGGGTACGGAAATGGAGCCTTCTCCAGCCTGGAAAGTAAGCCCTCTTCTTTGAAGGCGAACCCTTCGCTTTTCAGGAGACAAACCATCGCACCAACCGGCTTTGTCATCATCTTCTGTAAGACCCCGAGCGGAAAAATCCGGAAGTTTGTGTTAAAGGAATGGCACCAAACAAAATTTCGAAGCACGAAATCCGAATTTCGAAACAAAACTCAATAACCAAAAAACAAAATTGAAAGTTTGGTATCACTTTAGCATTTTGAAAAAAAGAGTTTTACGAGTCAATTGACCAAAAGATTCATCATAAAATCCCCCTTAATCCCCCTTTTCCAAAGGGGGAAACCCTTATCTCCTCCCTTTGGCAAAGGGAGGTCGGGAGGGATTTTACAAAGATTTTCAAACCGCTAAAGTATTACAAAGTTTGATGTTTTGAAAATTTGAACATTTGAATTTGTTTCGGATTTTCCGCCAGAGGCGGATCTGCCTCGGGCATGACGATATTCGAATTTCGGATTTGAGTTTAGGGAGGTTTCAATGACTGATAAGGTTTACCGTTTAGGATGCGATATTGGCGGCACGTTCACCGATTTTGTCCTTCTGAACGATCAAACCGGAGAGATAAAAACGTATAAGTGCCTCACCACTCCCAGGGATCCCTCGGATGCCGTGGAGGAGGGAATTCGGGGATTGGAGAAAGACACTCCGGATTTTGTGGAGAAGCTCGATGAGGTGATTCATGGGACCACCCTGGTCATCAATTCGATTATAGAGAGAAAGGGAGCTAAAACCGCGTTAATCACGACAAA
>VGRU01000218.1 GCA_016875255.1 Deltaproteobacteria bacterium
AAGGTAAGGAGGCCGGTTTGGGTAAGGTTTTAAAAGGCAAGGTGTAGAAGCAATAAAACTAAACCCATTAAACTTAACCTAAACGGGCATCTTAACCCTAACCTTCTCAACAATAGGCTTTAATTTTTAAATCCCTTAGGGTTGTATTCCCCGCCGCTTGCGGCGAGTTCGTCATTCCGGCGGAAGCCGGAATCCAGAAGACCGGACTGGATTCCGCATCAAGTGCGGAATGACGGAATTTAAAGTTTTTGATACCCCGCTGCTTGCGGCGGGGTAGTTCATTAGGAAATGTTTCAGCAAACTGAACCATTCGCCGCAGATTTTTATCGGAGAATCCCGTCCCGAATTCCTTGACCAATTGCGTACTCACTGCGTACACAATTTGCTCACCATATTCCGCCCGTTTCTATTTAAGGATATCCTGGCGGATGCGTTTGCCCACGCGCCAGTAAAGTAAAACCAAAGCAGAGTTGACCTGCCGCGCCACATCCTGTCGGGCCGTTGCGATTAACTCTCGCAAATCCTTAAGCAGGACTTTAGGTGTGATTGGTTTCATTACAGTCCCAGGAAGGCTTTTCTGACGGTGTCGGACTCTAACAACTCTTTTCCGTCACCTGCGTGGATGGTCCGCCCGGTCTGAAGAATGTATCCTCGATCAGCTATCTCCAGCGCCTCGCGGACATTCTGCTCGACGAGAAGGATCGTATAACCCTCTTCTTTTAGAAGGGAGATCGTCTTGAAGAGTTCGGTCACCAGTTTTGGCATGAGGCCCAAAGAGGGTTCATCGAGCATAAGCAACTTTGGCCGAATCATCAACCCCCTGCCTATGGCCAACATCTGCTGCTCTCCGCCGCTCAGGGTCTCTCCTTTCTGTCGGAAGCGTTCTTTTAATCTCGGGAAAAGGCTGTAGACATGATTTAGATGTCCTCTGACCTCTTCTTCCGAATCGGTTGTGAAGGCGCCTAACAGAAGATTCTCCTCCACGGTTAAGGGGCCAAAGATACGCCTTGACTCAGGCACATAAACCACCCCCAGTCTTACAATCTTTGCCGTCTCCTGGCGGGTGATGTCCTTTCCGTTAAAGAGGATGTTTCCGGATACCGGACTGACGGCTCCAACGATGGCCTTGAGCGCAGTGCTTTTGCCGGCGCCATTGGCGCCCACCATGGCCACCAGCTCGCCCTGGTTGACCTCAAGGGTCACCTCATGGAGCGCTGGAATTCCTTCGTAATGGACCTTAATCTTATCGACCTTTAGCATATCTCTCCCCAAGGTATGCCTCGATCACCTTCTCCTGTCGGGCCACCTCGACAGGTGGTCCCTCCGCGATTTTCTTTCCCGCGGCCATGACAATCACCCTCTCGGAGACGGTCATGATAAACTCCATCACATGTTCGGTGAGAAAGAGGGTCAACTTCTTCTCCTCTTTGATCTTCTGTAAAATTTGAATGATCTCTTTCGTCTCAAGTGGATTGAGACCAGCGGCCATCTCGTCGAGCATCAGAAGCCTGGGCTTCGTAGCGATGGCCCGGGCCAGTTCGATCCTCTTCTGGGCGGCAATGGGAAGTCCTGTGGGAAGAGCCTCCGCCTCTCCAGTGAGACCCATCAGATCCAAAATCCCCCGCGCCTCTTTTTGGGCGACCTGCCGGTCGCCGGTCCGGCAGAAGGCTCCAATCATCACATTCTCTTCCACGGTCAGGTTGGGCATGATCTTCATTCCCTGAAAGGTTCTGGCGATTCCCTCCCGTGTGATCTGGTGAGGGGACCATCCCGTAATATCTTTTCCTTCAAATAAGATCTCTCCACCGGTGGGTTTATAATAACCGGCAATGCAGTTGAAGAGGGTCGACTTGCCGGCGCCGTTCGGGCCGATCAGGCCCAGAATCTCTCCCTGCCGAAGTTCAAAGGAGATATCTCCGTTGGCGACCAGGCCGCCAAATTCTTTTACAAGGTTCTTCACCTCGAGCATCATCGCTTTACCTTGTCCCTTTTTTTCTCACTCGCTCGATGATTCCCCAGATCCCCCTCGGCTCTTTGGCCGCAATCACCATCATGATCATAGCGTAAATCATAAAATCGATGCCAAGACGCTTCTGCGCTCCCAGCCAGGCTCCAAGGTACATATCAAGTGGAATGAGAATGGCCGCTCCGATGATGGGTCCCCAGATTGAGCCTGCCCCTCCCACCATCACGGTCATTGCAATCAGGATCGAAAGATCCAGAGGCATCACCGCATCCGGATCAATATAGAGGTAGTAGACCGCCATGAAGCTTCCGCCGAGGGCTCCCAGGCCGCCGGCAATAGTGTAGTTGATCACCTTGGTGCGGTAGACATTGATCCCGAGACTTGCGGCCGCATCTTCGTTGTCCCTGACCGCCTGAACCTCATAACCCAGCTTCGATTTTCTGAACCAGTTCACGAAGAAAAACTGCATGAGAAAGAGAAAAAGGATGAAGTAATGGTAATAGATGGGGGAGTTAAACTGCATATAGACGAAATCAACGCCCGATCGAATCGGCAACTCCACCCCCCGGGCGCCTCCTGTCCAGTCCCAGAAGATGAAGAGCTCTTTCCAGACCAGGGCCACGCAGAGAGTGGCAATGGCGAAATAATGTCCCTTCAACCGAAACATCGGATAGGCGACAACAAAGGATTCGGCCGCGGCAATCACAATCCCCGGAATGACGGTGATCCAGAATGGGACCTTCCACCAGACGATCATCAGCGCCGTGGCATAGGCTCCGAAGCCGACATTTTTGGCCTGCCCCAGGTCAACCTGGCCTCCGTAGCCGCCAATGAGATTCCAGCCCAGGCCGAAGAGGGCAAAGAGGAGAAACTTGATCATGACCGCCCTGCCATAGGCAGAGGTGACGATCCAGGGGAAGATGAGGACGATGAGGATGAAGATGAGAAAACCGATTCTCTCGAAACGGGGCCGGTCTCTAAAAGAGAAAATGTCGATTAATAACTGCCGCATCTTACCACCCGAAGAGTCCTCGAGGCCTGAAGACCACCACTAAGAAATAGACGGCATAGATGAACGAGAACTTCAGTTCACTCACAAATTGTCCGCTGATGACCATGATCAAACCGATCAGGATTCCTGCAATAAAGGCTCCCACAATGCTTCCAAATCCACCCAGGGCAACTGTGGCAAAGGCAATCAGCGTGAAGAGCATCCCCACCGTGGGCGTGACATAATAGAAGTGGGCCAGAAGCGCGCCGGCCAGGGCTACGGTGGCCCCTCCGATCCCCCAGGCAAGGGCGTTCATTCCCTTGGTGTCGATCCCCATATACTTTGCCGCCTCAGAATCGATGGAGGTTGCCCTCAATCCCCTTCCTAATTTTGTACGGTAGATCATCCAGTAGATGGCGGCAAAAGCCAGAATGCAGACCCCTGCCGAAAAGACCTTGCTCGCATCGACACTAATCCATCCCATGGAGAGCGTCTTTCCCACGAGAATCCCCTGTTTCACAGACCGCACATCCGGAGTGAAGATATACATGGCAAGATAGCGGAGAAAGAGCATCAGACCAAAGGTTCCGAAGAGCTGGGCGACCATCGGCCCCCGAAGAATCCGGTGAACGAGGAGGCGATAACTCACAACGCCCAATAGATACCCGGCCAGAGCCGCAACAGGAAGCGAGAAAAGGGGATCGAGATGTAACGAGGTCGAGAGGAGGTAGGCGACATACATCCCTACCATCATAAATTCGCCATGGGCAAAATTGACGATGTTCATCACCCCGAAGATGAGAGAGAGGCCCAGGGCAATCAGGGCAAAGACCAGACCCATCAAGATGCCGTAAACGATCAGTTGAACCGCTAATTCCATCTTATCTTTTTTAGACCAAAAACTTCAGTGGTTAGCAGTCTGATTTTAGATTCTTTTTAATCACTGACTGCTAACCACCGATCACTGGTTACTGATATAGACGCAATAAATAATTTAACCCGTAGGGCGAGGCTTCAGCCTTGCTTTAAGCAACCCTAAAGGGTTGCCCTACAACATATTTAATTTGTTTTACTTCCACCCTGCAAAGGGGTAGATCAACTTACTTGTAGCCATTTCAAACGGGAAGACAATCTCCGGCTTCCCGTCCGGATAGCCCTGATACTGAATGATGATTCCGCTTCCTAATTCATTCTGATTGGTGTCTCCCGGGAAAGGAGAACCAAATTTTACGCCCTTCCAGGGCATGATCAGTTCTTTTCCGGGAATATGAAGCTCATTGAGGGCTTTCTGAAGCACTTTCGGGTCTGTGGATTTGGCTTTGTCAAGGGCATGAGCCCAGACCTGAACTCCAATGAAATCTCGTGCCGAACTTCCGTCAAAGTCGAAACCACTGCGTTCCTTATAGATTTTGTTAATCCGGTCAGCCTCCGGTTTCACCTTTCCAAGGACAGCCGCGAAAACGTCCCGGCTCACAATACCGTTCACATCTCCTCCGAGGGTCTTCCAGAAATCCGGAGCGATAAATCCGGCATTCTGTCCCCAGACCACCTTCGGTGTAGCCTTCATCTCCTTCATCGCTTTCACGAAAAGGATCGCATCGGACACATAAGATGCAAACAGGAAGGTGGGGGCTTTGGAAGCGGTGAGTTTCCTCGCTTCACTGGTCAGGTCCGTAGCTTTGTGTGGATACTTAAACCCTTCGGCAATCTTCCATCCTCTTTCTTTGGCGAACTTCTCAATTTCTGTTAAAGAGGCAGCCCCCCATTCCGTATTCTCGACTGCAACGGCCAGGGGTTCGAGTTCACTCTTCGGGACTGCCTTTACCCCAGGCGCTTTGCCTGCCACAAGGCCGTCCAGGAAATCGAACAGATCCCTCGTAAACCAGGTCTCATGGGGAGTCACCCTCCAGAACCACTTAAATCCTCTCTTGCTCAGGTCAGGTGAGGTGGAATCAGGATTGACAAAGGGAATACCTGCCCGCTCAGCCTCCACAGAAGCGGTTTTCGTTACTGCGCTCTGATAGGCGCCAAGAAGGCCGACGACCTTCTCATCTTCAATGAGTCTCTTCGCTTGTTCCGCTCCCCAGGCCGGATCTCCGCGGGAATCGGAAAAGACGAGTTTGATCTTGGCTCCGCCCAGGCCCGGAATGCCTTCCCATTCCGCGATGGGGATTCCTATGCCGGGATACTTTTTGTTCACGATATCCGCAGCCAGCTCTGCTCCATCCTTCAAGCTCTTGCCAATGGGAGCCAGAGGTCCGGAAAGGGGAAGGATGACTCCGATCTTCACCTCTTTCTGCGCAAAAGAGAGATTGGGTAAAACGATTAAAAGAGACAGGATAACGACAAAAAACAACACGCCAGATTTAATTCTCATAAAATTTTCCCTCCTTTCAAGATATGTCTTGCTACGCTCGACAATCTGACTCATCGATTATTTACCGAATCCTTCACCTCCTTCTTGGCTTCATCGTTTCCTTTTCAGGAACGAGCCTATTTTTACCCTTACGCATCGAAAATGTCAATGCAATTTTTGAGAGCTCTGGAAAACTATCTGTTGCTCTCTGATTTCACGGATTTAAAAAAATGATTTCTCAGATTTTTCAGAGATTTCTAGACTTTTTCGGAAATCTTATTGCCTTCCTTCGCTTTTCACTGTAAGATTAATAGCGATGAAATTAGACCGCCGCATAAACAAGAAGGATCTGGTCGAATTGGCCTGCCGGCTTATTCAGATCCCCACAGAGAACCCTCCGGGAAACGAGAAGAAGGCATTTCTCTTCTTAAAACCCATTCTAACCAGGATGGGATTTCAGGTCAGAACTTATATCTCTCCGAAGGGAAGATCGAACATCATTGCCGAAAGAAGATGGGGGAAGGGTGGCCGGAGCCTCATCTTCAATGGCCATCTCGATGTGGTGCCGGCCGGAGATCCCTCTCAATGGAAATACCCTCCTTTTGGCGGAAAACTCTCGCAAGGGAGGGTTTATGGCCGCGGGGCATCGGATATGAAGGGAGGAGTCGCCTCTTTCATCCATGCCATCTCCATGATCGACCGTTCCAACATCCCTCTCAATCAGGGAAGTCTCGCCCTCCATCTCGTCTCCGATGAGGA
>VGRU01000219.1 GCA_016875255.1 Deltaproteobacteria bacterium
TCCTGCTGCCAAGTCTCTTATCCAATTCATCTATCCTGCTACTGAGTCTCTTATCCAATTCATCTATCCTTTGATTGAGGGTTTTTTGCCCTTCCTCAATCCTGATGAGGCGCTCCCTGATATCTAATATAACCCCCCCTTCTCCCCCCTTTAGCAAAACCCCTCCCTCTCCCCCCTTTAGTAAAGGGGGGGGTGCCTGCCTGCCGGTAGGCAGGGGGGGGGGTTGGGTTTGCGCAAAGGCTGGATTGCAGAGTAAGATCACCCCCGCATAGGTGAAAAAGATTAAGAGAATTGCCTTTTTTTGGATCATCCGACTCCTTTTTTTCCAATCATTGCTTACAAGAGATTAAACTTCTTTAAAATTTCTGCGACATTGGAGTCTGTCTTACTGAGAGATCGAAAGGCTTCAATCAGGGAATGAAGTTTCGAGCGATTTTCCGCAATCTCATCCTCGATCGCCTTCACTTTAAACTCGAAGGGCCTGATCATAGTTCTCCGATCCCAGATGGCAAACCCGATGGTTACGGCCACAATGGCGGTAAAAGAGGCTACGATCCCGATAAAAAGATTGATCATCTGATCAAATCGTTTATCGATGGACTCAAATCGTTTGTCTATGGATTCGAATCTTTTTTCGATGGACACGAATCTATTATCTACGCCCTCAAATCGCCTATCCATAGATTCTTTAAACTCTTTCAATGTAACTTCGAGCCTGATGAGTCTGTCTCTGTCTTCCTGGGTAAAAGGAATCTCCCTGGCAAATGAGAATGTCGATGAAAATAGGATAAATAAGATGATTAACAACCCAGATTTACGCATATATTCAACCTCTTTTAACCCTATATTATCTATACCCCAAAAGTCAAGATAAAAAAAGGGCCGCCTGAAAAGACGGCCCCTTTTTAGCTACGCGCTTCGGTTAGAAGGTGTAGGATAGTTCAGTGAGGAAAGCCCAGGGGGTTTTCGGCTTGTCGTTCGAAGATGTAGCTGAATCCCAGTATCTCAAGCCATCACCCGGGAACAAGGCTCCAAGACCGATATTAAATTTGAGGTTCTTGTAAATCTGGATTTCGTTGATCAGGTCAACTTCCCATCCGATGGCCTTGTCATCCCTGAGTGTCACGCCATCTGCTTTTCTTGCAGTACCAACGGTATTTCCGTTCTTTGTGGTGTCTCCAATATAAAGCCCCTGGAGGGTAACTTTATACCAGGGTGTGGCCTTGAAACTTCCATAGAGTTTTGCCATCCAGGTTCCACCAATGGTGCCTCTGGACACCTGGCTGTAATTTCCAGCGACTCCAATACCGGAGCCAACGTTGTTGATTCCACTGCCATAGAAGACTATGCTTTCGGCGAAGATGGCGAAGGCTTCTGATCCGGGAGGCATGACATAGCCGCTGACTTTGGTCACCCCTGCAGCGGGGAGACCAGCGGAGCTTGTTTTGCGGGTGTCAGATCCGGAAGCATACATTCCGACGAATCCAACGTTGATCTTATCCAAAGGAAAATCAACTTTAGCCCGTGTTGCCCAGCCTCTGTATTTGACATCCCTGAATATAGGAGCTGCCTTGTCTTCAACTGTTCCACGGTCATAGATGAAATCGAAGTTGAGATTGACAGGACCTACCTTTCCATCCGCATAAACTCCCAACCACCAGAAATTTCCCTGGTTGCTGACGGCTCCATCCGCGAATGGATAGGTATTCATATTATAGTTAATCCCGTAACCGCCAACGGTAACAGTGCCGACTTTGGCATTCACATGGAGACCATAGATATCCACATCGTCAGATGCATAATCCGTGTTCTCCAGAGCTTTGAACCATAGAAGCTGAATGTTAGCCGGGTCGACTTTTATGTTACCGGTGATGCCCATACCATCCGTGTAGATTAACATGTTTGGCCTCATAGCTAAAGGCTGAAGACCTGCTCTCACGGAGATAGGGACTGGGATCCCCGGCACACCAAAATCGATGTAGACGTTCTTGATTTCAAGAGCGGCCCGGTCACCTGACCAAACTCCAAATTTATTTCGGCCATCACCGGTTTCACCCCATCGGCTGGAGTCCATCTCGAAGAAGATCGTTCCGCTCAAATTTTTGCCCATAACGGCATCGAATTTGAGCCTGCCTCGAGTGGCCATCCAGGAGACGGTGTCATCGTAGGCAGCACCACCAGGCTGAAAAGCGGCTCCGACACTACCATACATACCCGCTGCAGCGTTACCCGTTGTGATGTTTTGGCCCCAGGTGCTAAACGTTGTGATAAACCCTGATGCCCTGAAGTCCAATTTTGGTTCTTCTTTCTTTGCCTGGGCAAATGCCATGGTTCCGAAAGCAAGAACCAGCAATGCAACGAAACTCAATACAATAAATTTCTTCATCTCTTTTCCTCCTCAGTTTTTTTGTGATTCGTGAATCGTGCTTGCCCGCCGAAGTGTTAGTTTCTCTCCACGAAGGCGGGATTCGTGATTCAAAAACTTAACTCAACACACAGAATTCACTACCACTTTACCAACCTCCTTAACTACCCCAAGTCACCTCCTTTCTCCTTGGATTTTGTGAACATAAATTACAAGCAGATTAAAATTCCCTAATCCTATAACAAACCTGTAAAAAGATGTCAAGCATTTTTTTGAGATTTCTGAAAAAATCCAGAAATCTCTGATTACACCCCTGCCTGCCGGCAGGCAGGGATTAGGGGCTGATTACACAGACCTAAATTGAGCGATTCTTCCATAAGATTTTGGTATAACGTAGGGGCGGCTCTCTGTGGCCGCCCATTCTGGGAGTCGATAGGCGGGGGCCTGCTGCAGGTCTAACCCCGCCTATCGGGTGTAATTAAATTTTTACACAATTCCCCCAAGAGACTGTGTAGCAATTAGCCGTTCGCCCTGAGGCTCTCGAAGGGCGTAAGGTTTGTTCAGCCTCCGGCTCGGCTCCGCCCCGGAGGGAAGAGCCTCTGGCTCGGAGAGGACAGGCCTGTCGAAGGGCAAATGGTTGGTTTGGACAACAGGCCCTGAAGATGTGCCCCAATTTTACCTCTGCCATCCCATCAATTTTGTTGTTGAGAGCTTTCGACAGGTCGCGCATGGGCGATCTCACGGCGGCCGATTGGGCGAACTTGTGACGGAAAGAGTGAAACAACCTCCATTGTTTCACCGTCAAGGGTCACAAACTCAGCCTCATATCCTTTACTGTTATCGTGAATCAGTACAACTGTTCCGATGTCGCCACGTTCAAGGCCATATTCCTGTAAATTGGTAGTGAGCACGACGGTGTCTAATTCTTTGATCATCAGGCCCTCCTTCACGGTGCTTGAATGAAAGAAGGTATCCTACTATTTTTTCCTGTGGAATAATTGACCTATCAATGTTGGGAAGTTTCAATTCTTATCTCCAAAACTTGCCAAGTCATATTATTGTCTCACTCGGGGAGAAAAACCCTCGCCTTCAGGCGAAGACTTTAGTATGCACACTGTGTGCAGGTTTTTTAGATTTCCCCTCGTGAGGATTTCTGTGCTGTTTGTTTTGTCTTTAGCTGACTTCAGTCAGTAGAGAATCCACCAGCTTGTAGCTGGTGGTAGTTCAATTAGGAATTCATAAAGAAGTCCAGAATCTTTTTGGGTAATAACGCGGGCGACATATTACAGCTTACAGCCCATCATCCCCATCGCTTAGAACAGCTTAAAAAACAAAATATTGCTCGTGCCTTTTTTATCGGTGACGCCTTCCGAGTTAACCACGGCAGCCACTAAATCTTCATTGCCGTCATTATCGGCATCTTTTATCTGGAAATCAACAATGTAGCCATTGATTTCCCGTGTTTTCCATTGGGTCGTTAACCTTCCATCCTCCCAAACCAAACTATAAATTTCTCCTAGATCAAAATTTCTTACCCTTTCGAAAATTCTTGTTGGGGAGTAATTTTTATTAATAATGACTTCACGGATTCCATCACCATCAAGGTCTTTTATTAGTATTCTCGCTGGAATATAAACCCTCCAGGGAGGCGCTTCTCCTCTATAAACAGGATCTGCCTTCTTTTTTGTATCGTAGGAAATGTCGGTTCCTCCGAACCTTTCTCTGCTTCGCCATTCAAATTTCCCATCCGGAGAGGAGATTTTTATTCGTTCTGAATTATCTAATATAATTGTATCTGTTGTCCCAATGTTTCGAATATCGGATATGGCAAGCCCGAAAATCTTCGACTCTTTTGGAAAAGGCATTTTCGGGCCTTTTTCAAAAGTTTTTTTCTTATAGATGAATTGATAAATTGGCCCGGTAAATAAGCCATCCGAGCCCATCTGCTGTCCCATTAAGACAGGCCCATCTTTCGGGTGTTGGAGCACCCTATAAAACCAGCCCGATTTTTTTGTAACGACCCTGAACTCTCCCTGTTCGTATTCGATGATGAAGGATTGTAAATTATCCTCAACAACAGAAGTGACGATTATTTCAGCAAATCCGTTTCGATTCAGATCCGCCACATCAAGGGTTAGAAAGTTATGCTGATAGCCGATCTCAATTTTCCGGAAGAGGCTCAATTTATCTCCATCATATTTAAAGATATAGAGGTTATGTTTGTCCATGACCACGATCTCGTTCTTCTTGTCTCCGTCCACATCGCCGATATCGAGGCCCTTGATTTCAAAATCGAAGGTCTGGCTTTTTTTGAACCCCAGTTCTCCTGAACCGATCCTTCCGATCTCCCTTTCCGGACGAATGAGATAGGGATGCCTTGGCTCCGAAGGGCGACTTACTGAGGCACGGCGGCCAATAATCCTAAATCCGATGTCCTGCGCAAAATCTCCGATCTTCAGCATCACATCATCGATGCCCTTATGCTGGGTATAGGCGCCAAGCGGAGGCTTATCCTCGGTAATGCTGATGAGCCGTGCATCGAGGCTGATGTAATTTCCGATCTTCGTGATGCTTCCGAGGACGACATAATCTGCTCCGGCTCTGGTTCCGACCTGTTTTGCCACAGCTTCGTCAAGACGCATGGGTCTCATCTCATAGAGAATTCTTTCCACGACCGTCCGTTCAATGACAATGATTCTTCCTTCCACGGTGATCCTTGAGGTGAGGATGTCATTGATGCCTTCTCTCAGGTAATCAAGATTCTCCTGGCTGTGAATGATGAATGGGAGAATGGCAACTTTGTAGACTTTGCCGGGTTCTTTGGGTTGGGCTTCTAAGTGAAAGGGAAGAGTGAGGAGGGAGAGTAAACATAGGATAAGGATGGATTTAAATTTCATGGGGAGTTCCTTTCTTTTTTGACGAATGATTCGAATGACATCGAATTTGGCGAACCATAGAATGCGTGTTTTAGCCTTGCCTCTTAATATCTGAAAGCATATGCATAATCTGATCTAATCTCGTATGGACCTGGTCGATGCGGTCATTTAATGATGTATGAATCTGGTCTATTCGAGTATTTACTGCTTTTAGGTCCTCCCTCATTTCTTTCATCTGCTCTTTTAATTCTTTTGTTCGTTCTTCAACGACATCGTAGATCAGTTCCAGAGTCACTTTTTTAAAAATATGTTTTACGGTTGCTTTCATTTTTTACCTCCCCTCCCGAGGTTCAAAATAAACCAAAAATTGTAGGCTGCCGCTGGCTGGCATTAAAAGCAACCCTGAAGGGTTGCCCTACAGAATCATTTAGTTTAGGTAAAAAAATCAGAAAAGAATTTTTATTGTCCCCCTCGGGGAATGGGAGAAAAACCCTCGCCTTTAGGCGAAGACTTTAATATGCCGGCGGCAGCAGAACCAAAGTCACTATTCTTATAGCTACGATGGAGGCCGACGGCCAATCTTTTCATGTTTTGGGTTATGTTTCTTAAAGAGGGCTTTAGCCCGTCATTCAAAGCTACCAACTTTAGCCGATAGTAGTTTACTTTCACATTTTTAACCGATTTTAAGCTGATTTGCAGGGTTTGTCAAATGAGAATTAAGTAATGTGTGCAAGGATTTAGGTTGACACTTTTTTTATCAAAGGATGGTTTTTCTTAAAGGATATAATTTTAAGGTAGAGGAATTGGGTTGAAA
>VGRU01000220.1 GCA_016875255.1 Deltaproteobacteria bacterium
TGGGAGTCATCCACCAGGCGGCCTACTCCAAGGGCCAGCCCCCCGAGGGTCATGATGTTAAGGGTGAACTTTCCGAAATGCAGGAGGACAAAAGTGGCAATGATGGAGAGAGGAATGGAGTGGGCAATGATGAGCGTGCTGGTCACATTTCTTAAAAAGAGGAGGATGATCGTAACCGCGAGGAAGGCCCCCATCATGGCCTCCTTCTGAAGATTCTTGATCGATTTTCGGATGAAAGTCGATTGGTCGGACACCACCTCGATGGTCACGCCCGGCGGAAGCTCTCTTCGAATTTGAGTCAGAGCTTTTAACGTTTGATCCACCACGGAGACCGTATTGCCTCCGATCTGCTTCTGGACGCCGATGACGATTCCCCGTACCCGGTTCACATTCACTTCTGTCTGAGAATCCTCAAATCCATCTTTCACCCTTCCGATATCCCTGAGGCGAATGGGAACTCCGTTCTGGCGATGGACGACGATCTCTTCGAGATCTCTGATCTCCGGCGTTCGGCCAAGCGTCCGGATACTGAACTCCTGCTTTTCCGTCCTGAGGCTTCCCCCGGGCTTATCAATATGGGCCGCTCGCACGGCCTGGGCAACCCGGTCCAGAGAAAGATTCATCCTCTCTAATTTGGACCGCTCCACTTCCACCTGGATTTCCCTGGTCAATCCGCCAAAGACATTGGCAGAGGCAACCCCTTTCAAGCTCTCCAGCCTCGGGGCGACGAAGTCCTCTGCCAGCTCTCGAAGGCGGAACTCATCCATGGGGCCGGTGATCGATAAAACGATGACCGAAATCTGGGAAGGATCGAACTTGATAATGACCGGCAATCTCGCTTCCGTGGGAAAGACATCCTGGATCTGGCTTACACTCTGCTGGATATCGAATGAGGCGACATCGAGATTGGTCCCCCAATAAAATTCAACGGTGACGATAGAAATGCCCTGCCGGGAACGGGAGGAAACGTGGCGGACATTTTGAATACGACTCAACCGCTTTTCAATCGGGCGGGTGATCGTCATCTCAATGTCCTGCGGGCTGGCTCCCGGGTATTCGGTGACGACGGAGGCAATCGGATAGGTGATTTCAGGAAAAAGATCGATGGCAAGTTCTGAAAAGGCGATGATCCCGAGCAGGATGATCCCGGTGGCCGCCATGAAGCGGGAGACCGGGTTTTTCAGGGAACCCCGGATGATATCCATGGGCTTTAGCCTCCTTTGATCATCCGCACGACCGAACCTTCCCTGAGCGCATCCTGCCCTCTTACGACCACTTTCTCTCCCTCGGAGACCCCCTGGAGCACCTCCACGTAAGGGGTCTGTTCAATGCCGGTAAGTATCGTTCGCCGGACCGCCTGATTCCCTTGAATCACATATACGATTTTCGATCCTCTTTCTTCGATCACCGCATGTTGAGGAATAACGACCGCCTGAGGTTTTTGGGAGAGAACCAGTTCGATCGTTGCAAACATGCTGGGTTTGAGCATTCGCCCGGCATTGGGGATCTCGATCTCTGCATGGAGCGTTCGGGTGGCGGGTTCCAGGGCGCTGCTTATCCGTGCGATCCTGCCTTCGAAGACCTTGCCGGGAAAGGATTCGGCCATGATCCTGGCTTTCATCCCTGTCTTGAGCAGCGGGATATCCTTTTCGAGAATATGGGCCACCACCTTCAAGGTCTCCGTATGGATGAGGTTGACAATCGGCGTCGAAGATGAGGCCAGGGCTCCGGCATCCATATATCTCCTGCTGATCTCACCTGAGAAAGGGGCGACGATCTTCGTGTGCTGGAGTCGAATCCGCTCCTGCGCCAGCATTGCTTCCGTTTCCTTCAATCTCGCCTGGGCCGACTCTCTCACTTCCTGTCTTGCCCCTTCCCTGAGCAATTTCAGATGCTCCCTGCTTGAGGCCAACTGCGCCTGGGCGACCGTGTACTCCATGTCCGCAACGTCCAATTCCCTTTTCGAGATGACCTGTCTTTGATAGAGCGCCTCCATACGCTCCCTCTGAAGTTTCGCATTTTCAAAACGGGACTCGGCGCTGCGTACAGCCTCTTCCGCCTGACGTAATTCCTCGGTCCGTGCTCCGGCTTCCAGCTCCATCAGATGAGCTCTGGCCTGGGCCACCCGGGCTTCAACTTCCCTGACCTTCTGGAGGTAATCGGACCGGTCTATCTGGGCGATGGTCTGTCCCTCCCTGACTGAATCGCCGGCATTGACATAGACGCCTTCGAGATATCCTGAGACCTTGGGAAAGAGAGCAACCTGCATCAATGGGGCAATGTCCCCGGTCATGGTGATCGCATGGGTGATGGGTCTGATAGCAACCAGGGAAACCTGGACGGGAATTTCGGCCTGCTTCGTCTTTTGAGGCTCTGCCCTTTTCTGAGCCAGCCCCCATCCACGATACAGAACCAATCCGACCAACAAAAGGGCCAGAATAAGAAGGGCTCCTCTCCATCCTTTACTCAATTGGGTCATGTCCCTTGCTCCCAGGAGCCGAGATAGCGCTCCTGTTCCTCTGTCAGTTGATCAATTTCAATGCCCATGGAACGTAGTTTCATCCGTGCGATCTCCTGATCGATGGCTTCAGGCACCGAATAAACCTTGGGCTCAAGGGTTCGGTGGTGATGCACCAGATATTCGGCCGAAAGGGCCTGGTTTGCAAAACTCATATCCATCACACTGGAGGGATGGCCCTCTGCTGAGGCCAGGTTGATCAGCCTCCCCTCTCCGAGAAGATAGACCCTTCGGCCATTTTCGAGCTGAAACTCCTCGACGAAGTCACGGATCGTCTTTCGAGAGTGTGTGATTTCCTCCAAACCTCCCAAATCGAGTTCCACATTGAAGTGGCCCGAATTGGCAACAATGGCTCCATCCTTCATCTTCAAAAAATGCTCTTTCCGGATTACGCCTGTATTTCCGGAGACCGTGCAGAAGATGTCTCCCGTCGCAGCGGCTTCATTCATGCTCATCACACGGTAGCCATCCATGACAGCTTCAAGGGCCCTCAGAGGACTGACCTCAGTGACGATTACATCGGCCCCCATCCCTTTGGCCCTCAGGGCCAACCCTTTTCCGCACCACCCATAGCCTGAGACGACAAAGTGTGACCCGGCCATCAGCCGGTTGGTCGCCCGCAGAATGCCGTCAATCGTCGATTGCCCTGTTCCATATCGATTATCAAAGAAGTGCTTGGTCTCCGCATCGTTGACGGCAATCACAGGAAATCTTAATACCCGGTTCTGCTCCATACTGCGGAGCCGGATCACCCCGGTCGTTGTCTCCTCGGTTCCGCCGATTAACCCTCTGATCATCTCCTCCCTCTTGGCCGTCGAAAGCCCTTTTGCCCAGCTTCTTAAAGAAGGGGGGAGATCTTCCCACTTTTCGAGAGAAATGAAGTGAAGGGACGAGACAAGGTCTGCTCCATCATCCATCGTGAGATTGGGGAAAAAGGCCAGCGCTGCCCGGATATGTGCATAATAGGTTTCGCTATCCTCGCCTTTGACGGCGAATACGGGAATTTTTAATTCTTTGACCAGGTAGGCGGCCACATCATCCTGCGTGCTCAGAGGATTGGAAGCGCAGAGGCAGAGTTCGGCCCCTCCTGCCAGCAACGTCCTCATCAGGGCCGCTGTCTCCGTGGTCACATGGAGACAGGCGGAGAGCCGGATCCCCTTGAGCGGCTTCTCCTTCTCAAAGCGGCTCCTGATCAGTTTCAATACGGGCATGGCCATCTCCGCCCACTCCATCCGGAGCCTGCCCTTCTCCGCCAATGAAATATCCTTCACATCATAATCCATGATTCCTCCCGATTTCGGAATTCGGATTGCGGATTTCGGATTTTAATTCCGCATTCCACATTCCGCAATCCGCAATCTTACAGCCCCGCCGCTTTCCTCAATTCTTCTGCCTTGTTGATCCTCTCCCAGGTAAACCCGGGTTCGTTTCGGCCGAAGTGGCCATAACAGGCCGTCTGTTTGTAAATGGGTTTGAGAAGGTCGAGATATTGAATGATGGCCTTGGGCCTCAGATCAAAGTGTTTCATGGCGATTCTGGCGATCTCATCCGGCGGAATCTTGAAGGTCCCGGAGGTATCGATCATAAAGGAGACCGGGTTTGCCTTCCCGATGGTGTAGGCGATCTGAACCTCGCATTTTTCAGCCATCCCTGCCGCCACGATGTTCTTGGCCACGTGCCTCGCCATATAAGAGGCGCCCCGGTCCATCTTCGATGGATCTTTTCCTGAAAAACAGCCTCCTCCATGACTTCCTACGCCGCCATAAGTATCGACGATGATCTTTCTGCCGGTCAGACCGCAGTCCGCCTTTGGGCCTCCGTGGACGAACCGGCCGGTGGTGTTGATATAATACTTTGTGTTCTTATCCCGAAGCTCCGGAGGAATGATTTTAAAGATCACCTCTTCGAGAATCCCCTCTTTCAGCGTCTCATTGGTCACCTTATCCGAATGCTGGGCCGCAATGACCACGGAATCCATCCGGGTCGGCTTATTATTGACATACTGGATGGTCACCTGGGATTTTCCATCCGGCCTCAAGAAATCAAGGATCTTCTTCTTCCTCACTTCTGCCAGCCGTCGGGTTAGACGATGGGCATAGATGATGGGCATGGGCATCAATTCCGGCGTCTCATTACAGGCATAACCAAACATCAACCCCTGATCCCCCGCTCCCTGTTCATGGTCTTTGCTTTCTTCAACTCCGATGGTGATGTCAGGGGACTGTTCATCGATCGAAGTGAGCACGGCGCAGGTCTCCCAGTCAAACCCCATGGCCGAATCATTATACCCGATCTCCTTGATCGTCTCCCGAACGATGGTGGGCATATTGACATAGCAGGAGGTCGAGATCTCGCCTGCAATGATGGCCATTCCTGTTGTTACCATCGTCTCACAGGCCACCCGCGCTCGAGGGTCCTGTGCGATAATGGCGTCCAGAATGGCATCGGAGATTTGATCCGCCACTTTGTCCGGATGCCCCTCGGTGACGGATTCGGAAGTGAATAAAAAGTCTGTCATGGACATATCCTGTTTCCTCCTTTTAGGAATCTCTTTATTAGGAACCCAGGAAACCATGAATAAAGAATTTGGGTTTTAGACCTGCGGCAGGGAATTTTTCCTGCCTTCATGGCTTCCTTATTAATTTTATGCTTTCAACTCTTCTGCGATCGATTTAACGTAATCTTCGGAAAACCTTTCGACCATCCATCTTCGGACATGCCTTTTGATTTCCGCGGCGGTGGAGAACTCAAACAGCCTTTCGGCCATGGACCTCGTTTCAATCGCTTTGGCCATACGAAGAACCTTCTTCACCTTCGGAATGGCGATCGGATTCATACTGAATTCTTCCAGCCCCAGACCTAATAAAACTAACACATAGGCAGGCTCTGCCGCCATCTCCCCGCAAATGGCCAGAGGAATCCCGGCATGTCGGGCGGACTGGACCACGCTCCGGACGATTCTCAAAATGGCGGGGTGCAGGGGTTCGTAGAGATAGGAGACATGCTCATTGATCCGGTCGACAGCCAGGGCATATTGGATGAGATCATTCGTTCCGATGCTGAAAAAATCCACTTCGCGCGCCAGAAGATCGGCGGTGACGGAAGCCGAGGGGATCTCGATCATTGCTCCGACCTTGATCCCCCGGTCAAAAGGAGCCTTTGCCCGGGTGAATTCCTTCTTCACCTCTTCCATGATGCCTTTTGCCCTCCGTATCTCTTCAATGCCCGAAATCATCGGAAAGAGGACTTTCAGTTTCCCGTGAACGCTCGCGCGCAGTATTCCCCTTAGCTGGGTTTTAAAAATATCGGTCTCCTTAATGCTGAACCGGATCGCCCTGAGCCCCATCGCGGGATTCACTTCATTCCCTATGGAGTAATCGGGGAGGAATTTATCTCCTCCGATGTCCAGTGTCCGTATGGTG
>VGRU01000221.1 GCA_016875255.1 Deltaproteobacteria bacterium
AAAATCGATCGGCTTGAGCAGGCCGGCGACATAGGTCGGCCAGTCATAGGTTCTTAGTTCAACCTTGACTCCGATGGCCTGGAGATAAGCCTGGACTGCCTCTGAGACCTGCTTGTCGAAAAGGTAACGGCCTTGAGGTGTCCGCATCTTGACGGTTTGGTTAAAATCAAAATTGGCCTTTTTCAGGAGCTCTTTCGCTTTTTCAGGGTTATATTCATATTGGTTTGCCATTTTCTGATAACCGAAGAGGATCGGGGAGACCGGCCCATCCATGGGAACAGCCGTATCAAAGAGAATCTTGCTGACGATGGCTTTCTTGTCCACGGCGTAGTTGAAGGCCTGGCGAACCAGCTTGTTGGTTGTCACACCCTTCTTGTAATTCAATCCCATAAAGATGGTCCTCGTGCTCAGGGGCATATCAACCGCGATCTTGGGGTCGCCCTTGAGTGAAGCTACGTTGGCAGGCAATGGCTTATAGCAGACATCAATTTGTCCAGCCCTGAGCATGGCTTCACGGGTGGCGTCTTCAGGGATGATCTTAAAAGTAATCTGGGAAACAGTGGGTTTAGGACCATAATAGGTCTCGTTGCGGACCATGACAATGCGATCGCCCTTGACCCACTCCTTGAGAATATAAGGGCCTGCGCCAACCGGGTTTATGCGAACATTCTCACCATGCTTTTCAATGGCCGCCGGCGAAATTGGGCTGACCAGCGGCATGGAGAGCGTCGCTGCGACGGGTGCGAAGGGATATTTAAGGTCGATCCGGATGGTTTCATCGTCTATGACTTTTACCTCCTTGATCATAATAATCTGTGACCGAAGTGGAACCCTCATTTTGGGGTCGAGGGCCCGGTCGAAGGTCAACTTAACCGCCTTGGCATTAAAGGCAGTGCCATCACTAAACTTGACACCTTTTCGCAGATGAATGGTATAGGTTAGGCCATCCTGGGAAACCTCATACCGGGTTGCCAGGCGAGCTTCCAGTTTCCCGTCGGCGGTCTGGTATAATAGGGTATCATAAATAAATTCGCACATATTCATGGGCAGTGAAGTGGTCTGCTCCTGCGGGTTGAGGGTATCGGCATCGATGCCGATACCGATTCTGAGTTCACTGATTTGAGCCCATCCGAATGGGGCAAGAAAAAAAACCATTCCCGCTACCAACATAGACATAAAAACGAATGCTTTAGTAAACCTACCGACTTTTTTCATCTCTCTCCTCCTTTCTTTAATATAAGGTTTGTTCAACTCCCCCCGACCATTCACAACTCACGCTTGTAAAACCGTCCCTCCTTCATGATCGCCATGATTTTCTCCTTATGCTGCAATACGCCGATATTCTCAAGAGGGTTCCCATCGATGACAATCAGGTCTGCCAACTTCCCCTTCTCCAGCATCCCGATCTTATCTCCCAGGCCTAAAACTTCAGAGGCAGTCTTTGTAGTTGCCACAATAGCTTCCATCGGGGTGAATCCCACCCTGACAAGTAATTCCATCTCTTTCAAGTTCTCACCATGGCGGTTGAAAGGGGTCCCGGCATCTGTTCCCATGGCAATGGGAACCCCTGCCTTGCGGGCTTTTTTGACACTTTCCCAATGACTCTTCATGACCTTCCTGGACTTTTCGACAGCATAGGCAGGCACTCCTCTTCTAACTCCCGCCTTGATAATGTGATAAGGTGCGCATAACGTGGGAACAACGAATGCCTTCATATCCAAAAGCAATCCGATGGCTTCATCATCTAAGAAAAATCCGTGTTCAATAGAGTTAATCCCGGCCCAGAGAGCATTTTTGATCCCTTCCGTTCCCTGAGCGTGAGTGGCTGTTCGCCTCCCAGCCTTTCGGGCCTCTTCCACACCGGCGATCAATTCTTCCAGCGTGAACTGTGTGGAGCCAGGTTCCACTCCTTTGGTCATGATTCCTCCGGTTGCCATCAATTTGATCAGGTCCGCTCCAGCTTTGAGCTGCTCCCTTACCGCCGCTCTCACCTCGTCCATCCCATTCGCTTCCCGACCGAACTGCCATCCATGGCCGCCTGTCATGCAAACCAGTTTGCCGCTGCAGAGCATTCTTGGCCCTTGAAGAATCCCTGACTCAATGCCATCCCGGATGGCAAGATCTATATAGTCCTTTCCTCCCATATCCCTGACGGTTGTCACTCCGGCTTCTAATGTCCTGCGAGCATGGTCGGCAGCCTTTAAAGTAAGCTGAGGGACGGAATCCTTTAAAAGAGAAGTGATCGGGTCCGGACTTCCATCCACGCAGATATGGATATGGGCATCGATTAAGCCCGGAAGGACGGTCTTTCCTGAAACATCGAATACCGTATCTTTTTTTGAAGGCGGATATTTCTTGGAAGGTCCAACGGACTTCACCAACTGTCCATCAACAACAACCGTTCCCCTCTCAATCACTTCTCCATTTCCAATGATAACCCTTCCATTTTTAAATAAGATTGCCATATTCTCTCCTTCGTCCCTCGTCTCTCGCCCCTCGGCTATCGTCCTTCTGCCTTCTGTCTACTGCTTACTCCCTTCACCCCCTCCCTCACCCTCCCCCTCAGAGACTGTGTCGTAATTAGCCATTCGCCCTTCGACACGCTCAGGACGAACGGCTAAGTGATTGATTTTTAACATACCATATTCCGTTCGTGGTGAGGTTCTCGAACCATGAACGGAATTACGACACAGTCTCAATGGGGAGGGGTTGGGTGGGGGAAATACTGCACCGTCCCGTCCGGATAGACAGCCACCTTTGCATTTTCTTTCCACTCTGCCCGCAAAAGCTCCAGAACCTCCTCCCATGTCTTTGCCCAGAGGATCGAAACCACTTTGCCGAAGAAACAGGCTCCCACATGATCCTTGAAGGGTGAGAGGACGATAAATCGTTTCACCTTCGTGGGCAGGGGCTGAGGAAGTTTGAGTCCTCCCTCTCCGCATCTTCCGAACTCACCGAAGAGATAGTGGACGACCTGGCCTGCCGGTTCATTGGCGATGATCACCAGGTCTCCCCCCTCCTCTTTCAACGAAGGAATTCCGATGAAGGGAGCGATGGCATTCTCGTTCGGCTTGGAATAGGCATTGACCACCACCACATCCATATTCTTCGCCGGAGCGGTCGCATAGACCTCCTTTGCGAACTTCATCCCTTCATGGTGCTCAAGGATGGGGTCTCCGACAAAGAGGCCGGTGACCTCTCCCCGGAGGTTGAGGATCGCATCAATCTTCACATCGAGTCCGGCCATTTTCGTTGCCTCTTCGATATCGAGGCGGGGGATGTTGCCATCGATCTTCCCCGGACCGACGCAGTCCGGATGGGTCTTGATCAGTCCGTGATTATAAGCGATTGAATCCATATGGGCCACGCCCGGAAGGATGATCTTTCCTCCCCCGCCGAACCCGGAGAAGGCATGGGGAACGATACAACCGATTCCGATCTTCAGGTCGCAGGCCATCACCTCTCTATTGATCGAGATAGGTGTGCCCTGGCTCGTTTTGCCAAGATAGGTACAGAAGTCGAAGGGGTGATGGTTGTAAACCGGAAAACGGTCGAGTACCTCCCCACCAAGTTTCTTTTTGAAGTCAACCGCTGTGTGTGCGCCGTGGGCCCCCAGGGCTGCAATAAAACGGATCTGGCTATCCTTGATCCCGGCTTGCCCAAGCTCTTTTAATACAAACGGGACGATCTGGGAAACCGGCGTGGGCCTTGCCATATCGTCAAAAAGAATGGCGACCTCTTCCTTTCCTATGGCCAATTCATGAATGGGAGGAGAACCGATGGGATGAGAAAAAGCCCTCTCCATCTCTTTCCGTCCGATTCTCTTCTTTTCTCCGCCCTTCATCGGGCAGAAGAAGACGGACCAGGAGTTTGGAAAATCCAACTCCATCTCGGTATTCCCGTGCCAGAGAAGTTGAGGAACCTTAACTTTCATTGCTTCTTTCGTAACTGTTTACCGCTTTGAAACTAGCCGGAATGAATTGTGAATGGTAAAATACGGGTATCAGGTTACCAGGATATCAGGGTGCAGGATACCGGGGTATCAGGATCTCAGATAAATAATAAAAGTCTTTTGGTTTGACCTGATATCCCGATATCCTGATGTCCACTTCCTGATAACCTGATCATCTGATAACCTCTTAAAAAACTCCTAACTCATAATTTAAAGTCCCAAGTAGCTCTGGCGGATGTGCTGATTCTTGAGGAGGTCCTGGCCTGTTCCGCTCATGGCGATGGAGCCGTTCTCCAAAACATATCCCCGGTGGGAGAGGCTGAGGGAGTGGAAAACATTCTGTTCCACCAGAAGAATGGTCGTGCCCTGTCCGTTGATCTCTTTGATGATGTCAAAGATGGTCTTGACCAAAAGGGGTGAAAGACCCAGAGAGGGTTCATCAAGCATCAGAAGGGTGGGACAGGCCATCAATCCCCTGCCGATGGCAAGCATCTGCTGTTCGCCGCCGCTTAGGGTTCCCGCCAACTGATGCTTTCTCTCTTCTAAACGGGGAAAGAGTTTAAAGACCCATCCCATCGTCTCCTTCCTCGCCTTTTTAGCCTTTGGGAATCGGGCCCCCATCTCTAAATTTTCTGTGACGGTCAAAGAAGGAAAAAGCTGCCGCCCTTCCGGCACCTGAACAATCCCCATCTCAACAATCTGTGAAGAGGAACAGAGGTGAATCGGATGATTTTCGAAATAAATCTCTCCCCCCTTCAATTTTAAAATGCCGGAAACGGTCATCAGAGTGGTGGACTTGCCCGCCCCATTGGAACCCACCATCGAGATGATCTCTCCGGATTGAACCTCGAAGGAGACTCCCCTCAATGACTGAAGATCCCCGTAAAAGACATCGATCCCGTTAACCCTGAGCACCGGCAAACTCCTCTCCTAAATAAGCCTCGATCACCTGTCGATTCTTTACAACCTCTCCGGGAACCCCTTCTGCTATCTTCTGTCCATAATTTAAAACGACCACCCGCCTTGAAAGAGCCATCAGCCCTCGCATCACATGTTCGATCAGGAGGATGGTGACCCCTCGATGATTGACCTCTTTTAACAGCCTGATCAATTCGTCCACTTCGGTCGGCGTCAACCCTGCCATCACCTCGTCCAGAAGGAGGAGTTTCGGTTCGGTGGCTAATGTCCGCGCCAGCTCAAGCCTTTTCCGGTGGCCAAGGGTGAGGCCCGAAGATAGGGTGTTCGTTTTCTCCTTCAGGCCTACCAGCTCGATCGTCCGGAGCGCCTTTTCCCGCGCCTCTTTGATCGTTTTTGCCCGGTTCAGGGCAGCCACCACCACATTTTCAAGGACTGTAAGCTCAATAAACGGCTTGACCAATTGAAAGGTTCGCACCATCCCCTTCTTGCAAACCTGATGGGGTTTTAATCCGACGGTCTTCTCTCCATTGAACCAGACCTCTCCCGAATCCGGCTTTAAAAAACCTGTGATGACATTAAAGAGGGTGGTCTTGCCAGCCCCGTTTGGCCCGATGATTCCCAGGATCTCTCCCCCGTTCAATTCAAAAGAGACCTGGGAAACAGCCTTCAGGCCGCCAAAGTTCTTGTTCACTTCTTTCAGCTCTAAGAGAGGCAACTTCAAACCTCCAGATTATATGTGCGCCCTAAGACTTCCAAACCTGTCTTTCATTTATGGAAGCCCCTAAGTTTTCTTTGATTCTCCCAGTATGGGTTTCAGGATCTTTTTAATAAATGCAAAAATGCCACCCGGAAAGAAAAGAACGGCGGCGATCAGAAGGAGTCCATAGATCACGATATGGATCCCCTCCAGCCCTGCCTTTGTGAAGTACGATCGCGCAATCTCCGAAAGCGGCGTGAGCAAAAAAGAGCCGATAAGAGGACCAAACGGCGTCCCGAGTCCTCCGATGATGGGTCGCATGATAATTTCAATGGAGACCCACATGGA
>VGRU01000222.1 GCA_016875255.1 Deltaproteobacteria bacterium
GGGGAAGGGGAGGGGATGGGAGGTCCTGGGAGTGGAGATCTCTCAAAAGGCGATCGATTATGCAAGAGACGTTCTCGGACTCACTGTCCAGGAGGGGCCATTAGAGAAGGCTGGTTTCTCGGAAAGCGAGTTCGACGTGGTGAGCGGCTTCTATGTGATCGAACATCTCCCACGGCCGATGGAGTTTCTCCAGGAGTGTTATCGAATCCTTAAACCCGGAGGGCTTCTCCTGTTGAGATATCCCCATACCACACCGATCAAGAACCTCCTCCGTTTCTTTGGCATCGAGAATCGCCTCTATGACCTGCCCGCTCATCTCTCTGACTTTTCACCCGAAATGATCCAGCAATGCCTGGAAAAGGCTGGATTTAAGGAATGGAACCACCTCATCGGCGGATACACACTTCCACGGGAACCGGGAAAGAAAATTGCTTCATCTGTTTTTGGGTCTCTCTCCGAAGCCCTCTTCTACATGAGCGGAAAGAGGTTCTTATTGCCCGGAGTGAGTAAAACCGTATTAGCGTTTAAGGGGTAATTCTTTAAGGCGAAATTCATCCTTTTGTATGAATTTAACCTTATGAAAAGAAGAGTTTCATGGGTAAATTGACCCCAAAAATCATTATAAAATCCCCCTTAATCCCCCTTTTCCAAAGGGGGAAACCCAATATTTCCTCCCTTTGGCAAAGGGAGGTTGGGAGGGATTTTACAAAGATTTTCAAACAGCTACAATGCTACATCCTTTTAATTTTTATTTTTTCATTCTTCCTGCCATCCGCTTTTGTTGAAGCGGAGATCCTTACTGTTGATGAGGTCGTGCAACGGATAAGGGAGTCCCGTGAAAAGACAAAGGACTTTTCCGCCGACCTCCTCCAGGAGAAGAAGATATCGTTGCTTAAAGAGAAGGTGATCTCAAAAGGAAGAATTCGATTTAAGAAGCCAGACAGGATCTCAATCGAATTCTTTCATCCCGAGACAAGCCAGATGGTCTACGATGGCAAGACCTTCCTTCTCTATTTCAAGGAAGAGAAGATGGCAGAACGCTACCAGGTTCAGGGAAACCCTGTGGTTGAAAAGTACATGCTCTTTTCAAAGGACCCTTTTCAGGAGAAGCTTGCCCAATGGAGGATCGTGGAGGACCGGGAGTCCGTTCTTGCCGTGGAAATATTGCCCAAAGTGAAGGATGCCCTCTTTGTTAAGACTAAGCTATGGATCTCAAAGAAGGACTGGATCATTATGGGAATGGAGATGGTTGAAAAGAACGGAGATACGACAAGTCTCCGATACTCCAATATGAGGGTGAATATGGGGCTTTCGGATTCTGATTTTGAGATTCGACTTCCAAAAGACGTGAAGGTCACAGAGATCAAATGAGAAAGAGGGTTATCATTACAGGTCTGGGTGTTGTGAGTTCGGTAGGGAATTGTGTCCCTGAATTCTGGAATTCCCTCATCGATGGAAAAGATGGAACCAAAGAAATTACTGCTTTTGATGCTTCGCCGTATCGGACTAAGAAGGCGGCTGAGGTTTCAGGGCTGAATTCTCAGACTCATTTCTCCGGAAGAGAACTTCGCAGACTTTCACGGTGTGACCAATTTGGACTCGTTGCTTTCAGGGAGGCATGGAGGTCTGCCCGACTCGATAAAGATCTCATCGAAAAAGAGAGGGCTGGGATCATCTTAGGAGCAGGATCAGGCGGAATCCTCTCGGTTGAAAAGTATTTCAGGGATTTCTATCGGGGGAGAAAGAAGCCTTCTCCCTCTCTCCTCATCTCTTACTCCCTTGCCACGACTACCGACCTCATCGCCGTTGAATCAGGGCTGAAAGGTCCCCGTTCGACCACGGCAACGGTCTGCTCCTCAAGCTCTGCCTCCATCGGGGTGGCTTATGAGATGATTCAGATGGGTCTGGCCGATGTCATGGTCAGCGGCGGGAGCGATTCTCTCTGTGAAGTCTCCTACGGTGGATTCAGCAGTCTGAAATTGGTCGATCCTGAAAGTTGTAAACCTTTCGATAAGAGGAGACAGGGGTTGATCATCGGCGAAGGAGCAGGCATTCTCATCCTTGAAGATCTGGACCATGCCCTGAGAAGAGGCGCTCCGGTCCTTGGGGAATTTTTAGGATACGGGATCTGTGCCGATGCCTATCATCTCACAGCGCCTGAGCCCAATGGAGAGGGCGTAGAAAGGGTGATAAGAGCCGCATTATCTCACGCCGGAGTCTCACCGGAAGAAGTTGATACGATCAATGCTCATGGCACGGCCACGCCTTTCAATGACGTCGCTGAGACGAGAGGCATCAAAAGGGTATTCGGAGAGAGGGCAAAGGAGATTCCCATCAGCGGGATCAAATCGATGGTTGGACACTGTCTCGGCTCAGCAGGGGGAATTGAAGCTGTGGCAACGGTTCTGACGATAAAAAATGGAGTTATCCCTCCCACGATTCACTATGAGGTGCCGGATCCCCATTGCGATCTCAACTATACACCAAATCATTCGATCAAGAGAGATGTCCGAGTCGCCCTCTCAAACTCTTTTGCTTTTGGTGGAAACAATGTCTGTCTGGTCTTCAAGAAATTCAGTTCGGAGTAATGAGCTCGTAGTTCGGAGACAATCAATCTACATCAAAATCTATGTATGGGAAAATAGGCAAGGGAATGCGTAATCAATTTTTTAAAAAAACTCCGAACTCCGAGCTCCGAACTCCGAACTCCCCAAGGGGGCCCCGCATCGTCATCACCGGTCTTGGAATCGTCTCTCCGATCGGGGTGGGTCGAGAGGAGTTCTGGAAGAACTGCCTTATGGGAACTTCGGGGATCAAGCCCGTTCAAAGGTTTGATGTTTCTTCCTACCGTTCAAAATTGGGGGGACCACTTCCCGAAATCGATTTTAAAGCCTTCATCAAACCCGCCAATCTCAGAAGAATGGACCGAATCGGAAAGATCATGGTCTCGACAGTAAAACTGGCCCTCGATGATTCTGGCCTCGATTTAGGAAATGAAGATCCCCATCGGCTTGGAATTTCAATCGGCACGGGTCTTGGAAGTTCGGATACGGTAGACCAGTTTTTTCGCGCCCTCTTAAAGGAAGGGCCTGTTGGGGCGCAACCCCTTCTTTTTCAGACCGCTGTGCCCAATGCGATCACCAGCCATTGCGCCATTGAATACGGAATCAAAGGGGTGAACATCACCTTCTCGCATAAAGAGACCTCCACTGAGATGGCAATGGCCTATGCTTATCATCTCTTAAAGGAGGGGAGGGCGGATGTTATTCTTTCAGGGGGAGGCGATGAACTGAGCGAGCCCCTCTATCATGTCTATTCTATGTTAGGAGCTTTATCGCCGGGGAAGGGAAAGGGATCCGAAGGGATGAGACCCTTTGATCGGGATCGGAATGGGATTGTTCTGGGTGAGGGGAGTGGGATCATCGTTTTAGAGACATTGGAGCATGCAGAGAAAAGGGGAGCAAGAATCTATGCAGAGTTAGGAGGCGTTGGACTTTCGGGCAGTACGGAAGGAGTGCTCCGGTATGACCGGAGTGGCGATTCGATTGCAAGGGCGATGTCCCTGGCCGCAGAAAATCCTACCATCGTCGATTATATTTCAGCGGCGGCAAATTCTACTCCGGAGCTGGATTGGGCAGAAGCCTCAGCCATCCGAAAAGTCTTTGGAGAGAGGACAAAAGAAATTTCAGTGAGCGCCTTCAAATCAATGCTTGGGGAGTTCGATGGCTCAGGAGGGGTGAGAGCGTGCGGCGTTGCATTAAGCCTCAATCAAGGGATCATTCCTCCAACGATTGGGACAGTGAATATTGATCCCGGATGTGACTTGAATGTGATCCTTGGTTCACCAGGAAAGATAGGCATCCGATCAGCACTGTTGAACGGCTGTTCCAATGGCGGGTCAAATATCTCTTTGTGGTTTAGACAATATCATTCAACATAGAATAAATGATCCCGGACCTGGTAGACAGGAGGAAAGAAATGCTCAGCTACTACGAAAAATTGGTGAATTATTGGAGGAAAGGAAATATAACCGATGCACTTAAGTGTTTTGACAAATGAAAAGAAGAAGGATTACTTGCTCAAGAGGAAATTGAAAAATTGGAGAAAATAATTCCAGATAAGTGGGAACAACTTGAAGGGGAACTCGAAGATAATCCAGAGGTCATATTTAATTTCTATGAGGCTTTAAAGAAGTCAACGAACTGGAATGATAATTTTTTAAATGTGAAGTTTTCAACCTTATTTTAAGTTACTTGTAATTCCCGGACTGGGACACGAATGAATTCTTTGGCTTTTTCTTTAGATTTTGCTGACCTTTCCATCTTTTTAACAATCTCCGCCTTGTAATACTGTTCCCCACATACCTGGCACACTCCTGCAGGGACATTTTTAAAAACAGTAATGAGGTCTTCCCCCCACCTGTAATCAACGTTGATCTTCTTTTCGCTCACCTTGCCACCACAGAAATAGCATTTATGATAAAACCTTGCCATTTTTTACTCCTTTCTTTTCTGATAATTTTCTGTCCATGCAAAAGGATTCTTTGATGGATCATAAAGGGTAATTAAAAAAAGCTCATCAGGTTCAGTTCTTATGGAGCATACTGCATGAATGGGCCTTTCATCAGAGAATCCTAGGACAAGAAAGCTAGGCCCTCTTGGATCATCAGGATAATCTTCTATCACTTTACATTTAATTAGAGTCTGTTTATAAATGCCCTTTCCCCGTCATGCCGGACTTGATCCGGCATCCAGAAGGTTTTGAAATTACTGGATTCCGGCCTTCGCCGGAATGACGACCTTTTTGAAAACCTTTAGTTTATAAACAGACTCTAATTAAAGCTTCCTCCAGTTCTTTGACTGAAATCCTGTCAGCTTCACGTTCCTTTTCCGCGTGTTTTGAGAATTCATATCTTCCAGAATTTATAAGTTCTTTAACCTTTTTTTCTCTTGGATCAGGCAATGCCATATCCCGAAAAACCCTCATTTGTATCACTTTAGCATTTTGAAAAAAAGAGTTTTACGAGTCAATTGACCAAAAGATTCATCATAAAATCCCCCTTAATCCCCCTTTTCCAAAGGGGGAAACCCTTATCTCCTCCCTTTGGCAAAGGGAGGTCGGGAGGGATTTTACAAAGATTTTCAAACCGCTAAAGTGTTACCCTCATTTTTGTTTCAATCTAAAGATATCAAATCGTTATGATAAAAGCAACAGAGATGAAAGTTTGGGCCAGGAATTTAGACACGACCAGGATCTGAGGCTGTTACTCGCCTTATCCCCACGTTGTTATCTTGCAAGTAGTTGTGGTAGGTTTCAGTTGTAGTTGGGGTCAGGTTTAGCCGAATCAAATATATATTGATCAATATTTATTTAATTAAGCAGGATTCATGTTATTGATCCTGGCCCCGGGAACCGAAAGGTCTGGACTCTCACTGACGGCAAGGAAATCTCTCAACCTGATTCAGTTCTGGGTACTACTTTGATTCCCGGTCCGGTTTTTGCTCTCTTCCGGGGTGGGGCATCTCCCAGCGTGATCCTGTATCCGGAGATCTTACTCCCTCACTCTCCCGGGGAATGGTTCCCCTTGGTTTTTCAGTCTCTCTTACCGAGGATTTTATCTCCTGTGTTTTTTCAATTCCTCGTTCCGGTCGCACTTCTTTCTGGATTTGACGTTCCCTCTCTGGAGATTTCTGTTCGAAGGGTTTTTGAATCTCTCTTTCGCGGACAGGAACACTCCCTTGGCCAGAAGTTGATTTTTCTCTCGCTTTTTCTCTTTCGGGTTCTTTTGATCTACGATCCTCTCTGGGATGTTCAAGCCCTGGTTGGGGAGATCTTTCTGCAGGTTTTTCAATGGTCCTCTCTGGGGGTTTTCGTTCGGGTTGT
>VGRU01000223.1 GCA_016875255.1 Deltaproteobacteria bacterium
TAATTTTATAAAACTTTTGACTCAATTGGGGTAATAGTAAACGATGTCCTGAACGTAAAATCAGTAAACGATGTCTTGAACGTTGTCAGTTAAGAGTTAAGAGTTAAGAGTTATGAATTTTAAAATAGAGGAGTGAAAAATGGTGAATGATTCGAGTTTGCTTCATGTAAACGATAAGAATTTTGCCTCGGAAGTCCTTCAGGCCACCGTTCCGGTGTTGGTTGATTTCTGGGCAACCTGGTGCGGACCCTGCCGTGCCATCAGCCCCATCGTTGAAGAGCTGGCAAAGGAATTTTCAGGCCGGGTCAAAATAACAAAGCTCAATGTGGATGAAAACCCCGCCATACCCGGTCAGTATGGTGTGCGTGGAATTCCCACTCTCATCCTCTTCAAAGAGGGAAAGGTTCTTGATCAGATTGTCGGATCCGTCCCTAAGGTCCGTTTGAAAGCCCTGATCGAAAAAGCCCTGTAAGTGGTAATGACCCTTCCTACCCCATCCCCCTCCTAACCTCCCCCTGAAGGGGGAGGAGTTTTGGAAAATTTCTTTTAAATTCCCTCCCCTTCAAGGGGAGGGTTGGGGAGGGGATGGGTCATATGAAAGGAAAGGAGTGGATCATTTCAGATGATGATAAGACAACCTTTTTTAAAAAATATCTCCGTATTCGGCATTTGTCTGGCGCTGGCCTTATTCATTCCCCATTGTGCCCAAAAAACGAAGGACCCTGCCTCTGCGCCTGACTTCACGCTTAAGACCATCGAAGGTCACGAGGTTGCCCTCTCCGGATTGAGAGGGAAGGTGGTCTTGCTCGATTTCTGGGCAACCTGGTGCGGACCCTGCAAGGAATCGATCCCCCATCTGATCCAACTCTATAAAAGTTATCAGGACAAGGGATTCGAACTGATCGGGATGAGTACGGATAAAGCGGGAGACGTGGAGATGGTCCGCCGCTTTGTCAAATCGATGGACATCCCCTATCCCATCATCATGACTCCCGATGAAGTGGCCAGAAATTACAAAGTGACCGGCCTTCCCACCACTGTTCTGATCGATAAGGAAGGTAAAGTCCGGGAGAAGATCGTTGGATTTAATAGCGCCATCGGCCAACAGATTGCAGCGAGGGTCGAAGAACTCACCTCAGAAAAACCCTAAAATAAATCCAAATGATAGATAGTTTTTATCTTCTAATTCATTTGGCATTTGAACTTTGACATTTGGTATTTCTATTTCTTCCCCTTTTCCTGAAACAACTGAAAGTATCCTTCGATTAACTTCTGAGGGTCTAAATTGAGCGCACGGGCATAGGCCTTCAAAAATCCCTTCAGATAGACCATAGCAGGGAGATGGTCCAGGTCCTCCTCCTCAATCAACTCCAGGGTCTTCATATTGATCTTCGTTTCAGCGGAGACGGCTTTGAGGTCGATCCCCAGCGTCTCGCGGAGCTGTTTCAGCGACCTTCCTCGATAAGTTATCTCTCCGGTCTCCAGCGAAAGGTCCGTAAAAGAGAGGTCGCTTCTTATCTCCGATGACTTTACGGGTTTCTCCACCTGTTTTTCCCTTGAAGATCTTTCTATCAGATGGGAGTGAGATTGATCATAACTCCTCCGCAATGCCTCATCCATCAGAACCCTGTAAGCCTCTTCAATGGCCGCCTGTATCTTCCTCATCTCCTCTTCCGAGAAGAGGGAGTAGATGGCCGGTGAATCAGCATGAAAGGTCTCCCTCGCATGATCATATGCCCGCTGAATTTCTTTTAAGTCGGCATCAGGGCTCACTTCCAAGATTTCATAATAAGTCTGTTCTTCCATCCGTTTCATTTAATGCCCACTTAAATCCCTGGGTTCATTCGGTGGCTGTTCGCTAATCTGGAGGCAATCTCAGTTACGCATTGGGCCGCCTTGGAACGGTAGTTCTCAAGAACCAACGGCCTTCTTTTCCGTATGGAGTTCCCCACATCCTGATCATAGACGATATAACCCAGATAGTGAAGTTGAATGCCGAAGTACTTCTGGCACGCGCTTCGAATCGAAAAACCGATCTCAATATCCTTTTTTGACCGAACCTGGTTTAAAATAAGATTGGGGTGAAACGTTTCCGCCTCCTCGACCATCTTCAGGGCATCCTCTTCGTTGATGCGCCTCACTTCTCTCAGGAGTTCATAAGGGGAGCGGATGCCCGCCTCGTTTTTCTGATCCATAGCTTCGTCAATCAGGCTCTTGGCCGAATAGGAGGAAACGGCCTGTCTCAGTCGCCGATAAAAAGCGCTTTTTAAAAACCGGTAGGTATTTTCAATGGAGGTTGGTTCGGGGGTCACCACCAGGATTCCTCCATCCGACATCAAAAAGAAGTCCAGAACGCTCAGGGCATTGCCTCCACCCAGGTCGACCAGAATATAATCGCTCTCCAGACTCTTAATGGATCGAAGGAGCTTCCTTTTCTGGGCGCTCTTCGCATCGGCCGCATTAAGAAGGTCTTGCGCTCCGGTCAGGAGCTGAAGATTGGGCACGCCGGTGTGGATGAGCGCATCTTTGAGATGGGGAACCCTCTTCTTGATGAAGTCTGAAAGAGAGGTTACGGGCGGTAGAAGGCCCAGAAAGGTGTGGAGATTGGCCCCTCCCAGATCGGCATCGATCAGAATGACCCGTGAGCCCAATTTTGAGAGACAGATTCCGATATTGGTGGTGATAAAACTCTTTCCGCTTCCCCCCTTGCCGCCACCAATCGTCCAGATGACTCTCTGATGATGATTTCCGGTCATACTGATCGAATCCACTTTAACATGATGTATAAAATAAAATAAGGGTTACGTTTAGCGGCAATGGTAACGATGCCCGTATCGTCTATGAAAGGCTACGTCTGTCGTGTTTAATTCGATTAAACGTAACCGTTACCGAATGACGAAACGCCTGCCTGCCGGTAGGCAGGGGCTTCGTAGCCGTAACCTTAACCCACGCTATTTTCATACAGCGACAATTTCCCCCGCTACTCCCAGATTCCCTCAATCTTTGCATGGCAATGTTGGCATTCTCCTCCCGCCACATCATTCTTGACCACCCGAAAACCCATTCTCTCAATCACACTTCGCCCACAATGGGGGCAGAAGGTATCCTCTCCTCCCTGTCCGGGGATATTACCGCAATAAACATATCGAAGCCCTGCCTTCATCCCGATCTCCCTTGCCCGATGAAGGTTTGCCGCTGGGGTTTTCGGAAGGTTGAGCATCTTATACGTGGGATAGAAGGCGGAGAGATGCCATGGAACCTCCGCCCCCAACGAGAGGATAAACCGGGCGATCTCTTCAAACTCTCTATCAGAATCGTTGAGGGTCGGAATGACGAGCGTGGTGATCTCCACCCAGATCCCCAACTCTTTCATCAATTTCAGGCTTTCGAGAACGGGCTTGAGCCTCGCTCCGCACACCTCCTTATAAAACTTCTCCTGAGAGCTCTTCAAATCGACATTCGCCCCATCGAGATAGGGCTGGATCGTTTTCAGAGCCTCCTCCGTCATATAGCCATTGGTGACAAAGACATTCCTGATCCCTTCCTGACTTGCCAGGACCGCTGTCTCATACGCATATTCAAAGTAAATGGTGGGTTCGGTATAGGTGTAAGAGATGGAACGGCATCGATTCTCCTTTGCGAGAGAAACGATCTTGGATGGCGGAACTACGGATCCATCAATTCTTTTTCCGTCGATCGGCATCTGGGAGATCTCATGATTCTGGCACTGGAGACAGTGAAAGTTACATCCCACCGTGGCAATGGAGAAGGAGGTCGAACCGGGCAGGAGGTGAAAAAGAGGCTTCTTCTCAATGGGGTCGACATTTAGGGAGATGGCCTTTCCGAAAACGAGACTGAAGAGGTGGCCCTCCCTGTTCTCCCTCACCCCGCAGATTCCACTTTTTGAAGGCGGGATGACACATCGATGACTGCAGAGGTGGCACTTGACCTTTCCCTCTTCCAAGGGACTATAAAGCATGGCCTCCTTCATATTCCCTTCCTCTGTGCGTGAGCCGTCCCTGTCGGGTGAACCCCGTTAGAAAGTCTTCAACTACCCAACAAGACGGTTAACAAGGTTTTAACCCCCGTGTTCGCTCCAAAATGGATTTCATCTTCATCCCCGCTGCGAGCATCGTGGTTTTCTAACGGGGTGAAGGATAAAACCTAAAGATCGAATTTGGGTAACTGCTGAAGGACATATTTCCGTATGACCTGAGGAGTGGGCAAGTCCTGAACGACCCTTTTATTCTGAATCAGAGGGAGAAGAAGCTCCTGAAAACGCCCTCCGCATGAACATCGATTTAACCCCTTGCCGGGGAATCTCCCTCTTGGCCGAAGAGGAACCACCCTGTCCTGAAGACATTTGGAGCATCGCAAAACGCTTTTCGAGCCGGACAGCTTTCCCCTCTTCGCTAATGGCTTTCCTTCGATTTCGACGATGTCCATCGCCAGGTCGACGGACCTCGCGTTGGTAATGGAAGTTCCCACTCCATAGGCATCCACCACAGGATTCAGGCTTAAGATACGTTTCTCGTCCAATCCCCCACTGACAAAGATCTTCACATGGCCAAACCCCCTGAGGTTGAGCTCCCAGCGGATCTCTTCAATAATCTTCCGGAAGTCTCCCCGCCTTGAACTGGGAGTATCGAGCCGGATGCCAAAAAGCCTCTTTCCCAGGGCTTCCGCCACACGGATGGCCTCTATCTTTTCATCATTGAAGGTATCGATCAGGGAAACCCTCTTGACCCTGGGATGGATCACTTCGTCAAAAGCTTTGGTCGCTTCCACCGTATCGCCGATGAGAAGGACCAGGGCATGGGGCATGGTCCCGGAGGGCTCCTCATGGATCATCTCAGCATCCTTGACAACGGCAACACCGTCACATCCGCCGATAAAAGCATTCCGTTCCACCATTGGCGCAATCGCCGGATGGATTCGTCTCGCCCCGAAGCTGATGACCCTCCGGTTTTCCGCCGCCTTTTTACAGCGGGCCGCCTTGGTGGCCACGCCGGAAGCCTGGCAGAGGAGACCCAGGATCGATGTCTCGAAGAGGCCGAATTCCGTATACATCCCTTCGATCTCCATCACCGGCTCATAGGCCCGAAAGATCGTCCCCTCCTTCATGGCCCTCACTTTAACGGGGAGGTCTTTGAGCAGATAGACCGCCTCTTCAATCCCGGCCAGCACGGCCCACTCGTATTCCTCAGGAAACCGTTTGGCGATGAATTCAGCCTTGACCCGTTTGTCAATCTTCTTTGCCTTGAGGACCTCCATCGTCCTCGTAAAATAGACATCCGTGTACTTGCCGGCCTTGATATCCTTTGGATCAGCGATATGAAACATCGTTAATTCTCTATTAATGGAATTAGAATTCCAATCTATATAACAGAAATTTCTCGCCCCTGTCTATAAAAATATTCGGCTCCCCTTTTACAATCCCTCCGTCATAGGGATCATTTCATTAAGAGGTGAAGTCGATAGGCGGGACAGGAATGACCCGCCTATCGGGTGTAATTTATTTTATCAGGAATTTCGTAACCCCTGTAACCACGGACTTGCCATCGTTTCTTAAGATCTTTCCCCGTGCAAAATCTTTCTCTCCCCTTTTCGTATGGGGATCAGAACGGCCGCCGCACAAAGCCCAAGAACCATCGCAAACGAAACAACAATCCACGCCCATTGAAATGAGGTTAGGCTTTCCTTGCGGACACCTGACATAAAAAGGCTGTAGACAGGGCCTGCTTCGAGAACCACCACCGCCGCAATAAAGCTCATGCAGAGCGACATATAGATCAACCCCCCCAGGCTGGTTACCGATTGAGTCGGG
>VGRU01000224.1 GCA_016875255.1 Deltaproteobacteria bacterium
GGTCAGGACCATATCGAAGAGGCAAGGGATCTTTTTGTCCGGTGGTATAAAGGGGAGGCTAAAGAGACGATTGCCAGAAGAGTGGACTATTACAGCCATAGAATGCATCTCTCCCCAAAGGGGATCAAGATAACAAGCGCCCAATCCCGGTGGGGTTCCTGTTCGCGAGACAATCGGTTATCTTTCAGCTGGAGAATGATCATGGCGCCCCTGAACGTCATCGATTATATACTGATTCATGAACTGGCGCATATCAAAGAAAAGAATCATTCAGGGAGATTCTGGAACTACTTGGAGTCCTTCCTTCCAGATTATAGAAAGCATCGATTATGGTTAAAAGAGAATGGACCTCGATTGAGGTTTTAACTTCGTAAGGTTGACTATTATTCATTGGAGGAGAGAGATGATGGATTCACAGGAGGTTAAAAGAATGGCGAGGGAGTTAGGGGCGGATCTGGTGGGGATCGCTTCTTTCCAGAGGTTTGAATCTGCGCCGGAGGGGTTCAGGCCGGCGGATGTCCTTCCAGGCGCAAAATCGGTGATCGCCTATGCCAAACGCTTCCCCCAAAGCGTATTCTCTACAGAGAGTTCTGTGCCCTACACATTTGCGAGTTCCGTCACCCTGCAGGAAGTCTTCAGGGTGGCCTATGGACTGGTCCTGCGTTTGGAAGATCATGGCGTGACTGCGGTTCCCATCCCGAGCGAACCCTATGAGCACTGGGATGAGGAGAAACGGGAGGGCAGGGGCCTAATGTCTCTCAAACACATCGGTTACTTTGCCGGCCTGGGGGTCCTGGGCAGGAATACCCTTCTGACGAATGATCAATATGGCAACCAGATCACTCTGGGTGCGGTGCTGGTTGATATTCCACTTAAAGAAGACCCCATAGCCGAATACTCATTTTGTGGAGATGATTGCAAGATATGCCTGAGCAACTGTTCTGCGGGCGCCCTTGATGGGATGACGGTCAACCAGAAGAAATGCAGGGAGGGGTCGCAATCGGTAACAAAGAAGGGATACTTCCTTTACACCTGTAACCTCTGCCGAAAGATCTGCCCGAGTAGAACCGGAATCAAATAAGAGAGCACCCCAAAACTACTTTGTGCTCTCCTGATCAGAGATTTCGATACTCTTTCATCAGAAATCTCAATAAAATAATTTGACTTTAAAAAGGAATTTATGTAAATTTGGGGTCGTTTGGGCGTTTCCGAAAAGGGCATCGATAGAAAGGAAATCATAAACGGGAGAGGGGGTGAATAAAGAAGTTTAGAGTTAAGAGTGAAACGTTGGGAATTAATTTTTAAAGTAATCATTTAGATTCTGAGAGGAGGAATGAAGATGATGAAGGAAATCAGAAGAAAGAGCATTTCAGGATTTGTCGTTTTACTTGCCCTAAGTTTTTTCTTTTACCTCACCGCTGGGCTGATCGAAAGCTCGTTTGCCCAGACCAAGCCGGCAGTTGCAAAACCTAAACCCAAGCCAGCCGTTCCCCAGAAATTGATTGTCGCATCGGGAACAGATGCTCTTACCATGGATACACACTTCGCCTTGGATGCCCCAACTTTTACCATTCTCGATCATATGGTGGAATCTCTCCTTGAACTCACCCCAAAAGGCGAGATTGTGCCGAGGTTGGCTGAGAAATGGGAGGTTTCATCCGATGCGACAGAATTTACACTGAAGTTGAGAAAGGGGATTCAATTTCACGATGGTACACCCTTTAATGCAGAGGCTGTGAAGGTCACTTTTGATCGCCTTCTCGATCCCAAGGTTGCCATCCGCTACAGGTTTTTAGTGGCGCCGATCTCCACAGTGACGGTTGTGGATGATTACACCGTGAAGATGAAGACAAAGGCGCCTTTTGCCGCACTGGTGAGCAACCTGACCCACCAGGCAACCGGAATACAGAGCCCCGCATCACTCAAGGCATCCTGGGATAAAGCCGTGGCAAAACCGGTTGGAACGGGTTCTTTTATGTTTAAAGAGTGGGTTCCGGGCAACAAGTTTGTCATGGCCCGGAATGATAAATACTGGGGAAAGAAGGCCATTCTCGAAGAGGTGACATGGCGTGTGATTCCGGATGAAGCCTCCAGAGTGGTCGCTCTGGAGACGGGTGAGGTTCAGGTAGCCGTCCGCATTCCACCCTTTGACATTCCCCGGTTAAAGGCCGATAAAAAACTTGCGGTCCTCGATGCCGCCAGTGTCAGGACCATTTATCTCGGATTTAACGCCTTGAAAGAACCTTTCAACGACAAGAGGGTGCGGCAGGCGATCAATTACGCAGTCAATAAAGAGGCGATTGTCAAACACGTTCTCGGTGGTGTTGGACGCGTTTCTGACGCCGCGATCAGCCCGGGCATCTTTGGATATGCGCCCATTAAGACCTATGAATACAATATCGAAAAGGCGAAAGCTCTTCTGGCCGAAGCAGGTTTTCCAAAGGGATTTGAGACTACGCTTCATCCCGCCGTCGGGCGATATTACATGGATGCCTCTGTTTGCACGGCAGTAGCCGCAGACCTTCTCAAAGTCGGAATCAAGGCAGATATCAAGATGATGGAATGGGGAACCTATCTTCCTTCCATCCTCCGCGAGAAAGATCAGGTGGAGCACAAGATCTATATGCTTGGCTGGGGATGCGTCACAGGCGATGCGGACTATGGCCTTTACACGCTTTTCCACTCCGGAGAGTGGCCAAAGAAAGGGATGAATGCCTCTTTCTATAAAAACGAAAAGCTTGATCAATTGCTGGATGGGGCACGAAGCACAGCCAATCCAGAAGAACGGAAGAAGCTTTACAAAGAAGCCTTGACCCTGATCAACGAGGAAGCCCCCTGGCTCTTCCTCCATAGCGAAGTTCAGATGGTGGGCACCAGAGCCAATGTGAAGGGCATCATTGTTCACCCAACCGAGAGGGTCATTGCTAAAGAGGCATGGATCGAATAACCAAGAAATGTTGTGATAGAAGGGGCTGATTTTTTCTTCAAAATCTGTTAAGAAGAAGGTCAGCCCCTTTTTTTGATAAAAGGTATTTAATCACAGATATGTCCGGTCAGTATATCATCCGAAGACTCCTTATCATGATCCCGGTTCTCCTCGGGATCTCCCTGATCATCTTCACCATCGTCCGGGTGATCCCCGGTGATCCGGCCGTTGTGTTAGCAGGCCCCCATGCCACAAAAGATGTGGTCGATCAGGTCAGGGTTCAATTAGGGCTGGATAAACATCCGGTGAAACAATACCTTCTCTTTATTGGAAATATTTTCAAAGGAGACCTCGGTACCTCTAACCGGACAGGGCTTCCCGTTACGAAAGAGATCATGGCGAGGCTTCCGAATACCCTTATACTTGCTTTTGCAAGCATTCTGGTCGCAACGATTTTGGGAGTGACGACCGGAATCATCGCAGGGGTGAAACAGAATTCCAAATTCGATTATCTGAGTATGCTCGTCGCCCTCTTCGGACTTTCGATGCCGGTCTTCTGGCTGGGCTTGATGCTCATGCTTCTTTTCTCGATCAAGCTCGGCTGGTTCCCATCAGTGGGAGCGGAGAGTTTCAAACATCTGGTCCTTCCGGCGATCACCCTTGGCGCCAATTCGACAGCGATCATTGCCCGGATGACCCGGTCAAGCATGCTCGAGGTGATCCGGCTCGACTATATTCGAACAGCAAGGGCAAAAGGGCTTTCAGAAAAAGTGGTGATCTCCCGCCATGCCCTGAAAAACGCCCTCATTCCGGTGGTGACGGTGATCGGACTTCAGACCGGCACGCTTCTTGGCGGCGCCGTGCTTACGGAAATAGTTTTTGCCTGGCCAGGAATCGGAAGGCTTCTGGTGGAGGCGATTCTTTCGCGCGACTATCCAATAGTTCAGGGTGTAGTCCTGGTTGTGGCGACGATGTTCATCTTCGTCAATTTGATTGTGGATATTCTCTATTCGTATCTGGATCCGAGGATCAGGTATCATTAGTGAGATGTAAATCCGAAGCACAGCTTCATGGTTATCAGGATATCAGGTTATGGGTATCAGGAGATAAGGACAACAGGGGATATCAATCTTTTTCTTTGATTCTTTCTGGTACCCTGATGTTCTGATGCTCTGCATCCTGATAACCCGGTTTCCTGATTTCCTTTCGGATTTCGATATTCGAATTTCGGATTTGAGATAACTTTCGTTAGTGTTAATCACATAGCTTGGGATAACAATGGGTGAGATGAACACAATATCAGAGAAACGTGAGAGGGGTCCGATGTGGGAGGTGTTTCGGCGTCTCTCCAAAAGGATAACAGCCATGATGGGACTGGTTATCGTGGTAGTCTTCCTTCTTTCGGCCCTCTTTGCCCCTTTTCTTGCACCTCATGATCCCTACGAACATAGCCTGGTCCATAAGCTTGCCTCCCCCTCCTGGGACTATCCCCTCGGAAGGGATGAGTTGGGCAGATGCATCCTCAGCCGGATCATCTACGGAGCACGCATCTCCCTGCTCATTGGACTCATCGTCATCTCCATCGGGATCTTCGTGGGTGTTCCGATCGGCGTTGTCTCCGCCTATTTTGGCGGTAAGGTCGATTTCATCGTCCAGCGGTTTGTCGATACGATGTTAGCCTTTCCTGGCATCCTGCTCGCCCTCTTGCTCATCGCCATGCTTGGCGTGGGGCTTCACAATGTGATGATTGCAGTCGGGATCTCCACAATTCCTATTTATGCACGGCTGGCGAGGAGTTCCGTACTGGCCATCAAGTCGAGACAGTTTGTTGAGGCGGCGCGCTCTATCGGTTCGAGCCATCTGAGGATCATCCTCCAGCATCTCATTCCCAACAGCCTCTCTCCCATCATTGTCCAGTCCACCCTCCACATGGCCACGGCCATTCTCTGGGCCGCAGGGCTTGGATTTTTAGGCCTGGGAGTGAGTCCCCCGACAGCGGAATGGGGAGCCATGCTCAACGGAGGAAGGCTCTATATTCGAGTGGCCTATCATGTCGCCACCTTTCCAGGGTTGATGATCTTTGTTACGGTGCTGGGGTTTAATCTTTTAGGGGATGGATTGAGGGATGCCCTGGACCCGAGGTTGAAGACGTGAAAAAAAATAGTTCGGAGTCCGCCTGCCTGCGCCGGGGCTTCGGCAGGCAGGGAGTTCGGAGTTCGGAGAAGAAACATTATTAAGACGAAATACCTAACCGATAAACGAAACGGGCCTCTTTACCATAGCCCTTACACTAATTAAACATGGGAATTCTGCTACAGGTCAGAGATTTAAAGACTTATTTCTACACGGATGCCGGTGTGGTCAGGGCTGTGGATGGGGTTTCCTATGACCTCCGTCAGGGAGAGACATTGGGGTTGGTGGGCGAGAGCGGCTGCGGCAAGAGCGTGAGCGCCCTATCTATCCTCCGTTTGATCGCCAATCCCCCGGGAAAGATCGTTGGCGGGGAGATATTCTTTGAGGGGAAGGACCTCCTGAAGATCTCCGAGGAGGAGATCCGTAGCATCCGCGGAAACCACATTGCCATGATCTTTCAGGAGCCGATGACCTCTCTCAATCCTGTCCTAACCGTGGGGCTCCAGATCGGAGAGGCGCTTGAGCTCCACAGAAACATGAATAAGAAGGAAACCAGGGAGGAAATTCTAAGGCTCTTGAGGATGGTGGGGATTCCGGATCCCGAAAGGCGGATTGGCGACTATCCTCACCAGTTCAGCGGAGGCATGCGTCAGAGGGTGATGATCGCCATGGCTTTGAGCTGCAATCCGAAGCTTCTTATTGCCGATGAACCCACGACTGCGGTGGATGTGACGAT
>VGRU01000225.1 GCA_016875255.1 Deltaproteobacteria bacterium
CGAATTTAGGCCGGTTATTTTCTGGCTGGACAGCAATGCATCGCTCTACAAACTGAGATTTTATAAACGAGACGAGGGGAATACAATAGAGGAACACAGCGGAAAGCTCCAGCTTGAAGGAAGCTATGAAAAAGGAATTGCCCGTCTTTTTGTCAGAGCCGATCTTGATTTGAAATACTCCTACCTTGGCTGGGACCACAACGAGAGCAAAAGGATGATCCATGAAGGGTATCTCTCAATTAAACCCTCGGACTCCCTCAGCTTCAAATTTGGAAAACAAACATTACTCTGGGGAAAGGGATACGCCTTTAACCCCGTCGCCTTTGTCAGCAGGCCCAAAGATCCGGACGATCCCGAGCTTTCCCTGGAAGGGTTTGTTGCAGCGTCGGCAGATTATATCAAAAGCTTTAATGGACCTTTAAAAACATTCTCGATTACTCCGGTCGTCTTCCCTGTTTATAAGCGTCTTAACGACGATTTTGGAACGGTCAATCGGCTCAACTTCGCAGGAAAACTCTATTTTCTCCTTTATGACACGGATATCGACCTCATTGGACTGACCGGGGGAAGTAAGACCAATCGGTTCGGGATTGACTTCTCAAGAAACATCACTTCCAATTTCGAAATCCACGGAGAATTTGCCTTTATCAATCATCAGACAAAGAAGGTAATCGATAAGCAGGGGAAAATCACGGAATCGAAATTTGATGCAAAGAGCTATTTGCTTGGGTTGCGCTACCTCACCCCGTGGGACACGACCTTCATTTTTGAATACTATCGAAATGGAACGGGATTTACCCATCTTGAGATGAAAGATTACTTCACATTCATCGACAAAGGATATGATCTTTTTCTCGCGAGGGGAAACGATTCTCTCCTGAAGAAAGCCACAAGCGTGACCCAAGGCAACTACGGACGCCCCAATCCGATGCGGGATTATCTCTACCTCCGTGTCAGCCAGAAAGAGCCCTTCAATATCCTTTATTTCACCCCCGCAATCACAACGATCATGAACCTGAATGATCGAAGTCTTCAGATCTCTCCGGAACTCCTCTACACTGGGTTTACGAATTGGGAGGTTCGGCTGAAGGGGACTGCCTTGGTGGGAGGGAAGGAGACCGAATTCGGCGAGAAACAGAACGATTACCGTGTCGAACTCAGAGTTAGGTATTATTTCGATGCTGTAAAGGCTTTTGATTGGTTAAAAGGGAAGATTGCGCAAAACAATCGATAGAGCAACACCTATTTGGAAATCATAAAGAAGGAAGGCAGTCCCTCTATTTAAAACCTTTTGGTAAGCATTATCGATCAATAGATCCACTTACGTTTCACATTACGGATACTTAAAGTAAATAAGCCCGCGGCGAAGCCGAGAAGGATCACAAAGTTGACCGGGAGTCCCAGGTGGCCGTTCTGACTGATGGAGGACTTCAGGATGTCGGCTCCATAGGTAAGAGGGAGAATATAAGAGAGAGGTTGTAAAAAAAGGGGCAGCCCCTGCACCGGGATAAAAAGGCCGCAGAGAAAAATCATGGGAAAACGGAAGAAATTGGAGAAGGTCTGGGCCTCGAAGATCTCTTTGACCGAGACCGCGATAAAAAGGCCAAGCAGGGTCGAAGTCACAGCGATCAGGAAGATGGCCCCAAACAAGGGAATCCAGCGAATGCCTGCTAAGTCGGTCAGAAAAGAGGCGAATAAGACCGGAACGAAAGCATTGAATAGGCCAAAGAGGATGGCCCCGCTTGTCTTGGCGAGCATTAAGAGGTTCAGGTCGATGGGGGCTAAAAGAAGCCGTTCGAAAGAACGGCTCCTTCTCTCAAAGGTCATGGTAACCGCCAGCATCGAGGTCGTTCCGAAGAGAATCGACAGGCTCATCACACCGGGAAGAAGCTCACGGACGTTCACAGCCGTTTCTGATTTCAAAAAGAACATAAGCGTCCAGGCTACGGGGAAGACCAGCCCCCAACTGATGTTCGGCGGTTTCAGGTAGTAGTTTCTCATATCCTTGATAAGAATGTTCCAGAAGGCAATCCACGATTTCATTGCTTTCCCTTTCCCTCCTTTTCCTGTTTCATCTTCTCCAGCTCGATCCCTGTAATTTTGACGAATACCTCCTCAAGAGAAGGACGCATGATCCGGGCCTCGTAGACGGACAGGTTTCTCTCCTCGAAAAACCTCATCAAAGGGGTCAGGTTCAGTGGACGGACAGACCGGAGGCGGAGGGCCTGGTTGCTCAGCACTTCCACGGCAACATCAGGGAAACTTTCCTCGAGAGAGGGTTTCAGATTTGAGACTCCGTCCGAAAATGCAAGTTGAACCACATTTTCCCGCTGCACTTCGCTCATCAGCTCGTCGAGATGCCCGATGCGGACAATCTTTCCGCCGACGATGAAAGCAATCCGGTTGCATAGCCGTTCTGCCTCCTCAATATAATGAGTGGTGAGGAAGACCGTTTTTCCTTTCTGGTTTAAGGTCTGGATCAACTGGCGTATCTGTCGTGCGCTGGCCACATCGATTCCGGTCGTGGGCTCGTCGAGAAACAGGATCTCGGGATCATGAATGATTCCGGCAGCGATGGTCAGTTTCCTTTTCATCCCTTTGGAATAGGCCCCGAACTTCTTCTTCCCGGCCTCCGACAGTCCGAATTGCTGCAACAGCTCTTTCGCTTTCTTCTCGCGGTCGTCTTTTCGCATTCCATAAAGGGATGCGCAGAAACATAAGTTTTCAAAACCATCGAACTCCTCGTAGAGGTTGCTTTCATCCGGGACAATTCCCATGATCCGCTGGGCCTTCTTGATTTCTTTTACACCGTCGAACCCCGAGATCCTGGCAGAACCCGATGTCGCCCGGGCTAAGCCGGTCAACAGGTTGATGGTTGTTGTTTTGCCAGCCCCGTTCGGGCCAAGAAATCCGAAAACTTCCCCTTCGTGAACGGAGAACGAGGCCCGGTCAACGGCTGTCAGGCCGCCGTATTTTTTGGTCAGTTGGTCAACCGTAAGAATATCCATTGATTGCTCCCGTACAATGTAAGAATTCGCAGGAGAGGGTAAGGGCGAGGAGGCCGGTTTCGTCGTTAGGTTAGGCCCATAGGCTTTTAATCTTTGGCCATAACCTTTACCCTTACCCAAACGGGCCTCCTAACCTTAACCCTAACCCTGAACTCCTATAATTTTCATAATTTGTGAGGGATCTAACGGCTACGACTGTTTCTTCTTGCCTTCACAGGGATGTTCTTTATCCCCATGGCATTCTTTGATCTGCTCGGGAGTGCACTCTTCGGGTTTCCCTTTTAATTTCTCCGGGTACTGACATCCGCAGTCACACATCTTTGCTCCCTCCTTGTGGCAATCGATTTTAACGTTCTGTTTCTTGATGCAGAGGCCTTCCTTACATGGCAGAAGAGCGGTCAAACCTCTCAGGACGTCGGCCAAATCGTTCAATTTATCTTTTTCAACCGTGTAATGGGTCCAGTATCCCCGCTTTTCTCCTCTAACCAACCCCGCTTCTCTTAAATATTTTAAATGTTGGGAAACTGCCCCCTCCGATATTTCCAGATGACGTGCCAATGCCCCTACACAGAAGTCGTGGGTAAGCAGAAGCTTGATAAGGCCAAACCGGGTTTCATCCGATAACGCCTTGAGAATTTGAATAATTCCTGTTATCATGATTCAAACCAATTTAGTAATTACTAAACTATTCTATATTACACTTAAATAGTATTGTCAAGTTTTTTAAAAGAGAGCTCTGAAAAACTATCTGTCGTTCTCTGATTTCACAGATTTTCCTTTATTTATCAATGCATTTCTAATCTGTGTAATCAGAGATTTCTGAACTTTTTCAGAAATCTCTAAAATTTCCATGGGATTTTTAACCAGCCACACTGAAATTGCATCATTAAGGATCATTTTTTCCCCCTGAAGCCAAGAAGGAGGAGAAATGGTCTTTTTGGAGAGGTTGAGTGTGATTAAACGGGGAGAAAAAAAAGATTGACTTTTTGTTTTCTTTTATCGATAATAGAATCAAATCGAATAATCTGGCGATGAAGTTCGCCATTAAACGTCCCCCCCCTTTTCGGGGACTGATAACTTCTACTGGTTTCATCAGTAGAAGTTTTTTAGTTTATGGGGAAGGGAGGTGAGATCATGAAGACAAGAAAAGAGTTTCTCGAAGCAGTCATGAAGATGGGGAATCTGAAAGATCTGAAACAGGCGGATGAGGCAGCCAGGGCGGTCATATCTCTGACCAAGACGATCATCGGAAGGGAATTATCCCAAAAGATTGCCGATATTTCCCCGCCCGATCTTCGGGAAGGATGGGAGTCCATCCAAGCCACACAGTTGGATGATTATGAGCGCGATGAGAGGTTATTCGAGATCGGAGAGATAGAGGAAGAGGGAAGGCCCTCCCTGTAATTGCAGAAGGCAGGAATCGATCAAGACCATAGGCAATGAAGTTTGCCCTTAACCGCCCTGTGATAATCGGGGACTGATAACTTCTACTGGTTTCATCAGTAGAAGTTTTTTTTATTTATGGTGAGACAGTTGGGCGACTGGCTTGAGGTGGCCAGGGTTATCCAATATCTGAAGGTGCGTGAAAGAAGAGAAGGGGGGTTCAGTCTCACCCCAGACCTTTACCCTGGCATTGAGGACACCTATTATGCCATTCGTACATTACAGATGTTAAGCAGAAGGGCGGATCGGAGGAAGACCCGAAATTACCTGAAGACCATTGACTGGAGTCAAGTGAACTCTCCAAGGATCATCTACATGCTTGTCTACCTTCATGTTGGATTAAATATAAGGTTTCCCCTCCCCTTAAGGAACCTTCTCAACAATGATTGGATAGAATCCCGGACCCTTGATGCCTGGTACTTTACCGATGCGATCCGTAAACTTCTTCGCAAACCCTTCAAACCGTTCGATTCCCTTTCTAATTTAAAGTTTCATGAACAGGAGAATTTGCAGGCTCTTCGTAAGAAGGTTTCGATATCACTTGATCGAGGTATTGATTTAAAAAGAGAAGAGATCATTCAATGGGTTCATTGCTGTCAGAATGGAGACGGCGGGTTCGGATTCTATCCCGGCACAACCTCGTTTATGGAAAACACGTACTGTGCGCTTGACATCCTATCCAAGCTCAAAGACACTCCGCCGAGGATCGATGCCTGCAAGGATTACATTCTCAATTGCCAGACCAAAAGCGGCGGCTTTGGCAGAGCTCCGATGAGTTTTCCTTTTATCGAAAGCACCTTTCATGCGGTTGCGGGGTTGTTTATGTTATCTAAATTGAGCGATTCACCCTATTTCACAAGGGAGGCAGGGATGCCTCAAACCCTTTTAGAATGCGATACGTTGAAAGTTTGGGCAATTGACCATAAGCTTTCACCAAACAGGTGATATTTGAACTATCCCCATGGTTGATTCAACCCATCAAAGGTGATCGCTCTAAAAGGCTTTTCGGCCTCCCCACCTCCCTTGTGAAGGGTGAATCGCTCAATTTAGGTGTTAAATAAAATGGAAAGAGGAGAAAATCACTCCAGATTGCGGTAAACGGTTAGTTTTAAAATGGGGGTAGATAACCAGCTTTCTAAAGCTTTGAATATCGGTTAATAAAGATGAAAATGAAAGGAGTTTTGAGCCTTGACTGACCATTATACAGCGTTAATCATTGCATCTCTTGTGTTTCTCGGCGGGGTCATTTCTGTTGAGACGGGGATCTCGGTCGCCTTAATTGAGATTACGCTGGGGGTGATCGGGGGGAATTTCCTCAATCTCTCG
>VGRU01000226.1 GCA_016875255.1 Deltaproteobacteria bacterium
TTAAGCTTTATACTTAAAATCGTCCGGGTTGAGCTTTTCAAGCCAGTCTTTCAACTGATCGCCTTCTTTTTCAAAATCGATGGTCCTCGCCTTTTCGATCACATCATCCGAGACAAAGATCGGCGCATCCACGGAAAGGGCAATGGCAATGGCATCGCTGGGCCGGGAGTCGATCACGATCTCCTCCCCTCTCCGATTGAGGTGAATCAAGGCATAGTAGGTGCTCTCCTTCAAGTCATTGACCACGATCTTCATCACTTGAGATTCAAGGGTGCTCAGCACACGATGGATCAGATCGTGGGTCATAGGGCGATGAGAGTCGATTTTTTTCAATTTCATGGCGATCGCATTTGCCTCGAACGGTCCGATCCAGATGGGAAGCCCTGTCTTATTGGCCAGGTCCATCAAAAGGACGACAAATCCATTTGATGTGGAATCGAATGTCAAAAACTTCACCTTCATCTCGACTAACATCCTTTTCTCCTTTGATTGACTTTGATTGACGAAACGGTGTTGTCATTTGTCATGCGCCCTTCGACACACTCAGGACGAACGGCGTTCAGGACAGGCTTCTCGAACCATGAACGGAATTACGGCACAGTCTCCGACAGCGAGCGGGTTTAACGAAATCTCAGGGAGGCTCCCACGCCCTCTTTTTCCTTCAGAGCGAGATTTTCTTCGACCCATTTGACCTCTCCGTCCTGACGAAGAACCGATCGCGTCATTGCCTCTCCCAGGTCAATCTCCCGGGTGTCTCCTTTGCAAAAAGGACAGGAGGCTGAAGGATGACCCGCTGGATGGATGAGCACGAGTGAGCCGCATTGAGCGCAACTCCCTCCGGGAAGGCTGAACGAGGCGAGGAGATAAAGGGTTTGAATCTGCCCTTTGTTTAAGGCCTCCAATGTTCCATCCAGGCCAAAGGCGGCCCGTCCTCTCTGAGAGGCTTTCTCTTTCAACTCCTCGATTTGCCGGGAAGCCTCTTCCTTCTCTCTCTCGAAGAGGCGCTCAAAAATTCGCCTTAACACCCTGGAGCGCTCCTCGGAAAAGTCCATGGAGAAGGCATCTGTGATCTGCTGTTTGACCCGTTCGGGAAGGAAGCTCTTAAAATTGGCAAGGGTCCGATCCTGGCCGATGAGAACCACTCTTTTCCACTTTCCCGTATCAAAGAGATCCGTCAGTTGCTCGGAGACCTCCTTGTGGTGTTTATTCATATGATCCCGGATGTGGCGCTGGTATCTCATTTGAGCCCAGCCTCCCTGATCATGACGGCCCGGGACATAACTCTCAATGGAGGATTCTGCCAATAATCCCTCAAGAGAGATCTCAAAGAGTTTGGCCGAATCGGTCTCCACCATAACGGCGAGCGTGTCCTGATACTGGGAAGAAAGCCGCACAAGAGGCCTGAGGACCGGCAGGCCGGAGAGAAAAAATTCGTTTTCGAATGGCATGATCGAAGGGTAGGTCAGGAATGTGTTGGCGGCGCTACAGGAGAAGATGGCGATTCCATCGATCCCTTCGTCGTGGGAACGGCGGACCAATCCTTCAACAAACCTTTCAATCTGTTCTTGATCCTCAGGATAGGCCTTTTGCCAATCCTCTTTTTCTCTGATCCGGTCAATCCCTTTCTTCAGTTGATTCTTTACAAAGAGGCGAATGCGCTCTCTCTGCTGTTCAGAGTCCCACCGGGTATTGAGATAGAGAGAGAAAAAAGGGTAAGGCCCCTCCTCGATGCGGGCGAGTTTTCTGACCTCGTTCCTCATCTCCATAAACGCTCCAAATTGAGTGATTTCAGCCTGTGAAAATACAAAATTTGTAACACGCCAGCCTCGATAGGCGGGGTTTTTTAACCCCGCCCTGTCCCCAAAATCCTAACAGACTCCTGCAAGAGAATCAAACTTACCTCTGGAGAAGAGCAGGGATCTTCCGGATAAGGTCTGTGGCCATGAGAGATTTTTCACCTAATTCCCGGGCCACCTCATCCCCTGCCAACCCGTGGAGATAGACGGAAGCCTGAAGAGATGAGAGAAGGTCGAATCCCTGACAGACCAGACCGCCCATCATCCCGCTCAGCACATCGCCCGTTCCTCCGGTTGCCAGCCCTGAATTGCCCGTAGGGTTGATGTAAACTTCCCCCTTGGGAGTGACGATGAGGGTGCGATATCCTTTGAGGATGAGATGGGCATGGCTGGATTGAGAGAAATTTTTACAAATTCCGACGCGATTCTCCTGGACTTCCTTAACCGTGGAATGGACCAGTCTGGCCATCTCTCCGGGATGGGGCGTTAGGACAATCGACCGGTTGGAGGTTGGAAGAATCTTGGGTTGTGCGGCCAGCGCGTTCAGCCCATCCGCATCGATGATGATGGGAAGGTCGATCGTTTTGATCAGCTTAAGAATGAGCGATTGGGTCTCTTTAAACGTTCCGAGGCCAGGCCCGATCACAACAGCCTTCTTATTTTCACAAAGCCTGAGGATGGAGTTGAAGGCCCTCAGGCTGAGCGTCTGTTTAGGAGTTTCAGGAAGGGGCTCGGTCATCACCTCGGTTAATTTCATTTCCATTATGGCATTCAAGCTCTTCGGGATGGCAAGGGTGACCAGTCCTGCTCCCATCCTGAGCGCAGCCTCACAGACCATGGCGGCCGCTCCGGTCTTTCCCACCGAACCGGCAATCACGAGCAGATGGCCATAATCTCCCTTATGGGTGTCCGGACGTCTGGGGACGGAGAGGAACTGCCGGATGTCCTCCTCCTCAAGCAGATGAGCCTGAATCTTCTCCTCTTCCACCAGATTTTTTGGAATGCCAATGTCGATCACTTTCAGTGTTCCGGCATAATCCGTTCCCGGCGAGAGAAGGAGTCCGATTTTTGGCAAGCCGAAGGTGACGGTAAGGGTGGCCCGCACCGCTGTCCCGAGCGGTTTGCCCGTGTTGGCATTCAGACCGGAGGGAATATCAATGGAGACAATGGGCTTCTGAAGGGTATTGAGATGGTCAATGACCTCCCTGTAATAACCTCTCACCTCGGCGTCGAGGCCTGTCCCGAAAATGGCATCGATCAGGAGATCTGCCTTCTCCACATCCCTCTTCACCTTCTGATAATCCTTTGTGGAAGGAACCGGGATGATCTCTCCCTTCATGCGGTGGAGGATGTAATGGTTCGTTTCCGCATCCCCTCTGAGCGACTTCGGATCGGTCAGAAGGATGACCTTGACCGGTATCCTCCGATTCATCAGGTGCCTGGCGATCACAAAACCGTCTCCTCCGTTGTTTCCTTTTCCGGCGATGATCACCACCCTCTTTTTCCGGAGGTCAGGGAAAGAGGCCAGAATGGTCTCTGCGGCTCCCCTGCCTGCGTTCTCCATCAGGAGGATTCCCGGAATCCGGTAGGTTTCGATTGCCTTACGATCCAGTTCCTGCATCTGTTCAGCGGTCGCTACTTTCATCGTCTTTCCTCTCTAATAGGACATGCGCCACGGCGAATGGTCGGTCGTGGGAAAGGGTGAGAAAGGTCCTCTCGATCCGATGGGTTTGAAGAACCTCTCTGGCTCTTCGATGGAGGGAGAGCAGGGGTTTTCCCATGGGATCGTTCTCCACCTCGATATCCGTCCACTGAATTCCATTTCGAAGCCCTGAGCCGATTGCCTTTAAAAACGCCTCCTTCGCGGCGAACCGGATGGCGAAACATTCCGGGGGACGCCCCATTCGTTGACACCGGGAGATTTCCCGCTCCGTATAAACCCGTTCCAGGAAGCGGTCTCCCCAGCGTTCCATCAATCCATTAATCCGTTCAATGTTAACGATGTCGATGCCTGTGCCAAAGATCATCTTCCAATTTCGGATTTCGGAATGCGAATTTCGGAATGAATAAGCGAAATTCTTTTTAGTCTTTTAAACTTTTTCATTTATTCCGCATTCCGCAATCCACACTCCGCAATCTATTTTTTAATGAGCGCAATCATCTCTCTCACGGCCCGGTCCAACCCCACCAGAACGGCGCGGGCGATGATGCTGTGCCCTATATTGAGTTCCTCAATCTCCTTGACCTCTGCGATTCGGCGCACATTGACATAGTTAAGGCCGTGACCGGCGGCGATCCGCAGATTCCTCCGGCCCGCCTCTCCCACCGCATCGAGAATCCTTTTTAATTCTTCATCAGCCCGGGCAGAGGTCTTTGCCTCGCAATAGTGACCGGTATGGATTTCAATGGCTTCTGCTTCAACTTCCTCAGAAGCCTTGATCTGATTCCTGTCGGGATCGACGAAAAGGCTGACAGGAATGTTTCCCCTTCGAAGCTGCTGGATCGCCTTTTTGAGGGAACGGAAGTTTTTTACGACATCGAGCCCTCCCTCAGTCGTTAACTCTTCTCTTTTCTCAGGGACCAGGGTGACGATGTCAGGTTTTGTCGCAAGGGCAATTCCGATCATCTCCTCTGTGGCGGCCATCTCAAGGTTGAGTTGGATCTGGACGATTTCTCTCAGGATGCGGAGGTCCCGGTCCTGAATATGACGCCGGTCCTCTCTCAGATGGCAGACAATGCCGTCCGCGCCAGCTAGTTCGACGATGGATGCGGCTGTGACAGGGTCCGGATAAGCCACTCCTCTTGCCTGCCTCACCGTAGCGACATGGTCAATATTGACTCCAAGCCTCGTCATGCTTCCTCCTCGAAATTGTCAATTTACAATTGGCTATTAGCCATCAGCTATTAGCTTTTTTTTCCAAGATGTTTTTTTACCAACTCCTGGTTCTACCTTTAGATATTCTTAAACTCCGAACTCCGAACTCTTTACTCATAACTCTAAACTCTAAACTCTTAACTCCTTACCCTTCTGCCCTCCGGATGGCATCGGCAACCGCGATTGCTCTCTTTGCCTGAAGGACATCGTGAGATCGGATGATATGGGCGCCGTTTAGAACGCCAATGGCAATGCTTGAAAGGGTTCCTTCAAGCCGTTGGTCCGGTTGTGCATCGAGAATTTTCCCGATAAAACTTTTTCGGGAGGTCCCGAGGAGGATGGGTTTTCCAAGAATCCGGAATTCAGAAAGATGTTTGATAAGGAGGAGGTTATCCTCAAGGGTTTTCCCGAATCCGATGCCAGGGTCGACAACGATCTGTTCAGGAGCCACTCCGGCGGACTCCACTCGCCGGATACCCTCATTAAGATAGGCGATGATTTCAGAAAAAAGGGAGCCGTAGTGGACATCCTTCTGCATCGTCTCAGGCGTTCCACGAATATGCATCAGGACAACGGGGGTATTCTCTTTGGCTGCCACACGCGCAAGTTCGGGGTCAAAATGCAATCCACTGATGTCATTTATTATTTCAGCTCCTGCCTCGATGGCCCTGCGGGCCACTTCCGATTTATAGGTATCGATTGAAATGGGGACATCCGTCTCCTTCGAAAGGGCCTCGATCACAGGAAGGACCCGGCGGAGCTCTTCCTCCAGCCCAAGCGGTTTTGAACCGGGCCTGGTCGACTCTCCTCCGATATCGATGATATCCGCTCCCTCTTCAACCATCTTCAACCCATGAGCAATGGCTTTGGTTTTATCGAAAAAGAGCCCGCCATCCGAAAAGGAATCCGGCGTGATGTTGAGGACTCCCATTAAAAGCGTTCTTTCTCCAAGGTGGAATGTCCGCCGACGACAGCGCAGGGTGAAATGGCTTTTAAAAATGTTCTGAAATGCTTCTCTTAAAGTTT
>VGRU01000227.1 GCA_016875255.1 Deltaproteobacteria bacterium
TTAAAACGGCTCCAAATACTGGTCCCTCGATCACACAACGTTTACACGAGATTACATTTATTTTCAACACATTTCTAATCGTTGTAATCGTTTCATAATCCCTGCCTCCCGGCCCCCTGCCTACCGGCAGTCAGGCGGTCCCGACCGAGGGCGGGGCAGGCAGGTATGTAATCAGCGATTTCTGTGCTTTTTGAGAAATCTCAAAAGAAAATTCTTGACAAATATTAAATTAAAAGGGATAAATAAATCAATAGACGGACGGAGGAGGTGATTGAAATATGTCTTGCGGGGCAAAGAGTTGTGGAAAAACGAAGAAGACCGTAAAGAAACCGAAGCCGAAGAAGAAATAATTTGAAACTGAAAACCCATGATTTCTGGACTTTTTCAGAAATCTCCCATTTTTTTCTTGACAACATAGAGGAATTCTGTTATTCGATTGACCTATATTTATTATGGGCTTAAGAAGTCTTTAGAGAAAGAACAATGAATGAAAGGAGGTGAAGGTAATGAGGAGAATGGTGTGTATCTTTTTGGCATTGGCGATGTTGGCAATCTTTTCTTTCGGTTGCGGGACCGCAGGAGACGTAAAGATTAAATGTCCGAAATGCGGCGCCGTATTCACAGTGGATGAGGGCTTAGCCGAAATCCAGAAGAAAGGCTTCTAATCTCTTCAGAAGAAGCTCAATTATTCCTCTAGAGGAAAGAGAAATAGTTTTAAAGGGAAGGGAAAAACTCTCTTCCCTTTTTTTTCAAAAAGTAGGACAACCCTTCGGGGCTGCGTTTATCTTAGTGCTTCGATTCGCAAATACGATCACATATCCACATGCTGCGAATTGAAATCATTGCTGACTCAGCACTAAGTCCTGAGTAAATAAATACGTTACCGAATTTATGAATCGATGGACTTAGCAAGGCTCCTGCGGCAGGGCCGTGCCCTATGCGTTTTCTCCCCCCTTTGATTTCAGAAAGAGAATTCCACGGATGGATTTTCCCTGTTGAGGATGGCAGAAAAGAGGGTTCCCCCTAAAAACTTCGGGACCCCTTCGGAGAGGTCACGCACGATTTCGTCGGCCAGCCCACTTTCGACCTCGCCTAACACATCGATCGGGATGAAGATATTTCTTGTCTTTTCAGTGGCCTTATCCTTTTCACATTGACGCCAGACCCAGTTCCGGGTCAATACCTCCTGCTCATCCCGGTAGACCAGCTCCCCTTTCGGAACCGTCACCTTCTCCCCTCCTCCCATAGGAATAAAGGGTTCCCACCCCTCTGAGAATCGGAGATGGATATTTCCTTGAAGCGTGTCCAGATCATGTCCTCCCATTGGGACAAGATGTCTGAGAGAGACGCTGTTGTAAAGATCAACCAGGGGATTGATCTTGGGGAAGGGGTCTCCTTTGAGGATTCTCCTTGCCATCGATTCCACAGAACTCGGGAACTTGCTTCCCGAAATGCCGAGTTTGGCAAAGGCGGTTCTCCAGGGTTTGATCCTGGGATGATCCTGGGCCTTATCCCCGACGAAGTTCTTCTTCAACGCCTCGATGGCCCCTTGGAGGAGTTGGTCTATTTCGCTGGAAGAATGAGTGTTGTCCAGGCCCGTTGCCACGACCATTCCGATCGTGAGATCAGGCAGAAGATCGAAGAGTTCTTTCTGGATTGAGAAAAGCATTCTTTCCTCCTTTTACCCCCTCGAAACTCATGAGGAGCATAATGGGATTTCCAATTTCCCTACCATCGGACAGATTAAATGTCAACAGGCTGTTGCCCAAATCGGTTTCATGCTTCGACAAGTCTGTCCTCTCCGAGCCAGAGGCTCTCTGAGCCGGAGGCTGAGCAAGCCGTTCACCCTTAGAGAGCCTCAGGGCGAACGGAGAGTCAAAAGGCTCAGCATGACCGGAAAAGTTATATGATTTCAACATATCACCGCTCGTCCTGAGCCTGTCGAAGTCAAATGGTTGTCTCTCCTTGACGAGGGGAACCATTTTTTTTATAGTGATTATCTATGGAGATAAAACCGACGATCTTAGTCGTAGACGATGAATTAGGAGCCAGGCAGTCTCTCGAAGTTATCCTTGAAGATGACTACCGCGTTCTCAGCGTGGAAAGCGGTCGGGAGGCCCTGGAGGTTCTTCAGAGAGAGTCCATCGATCTCATCCTCTTAGATGTGAACATGCCTGATATGGATGGACTGCAGGTCCTTCGCAAGATCAAAGAACAGGATGACGAGATGGACGTCATCATGGTCTCTGCGCTCAATCTGGCCCGAAAGGCAGTGGATGCCATTAAATTGGGTGCCTACGACTATATCACCAAGCCTTATGAACCTGAGGATATCCTCTCGACCGTCGATCGGGTCATCAACAAGCAAAAGCTCCATAAAGAATTGGATTTTCTCCGGAGGGAGGTCGAAACGGTTAGGGGATTCGACCAGATTATCAGCCAGAATAAGGCGATGCTCGAAATCTTTGAACTCGTAAAAAAGGTGGGTTACACCTCCACCAACATTTTAATCATCGGCGAGAGCGGGACAGGTAAGGAACTGATTGCCCGTGCCATCCATCGCCAGGGAAGTAGAAAGAACGGACCTTTTGTGGGCGTCAACTGTGCCGCCATTCCCCCTGAACTGATGGAAAGCGAGATGTTCGGCCACGAAAGGGGGGCCTTTACAGGCGCTCATGCCCGAACCATCGGGAAATTTGAATATGCCAATGGGGGAACCCTCTTTCTCGACGAAATTTCAGCGTTAAGATCTGATCTCCAGGCGAAACTTCTCCGGGTCCTTCAGGAGAGGGAGATCGAACGGATCGGTTCGAACAAACCCATCAAGGTCGATATCCGGGTCATCTCCGCCACCAATACCAACCTTGAGGATAGCGTTTTGAGTGGAAAATTCCGTCAGGATCTTTTCTTCCGGCTCAATGTGGTCCCCATCTCAATCTCTCCCCTTCGGGAGAGGAGGGAAGACATTCCCCTTCTTGCAAAACACTTCCTCAACAAATTCAACCTTTCCTTTAATAAGAGGATTTCAGGATTCTCCGATAAGGCAATGGATGTCCTGCTCCGGTACCACTGGCCTGGAAACATCCGGGAATTAGAAAATCTTATCGAAAGGATCATCGTTCTGTCCAAAAACAACGACATGATCGAACTGGAGGACATCCCCCTTGAGATTTTGATGTCAATAGGTCAAGAGATCAAAGATAAACCGTTTCCAAAGGCAGGGCTGATTAAAACGAGAGAAGAGTTTGAAAAACGACTGATTCTCAATGTCCTTGAGGCCACCCGATGGAACCAGACAGAGGCCGCTAAAATTCTGAAGATCAGCCGGACCTACCTCATCCAAAAAGCAAAACAGTTTGGCATTCTGATGAAAAAGATGGACTGATGCCCGATAGGACTGTAATGTTTTCTTTGGAATGTAAACAATCGTTAACAGTTTAAACTACTTTAATTAAATCAGAAGGTTTCATCTTCTAACCCATCCCTTTTCCATCTCGCTGTTAACAGTTGTTGGCAGTAAAGTTGAAAGGCATCTTTTTCTCCCTTAAGACCTCCCTTCTAAAAATCTCTTTGAGAACAGACACTTAATAGTCCGCCGCGAAAGGGAGGTTTCTCTTTTCGTTCTGGCATTCGGATTGCTCTTATGCTCTTATCGTCTGTGTTAACTCGTTTCATTCCTCTCAACCTAAAACCATAAAAAAAGGAGGTGATATCATGAAGAAGATCGCAATCGAGTTGGTCATCATTGCATTGTCAGTGATGGCCTATGTGCTGCCTGTTTTCGCTGAAGGTAGCGGCTGGTAATCCACTTTAACCATCTATTTAGGTCTGTTTATAAATGTTCTTTTGCCGTCATGCCGGACATGATCCGGCATCCAGAAGGTCTTGAAAGAACTGGATTCCGGCTTTCGCCGGAATGACGACCTTTTTGGAAAGCGTTAGTTTATAAACAGACTCTATTTAGCCCACCTCAAAAGAAGCATATCCTATGAAAGGTTGTGCTTCTTTTTTTTAACCCTTTGACATCTTTTCAATTTCCTCATATAAATACCTTAAAAAATCCCCCCAATCATCTAAAGTCTTAAAGCCGATATGTCAAAGAAATTATTTACCCTTCTGACATTAATCATCTTTATAACGATGCTTCTCTTTTTCCTTACCCCAAACATTTTCCCGGAGGAGAAGAGATTAGATCCCTTAAAAATGGGAGGAACTTATCGAAGACCTCTCGAATTTAACCCCAAAACCCTTGATCCAGCACAATCTATTGACATCCATGCTGTTACGGTGATCCAACAAATCTTTGATGGCCTGGTTCAGTTCGATAAAGATTTGAATGTTATTCCGGCCATAGCCAGATCGTGGAAGGTTTCTCCTAATGGTCTCACCTACACCTTCTTTTTAAGAGAAGGGGTTAAGTTCCATAACGGAAGGGATGTTACTTCAGAAGATTTCATTTATTCATTTACTCGAATTATTGACCCAAAAACAAAATCTCCTGCAGCCAGTTTATTAGATAGAATCATAGGGTTTAAAGAATTTCAGGAAGGGAAAATATCAAATATAAAAGGACTCAGAATAATTGATAAATATTCATTCGAAATTAAACTTTCCGGGACCTATTCTCCATTTTTATCCATTTTAGGGATGAATAAGTTTAAGGTATTACCCAAAGAAGAGGTCGAAAAACCGGGAACAGATTTTGGAAAATTTCCCATAGGGACAGGTCCCTTTAAATTCGTTTCAATGAAGGAGAGAGAAGAAATAGTCCTTGAGGCAAACCCTGACTATTTTGAAGGAAGACCTTTTCTGGACAAGATTGTTTTTAAAATCTTTCATGGAGCACCCCGAGAAAAGATTCTAACAGAGTTTAAAGAGGGGGGTTTGGAAGAATCTTTTATCCCTCCGGAGGAGATAGAGGAAATTCTGAAGCAAAGACAATTTCCATTTATTCAAAAACCTCTTCTCTCTTTGAGATTCTATGGGTTTAATTTGCGAACAAAACCCCTGGATAATAAAAAACTGAGGAAAGCCATCAATTTAGCAATTGATAAGAAGTTTATCATTTCTGAACTCCATAAGAATCAATTCAATTTAGCCAAGGGCATTCTCCCCCCTGGGATACCTGGTTACGATCCTAAAAGGGAGCCCTATCCGTATAATGAAACCCTTGCCAGAAAATATCTAATGGAATCGGGTTATGGCAAAGAGAAGCCTTCTATCGGAATCTGGAGCGCATCAAAATCAGAAGCTGCCCAGAATGAATTAAACGAAATAAAGTCTCAGTTGAATAAGATAGGCATTCAAACCACTATCAATTTTGAAACGAACTGGCCAAGCTTCGAATCGATGCTCAGGGCAAATAAGGCCCCTATTTTTATCTATGCCTGGTATGCTGATTTTCCTGATCCGGATAATTTCTTGGGAACCCTTTTCCATTCAAAGTCGAAATATAATTACACAAACTACCATAATCCGGAGGTGGATCGTCTCCTCGATAAGGCGAGAGGAGAAAGGGATTATCTCAAGCGGATGGAGATGTATCAGAAAGTTGAGGAGATCATTCTGGACGACGCACCGATCGTTCCCATGG
>VGRU01000228.1 GCA_016875255.1 Deltaproteobacteria bacterium
CCATCCATGACGAAGAGGATCACATCCGCCTCTTCCATGGCTAACTGACACTGCTCGCGCATCTGGACGAAGATCCGGTCCTTTGAGACCGGCTCAAACCCGCCCGTATCGATCAGCGTAAAAAAGCTTTTCTCCCATATCACATCGGCATAGTTCCGGTCCCGTGTGACGCCGGGTTCGTTATAGACGATGGCTCTCTTTCCGCCCGTAATCCGATTGAACAGGGTGGACTTTCCGACATTAGGCCTTCCAACGATGGCGAGGATAGGTTTCATGGTTGATTGCTCCAAACCGTTGAGAATCATTATAAAACAACCCTTCTCATCATACAATAAAACAACTCTTCGCAAGGAAATTCCTCGGTCATGGGAAGCATTTCATGAATCGGTAGGGTAGATAGGCGGGGCCTGCTGCAGGTCTAACCCCGCATCCAACATAGACGGGACAAGAATGTCCCGTCTATCGGGTGTAATAATAAAAACCCCCAACCCTTGAAAGGGGAGAAGGATTGGTTCATTCACAAAGTTCATTCACAAAGTTCTTGAAAATTCCGACGGGAAAATATAGAATAGGTTTAAGATGAAAAAAACGACTGTAGCCTTTCTCTTTTTCTTAACCCTCCTGTTTTTCATCGGACAGGGAAAGACTCTATCCCAGCCCATTTCCAAAGAAGGGCCCTTGATTAAATTGGGAGAAATCACCTTCAGGGTTCGAGAGATCGAGTCTTCTCCTTCGGCTCTTAAAATCCTCGAAATTTATATTGAAGTCTTGAATCGGAGCCGGACGGCGACCGCCCCGGCGAACTCTATCAAAGTAGTCGTATCGCAGAAGGAAATAGTCTATGCGGGTCCGAAACCTGCTGAGGGATTTACCCCCGTTCCACAGGAAGTTGCTCTCTCAATACCCCTGCCGCCCCTTACAGGCAGGGTGATCATCTTCGGCCTTCCACTCCCAAAGGAAAAAGTCGAATCCATCACCTTCGAGATCCATCTCAACCCTCCCGACGGCGAGAAGAAGGCAGTCAAGTGGGAAGGCAGTTGAAATTAAATAGAGTCTGTTTATAAATAAACGGTTTCCGAGAAGGTTGTCATTCCGGCGAAAGCCGGAATCCAGTCCTTTTAAACCCTCTGGATGCCGGATCAGGTCCGGCATGACGGAAAAGGGGCATTTATAAACAGACACTAAATAGAAGCAATCGCTTCAATCTCAAGATCAACGTCTTTGGGGAGTCGCGATACTTCGACCGTTGACCTTGCGGGCGGGGAAGATGGAAAGTATGTGGCATAGACTTCATTCATGGAATTGAAATTTCCCATGTCCTTCAAAAAAATCGTCACCTTAACCACATCCTGCATATCCAGCCCTTGAGATTCCAGAACTCCCTTCAGGTTTTCCAGCACCCGTCGTGTTTTCTCCTTAATATCACCTCCAACCAGCTCGCCGTTTGCCGGATCAATCGGGATCTGGCCTGAGAGGAAGATAAAATTCCCCGCCCGGATCGCCTGCGAATAGGGCCCGATCGGTTTCGGTGCCTTTTCCGTAAAGATCACTTTTTTGCTCATTGCCTGAACCTCCTACGGGTCTTATTATTCCATTATTCCAACATTCCATTTTCCTATGTCTTCACCAACTCCCATGCCTCTGTGACATCCTTCAGGATATAATCCGCCCCTGCTTCTTCGAATTCCTCCCTCTTGATCCGACCGGTCAATACGCCGATGGTCATCATCCCGGCCCTCTTCCCAGCCTGAATATCAATGAGATGATCCCCAACCATCACCGCCTCCTCTCCGGAGACCTTTAGCGCTTCCAATGTAGCGTTGAGATGATCCGGATGGGGTTTGACCTTCTCGACAGAATCCCTTGAAATGAAGACATCACAGTATTCATCAATGTCAGGGAAAACCTTTCGGACTGCTTCTTCGCAGTTTCTTGTGATGATTCCGACCCTGAACCCCTTCTTCCTTAGCATGATCAATGCTTCTTCTGCTCCGGGGATGAGACTTCCCTCTCCTGCCGCCTTGAGTTCAACCTCGTGGAGGATTTGATGGGCCTTTTGATAAAATTCTTCTGCATCTGCGGGATTTCTTTTCCATATTAAAGGAGAGACCTCATCGATGATCTCAAGAAGATACCGTTCCTTAATCGACTCTTCGTCCACGCCAAAATGTTTAATGAGAGCGAGGACCTGCTCCCTCATGCGTGAGAAATCGATATTGAGGATGGCCAGCGTCCCGTCAAAATCGAAGATGATAGCCTTGATGCGATTAAGTTTATGCATAAGATTAAATATCAAAAATGGATTCTGAACCAAGTTCAGAATGACAGCCTTGTCATGCCGAACTCGGTTCGGCATGACATTTCTGGTATGATGAATTATCCTTTTATATCCCGGTCCGTGATCCCCAGGCAGTAAAGCACCCCCTTCATATGATCCCTCGTGATGGCTCCGTCCGCAACCTTCTTAAGGATCTCCTTGGCATTGAAAGCAATTCCAAGACCTGCGTTGGCTAACATGATCCGGTCGTTCGAGCCATCGCCGACTGCCACCACCTCGTCTCGGGTGATTCCTTCCCTCTTGCAGATCTCATCCATGATCTGAGCCTTTCTACGGGCGTCAATGATCTTTCCTTTGATCCTGCCGGTGAGTTTTCTCCCTCTGATCTCCAGCTCATTTCCAAAGGCGTAATCGAACCCCAATCTTCTCTTTAAAATATCCGTAAAATAGGTGAATCCTCCGCTGATGAGCGCCACCTTAAAACCCATCTCTTTCAGGGCAGCGATCAATTCTTCGCTTCCCTTGGTGAGTTGAACGGTCTCTGCAATTGATTCAAGGCTCTTGATCCTCAAGCCCTTCAACAGAGAAACCCTCGTTCGCAGAGACTCTGAGAAATCGATCTCACCCTTCATGCCCCTCTCGGTAATGGCCGCAACCTTTTTTCCCACACCAGCTGATTTGGCCATCTCATCGATGATCTCTCCGTCGACAATCGTCGAATCCATATCAAAGACAATCACCTTTCTCCTTTTCTTAAAAGTCGATTCAGGCTGGGCGATGATATCCATTCCCACTCTCTTGGCTGTCTCGTTCAGACCCTGGCGAAGGAGCGAAAAATCGGCTTGCCGCAGGTCCACCCACATCTCCATTGCAAGAAATTCACCCCTGGCAATCATTTTAATCCGATCAATATTGCAATGATGTTTTGCGAGTAGAGAGGAAAAACCAGCTACCACTCCGGCTCGGTCTGCTCCTAATAGGGTCAACACATAAGGCATCTTGGAGTCAGCCAGTTTTAATCCCCTGAATTCTTTAAAGGGGGTCATCGTGATCTTCATCTCCAGTTTTTGGGCGATTCGGCTGAGCCCTCTTCTGATTTCACTCCATTGAAATGGAGAGCGAAGCGGCTGAATGAGGAGCACCATAGTAAATTGGGAATGGACAACGGTCTGCTCGATATCGATGATATTGACCCCCTTTTTAAAAAGAAACTGGGTCACCCTTGAAACAATCCCAACCTTGTCTTCCCCGATCACTGAGATGACGTAGAAATTTTCTTCCCTGGAAGAACGATGAAGTGGCATTTTTATCCTTAGGTTTGGTATTCATTCCATTTTGAGTCGCAAAATGGAATTTACGGTTCCTTTTTAACACATATTCATTTAAGATCAAAACCTTTTATCCGGTAATATTAAAATGAAGATAAAATTCCTTTGGGAGCGAACACAAGGTTTAAAGCCCCTAGTGGGTCCTTCCATTTGAAGATCGCAGACCTTCTAACAGGGTTTACTTCCTTTAGTTTTACTTCCAAAAATTCAAAAGATAGTGTATACATAAAGGAGGGAATACAGGTGAAAGAATAACTTGGCAGCAGATAAAATATCTTTACACCTAAATTGAGCGATTTTTTCATCCCTCACAAGGGGGGCGGGGAGGCCGAAAAGCCTTTTAGAGCGATCACCTTTGATGGGTTGAATCAACCATGAGGTTGGCTTCATCATCACCTGTTTGGTGAAAGTTCAATCTCCATTACCCAAATGTCCAACGTATCGCATTCTAAAAGGGTTTGCCGCCGGAGGCGAGCCTCGCCTTTGGCGGGAGGCATCTCTGCCTCCCTTGTGAGATAGGATGAATCGCTCAATTTAGGTTACACTTTTTCCCCATTTTGTTGTAAAGTGGGGCAAGGGGTTCCAATTTTAAGGAAGGTCTCATTTTGCCTGCTTCGGATAAAAAGATAATCCTATTCGTCGGAGACGATCAGTTTCTGCGCGACTGGTTTTTAAAAAACCTCAACGACGGCGGTTATCTGGCAGAAGGCACAGCCCTGAGCGATTTGGAAACGACCCTCGCCCGCTTCGCCGCCGATCTCGTGCTGATCGACCTGCCACACAAAGAAGATTCTCAAAGATACATTGCTCAGGTTTTGCGGGTCCGGCCAGCCACTCCGGTGGTTCTTTCGGTCGAATTGGAGGATTTCAGTTTCGCTGGTGCAGCGTTTCGCTCCGGTGCGGCCGAAATCTTGCCCAAGCCAGTCGAGCCGAAATTGATGCTGATGATCTTACACCGGGTTCTGGAGGAAGACCGCTTACTCAAGGAAAACGAGGAACTGCGGAATTACATGAAGCTCTATAGCGCCTGCCAGCGAATTACGACCCAACTGGAGGAGGAAGGGGTGCGCACTGCAACGTTAACCGCCCTTGTTGCGGAGGCAGGCTCTCGAGCGGCGTTTTATCTGGACTGGCCATCCATCGCCACTGCACCACGAATTGAGGAACGTTTGGGTTTGGAACAGAGCGAATCTAAAATCTTTTTGGACGAACTTCTCCCATCGATTCGCCAACGCGCCGATATAAGTGAAGCCTACACAATCGTTTTCAATAATCCAGACGGGGAATTCAAGAATCTGCCTGAAAATGGTTTCGTCGAGGGATTGATTGCCCCCTTGCGCAATCTCGAGTCGTTATTGGGTGTCTTCATCCTTTTGCGCCACGAGCAAGACAACCCTTGGCCGGCAAAGGTAATCGACGAGGTTAATTTCATCGGACGACACGCCGCTCTTGCCTGGCATAACGCCTCCCTTTACGCCAATGCTAAAAATATGGCTTTCCAGGATGCCTTGACCGGCCTATACAACGCCCGCTACCTGCCGCTGGCTATCGACCGCGAAATCGCCAATAGCAGGGAGTCGGGCGCCCCCTTCGCCGTGCTGTTTCTGGACCTCGACTATTTTAAACGAGTCAACGACCTTCACGGCCACCAGGTGGGCAGCCAACTACTAAAGGAGGTTGGGCGAGTGCTTCGCCGTTGCGTTCGGGATGACGACATCGTGATCCGCTACGGCGGCGATGAGTTTATTGTCTTGCTTAAAGCCACCAACCTGACCACAGCCGAACAGATCGCTGAACGCATACGCACCATGCTGGCCGGACATTTCTTCCTGGGCCGTGAGGGATTGAATGTCCTGATTACCGCCTGTATTGGAGTTTCCGCCTATCCTATCCACACCCAGAGCGCGGAGGAACTGATCTTTCTATCTGACCACGCAATGTATAAAGGCAAAAATTCGACACGCAACCTGG
>VGRU01000229.1 GCA_016875255.1 Deltaproteobacteria bacterium
GTAAGGTTTTGTTTCGCAGCTAAACCATACCAGATACGGCTAAAATCCGATGTACTTTTTTATCTGACTGTTATCAAAGAACTTTTAGAGGTTAGCCCAACCATTTCAACTTTTTTACGAAAGAACCTATTTTTTTAGATAACTGATGCATTTCGAGCATCAATTTATAGGCTTTTTGCCACACCCAAAGTTTCTCAAATCCTGCTACAAATCTTTCCTGATCACCTGATATCCCGATACTCTGCATCCTGATCTCCTGATTACCTGATAACCTTACCAGTGTTTATAAATTTTAAGAATCTTTTTTCATCTCCCCTCTATGGCTTCTCACCAGATAGATCAGGGGGATGCTGACGAGAGTGATGGCCATCTTGACCGCATACTGGCCTTTGATCAGGGGCCAGACCGGCATGACGCCATAAAAAGCAAACGTGATGAAGACCACGCTATCAACCCAGGTCGAGACGGCGTTGCTCACCAGAACCCTTGCCCACTTCGGGCCACGGATACGTGATCTCCAGAAGGCAAAGATCTCCGCATCGATGAGCGAGCTGATCAGGTACGCCGTTAAACTGGCAAACACAATCCTTGGGGTATTTCCCAGGACGCTTGCATAGGCTTCCTGTCCGGAATAAAACGAGGCAGGCGGGAGAAGAACCGTAAATTGAGCATAAGCGGCAAGGAGGATGTTGGCGATGAAAGCGGCCAGGATCACCTTGCGAGCTCCCTGTTTGCCCATCGATTCGTTGATCAGATCGATCAGGGTGAAGGTCAGGGTATAGATGAAGATGGCCGCAGGAACGACCAGACTTCCAATCAGAACAGGCTTGGAGGCTGTCACGTTGGCGATCAGCTCACAAGCGATGTAGAGTCCAATGAGGATCGTGTTCATTCCGAATGAATCAACCCTTTGAACGTATCAGGAGGACTGGGGTCTCCGCCCGTGTTAAAATCTTAAGGGCGATGCTTCCCAGAACCCACCGGGTAATTCCGGATCGGCCATGGGTGCACATAACGATCAGGTCGGCCCCGCTCTCTTTTGCAAAGTCGATAATCTCCACTGCCACCTGCTGACCTGTCTTCACCGTAGCCGAAACCTTGAGCCCTTTCTGTCTCAACTCCTCTGCCAGGCCCAGGAGATACCGGTCTGCCGCCTCCTTCTGCTTTTCATCGATGATCAGAGGCGTGACCAGTTCAGGCGATCCATAGATGGGCATAAAGGGAACGACCTGGAAGAGAATGATTTCAGAGCCAAAGACGTTGGCAAATTTTTCGGCCTGATCCAGAGCCTTTTTAGCCAGATCCGAACCATCCAGAGGGACTAAAATCTTCTTATACATATCTACCTCCTTAATTATAATTCCCCTAACCCCCCTTCATCCCCCTTAAACTAAGGGGGGGACAGGGGAGGGTTACAAGAGGGGAGAATTGAATAATGGCAGGCTGGGTTTTTCCCTTTTGGTCACCCATTATTCCAGTATTCCAACATTGATGAATTCGTAAAAAGTCGTGATTCTCGTTTTCTCGTCATTCCGGCGAAAGCCGGAATCCAGTTCTTTCAAATAGTTATCAATTCTCTGGACACCGGTTTTCACCGGTGTGACGACTTTTTACGAAACCATCAACATTCCATTATTCCAATATCTTAATGTATACCAATTTTGCTTTGATTAGGCAACAAAAAAGAGATATAGGAATCTTCGTTAAAATGGGAAAGGACGTATCGAAAAAACCTATTTGACTTATTTCATCAAGATATTAGAATTAAATTTCTGATAAACCCAGAAATTCTTTGATACCAGAGGTTAGAATATGGTTCGTCTGATAGAGAGATATGTTAAGAGAATAAGATTGAAATTCTCCAACACGAGGGGCGCGATGAGCGAGGTGCGTCTGACGGCGACCGTGAAGAAGGCGGGTTGAGCGGCGAAAATCGGTCCGGAGGATCTGGACCGGGTTTTGAGGGAGTTGAACATTCGCAGAGACCCGAATGTGCTAGTGGGCCTGGAGACATCGGATGACGCAGGGGTCTATCGTTTGAACGATGAGATCGCCCTCGTTCAAACGGTCGATTTCTTCACGCCCATTGTGGACGATCCCTTTACCTTTGGCCAGGTGGCGGCTGCCAACGCCCTGAGCGATGTCTATGCGATGGGAGGGACGCCTCTGACGGCGATGAACCTGGTCGCCTTTCCCATCCAGACCCTCTCCTCCTCGATCTTAAAGGAGATCCTTCGAGGGGGGCTGTCAAAGATCGATGAGGCGGGCGTGGCTCTGGTGGGCGGCCATACGATTGAAGACCAGGAGATCAAGTACGGCCTCTCCGTGACGGGGATCGTCCATCCGGATAAGATTCTCTCCAATGCAAAGGCAATGGAAGGAGACAAGCTGGTTCTGACCAAGCCGCTCGGCACAGGGATCATCTCCACGGCCCTCAAAGGAGGGATGGCTTCTGAGAAGACAGTGAAAGAGATGACCGAGTGCATGATCGCCCTCAATCGAAAAGCATCGGAGCAAATGAAAATCTTTGGAGCTCATGCCTGCACGGACATTACGGGGTTCGGTTTTATCGGCCATGGACTTGAAATGGCAACGGCCAGCCGGATCGGAATGGTCATTGACTCAGGGAAGATTCCCCTCCTTTCCGGTGTCATGGACTATGCGGGGGTGGGTTTGATACCCGGCGGGGCTCATTCCAATCGCCGTTTTTTTTCCTGCAGGGTTGAAGTCAATCCAGGCGTCTCCGGCGTTCTGATGGATGTCCTCTATGATCCTCAAACCTCCGGCGGACTTCTCATCTCCCTTCCTCCTGATCAGGCTGAAGCATTAGTGGAAACCCTGGAGAGAGAAGGGGAGGTCAATTCCTCCATCATCGGAGAGGTCGTCTCAGAGCCCGAAGGAAAGATCCGGATTGCCTGATTGCCACTTTCCCCACCTAAATTTAATTTCACCCGATAGGCGGGACATTCTCTCCGAGCCAGAGGCTCTTCCCTCCGGGGCAGAGGCCCCTCTGGGGCGGAGCCTGAGCCGGAGGCCTGTCCCACTTATTCCGGAGGCGGGGTTAGAAAACCCCGCCTATCGACAACTTGAGTCGAACCATCATTGTTCCAACAACTATATTATGCTTTTGATCTTGTAAGAAAAACGATTTTCAAATATAATGATTTTGAAACCCAAACCTTGAGGAGATCCCCCGCATGGAAAAGGAAAGCAATAATCTGCGAGTCTTTATCGTTTTTAATTCGGCCAGGGAGATTGAGGTGCTGAAGTAGATTTTTAAGACAGGAGGTTGGAAACGAATTTCAATGGAGATTGAAGTTAAACTCTTTGCTACGTTGCGGGACTATCTGCCAAAGGGCAGCGGCCGCTTTTCATGCAAGATGGAGATTGATGAACAGACGAAGGTTCAGGAGATCCTGACCAAACTGAACATCCCTGAAGAGATGCCCAAGATCATTCTCATCAACGGCGTTCACGGAAAAAAGGAGCAGGTCTTGAAGGAAGGAGATGTGCTTTCGATCTTCCCTCCGGTGGCAGGAGGCTGATAAAAAATCAATGGTCAATTTTAAATGAGCAATCATCAATGATCAGTTTGTACTCATTGACCATTGAACATTGGTAATTGATTATTGAGAATGAATTACTTCTTCCCTTTCAACTCCTCAATTTTTTTCTTCAGTCTCTCCATCTGGTCGGGTTTCGGATTCAGGGTGAGCGCCTTCTCGTAAAACTCCCTTGCCTTCTCCTTCCGGTTCATCTTGGAATAACCATCCGCGAGATGTTCGGTGATGACAGGATCATTCGGAGTTAACTGGTTTGCCTTCTCGAGTTCAGCTACTGCCCGCTCATAGTCTCCGAGCTTGAAATAGGCCCAACCCAAGCTGTCGGTGATATAACCCATATTGGGTTTTAATGTCATGGCCTTCTGAATCAACCGGAGAGCCTCTTCGAGATGAATATCCTTTTCTGCGTAGGAGTACCCCAGATAGTTCAGGGCATCGGCGTGATTGGGGTCAATCCGCAGGACCTCCTTCATCTCAGAGACCATCTTCTCAAAGTCTCCCATTTTGTCGTAGAGTGCGCCGAGCTGATAAAGGAGGTCAAGATTCTCCCTGTTTTGGGACAGCCCTTTCTGGAGGGTTTCGAGAGCCTTCGGCAACTGCTCTTCTTTATCGAAGAGGGCGGCGAGAATGAGATAGAGGTCCGCCTCTTGCGGTTTGGCCTGAATCGATTCCTCCATGATTTGAATAGCCTCTCCCATTTTTTTCTGTCTGCTTAACACCAGAACGATGCTTCTCCGGGAGTCGGCGAAGAACTCCGATTTAACCGGGATCTTTTTGAATTCCGAAACGGCGAGATCGAGCGCCCCTTTCTCAACATAGGCGGCTCCCAGGTAATACCTGACCCGGTCGTCTCCGGGCGTGGCACCCAGGACGAAGTTAAACTCGAGGATCGCCTGGTCCAGTTTCCCCTGTTCAAGATAGATGAGGCCGATCTTTGTCCGAAGGTTGAGATCGCCGGAGGATGATTTCTGAAGCTCCTGAAAGTGGGTCAACGCCTCATCCAGTTTTTTCTCTTTGATATAGAGTTGTCCCAGCCGGTTTCTCGCCCCTTTGTGGTCCGGATGGAGGTCGAGAATCTTTTGATAAACTTCTGCGGCTTTGCGGGTCTCGTTCCGGATCTCATAGACGATTCCCAGATCCATCAGGGCGGCGATCTGATTCGGTTCGATGGTCAGGGCTTTCAAAAAATATTCCTCTGCCCTGTCATAAGATTTTGTTTCGGCGTAGATCCTTCCAAGGGAGTAAAGGCCCATCACGGAGTTGGGTTCGATTTTGAGAAACTGCTGGAGGAGAAGGATTGCCTTCTCATACTCCCGGCCCTCTGCATAGAGGGAGCTGAGGTAGAGATAGCTTTCACGATGCCGGGGCGAAATCTCAATGGCCTTCTTATAGGCGTCGATCGCAAGATCGTTCTTTTTCAGTGAAGAGTAGATTCCGCCCAGGAGGAGATGGGCGGTCAGGTAAAAGGGGTCGGCACGCACAGCCGCCTGACACTCCTCAATCGCCTCGTTCATCCGTCCTTTATAGATATAGAGGGAGGCCATCTCCACACGGAGAGAAGGCTCTTTGTTATCGTGGGCGATCGCCTCCCTCATCTCTTCGATGGCTTCATCGATTTTCCCCTCTTTGAGTTTAAGTTGCGAGAGGAGGAAGTGATAATAAGCCCGGGGCTTGGGAGGAACCGCCTTTTTCTGAAGGGATTCTTTGACCGATGGAGAAGGGGCTGGCTGGGGGGTTGAAGGATCGACCTTCTGAGCGCTTGCGCACGAAGTGAGAAAGACCAAGAAGAGAAGAACGAATAACGGTCTATTGATAAGCAGTTTCATAAATATTTAAGGTTCTTTCGTAAAAAAGTTGAAATGGTTGGGCTAACCTCTAAAAGTTCTTTGATAACAGTCAGATAAAAAAGTACATCGGATTTTAGCCGTATCTGGTATGGTTTAGCCCAACTTCCGCACTTTGTTGATCGAAATGCCCTATTCATGCGGGTTTCGTTTTTTTTCAGT
>VGRU01000230.1 GCA_016875255.1 Deltaproteobacteria bacterium
GCTTGCTCTATTTTGGATCAGCAGTAAGATAGCCCTGGAAAGATCGACCGTATAAGTGGGAGCACCGATCTGGTCATTCACAATTGAGAGGACCTTTCTCTCATTTGCCTGGCGGAGAATGGTTGTGACGAAATTCTTTCCATGTCTGCCATAAAGCCACTGGGTCCGGATCACCAATCCATCCCCAGCCAATTCCATGGCATATTGTTCCCCTTTCCATTTCGATCGGCCGTAGATGTTGAGGGGATGGGGCATATCCTCTTCGACATAAGGGGCCCCCTTCTTTCCGTCGAAGACATAGTCAGTGCTCAGATAGATCGCTTTCGCCCCGCATTGCCTGACACCCATGGCGATATGTCTCATTCCATCCGCATTGACGGCAAACGCCTCCTGCTCATTTAACTCACAGCCATCCACATCCGTGTGGCCAGCCAAATTGATCACAATCGCCGGTCGAGCTCTCTTGATCTTGGCAACGGTCTCCTGCTCTTTCCGGATATCGATCTCATCGATGTCCCATCCCAGGACTTCGTCACCCGGAAAAGAAGACAGAAGTTCAGGGACAAGATCCCTTCCTAACATTCCCTTGGCGCCAATGACCAATAAGCGGTTCATCCTTGTCCCGTGAAGGGGTATGCTTTAGCTCTTTGAAAAAATGTGTCTTCGTCTATCTCTGAGTGCTAAATTCCAATCACCAAATTCCAATAACGAAATAATATCCAATCATCAAACTCCAATCACCAATAACACCCCCCTACCCCCTCTTAAGTTAAGAGGGGGAGAGGGGGAGTTATTTTTTCAAATATTGGTTATTGGCGCTTGGAATTTGTGATTTCCCGTTAACGATCCTGATACATCCGTTTGTAATAATCCAGATACTCCCCTGCCTTGATCTTTTTCCACCATTCCCGGTGGGTTTGATACCATTCAATCGTCTGGTTGATTCCTTCTTCAAAAGAGACCGCAGGCGTCCACTCTAATGCCCTCTTGATCTTGGAGAAATCAATGGCATACCGCCGGTCGTGACCGGGACGATCCGCAACAAACCGGATCAGGGAATGGGGTTTCCCCAACCGGTCCAGGATCGTCTTTGCCACATGGAGGTTGGTCCTCTCGCTCTGTCCGCCTATGTTGTAAACCTCACCCGGTTTGCCCTCCCGAAGAACTTTGTCCAGGGCCCGGCAATGATCCTCCACATAGATCCAATCCCTGACGTTTAACCCATCGCCGTACATGGGAAGTTCCTTATCTTCCATCGCATTGGAAACCATCAGCGGAATCAATTTTTCAGGAAACTGGTAGGGACCATAATTATTTGAAGATCGCGTGATGACGGTGGGAAGCCCATAGGTATGGTAATAGGCCCGGACCATCATATCCGCCGCCGTCTTGCTCGCCGAATAGGGGCTGTTGGGAGCCAGCGGAGTCTCTTCGGTAAAGGCGCCTGTCTCCCCCAGGGAGCCATAGACCTCATCGGTCGAGATGTGAAGAAAACGGATCTTCTGCCCATGGCTAACTTTTCTCACCGCCTCCAGCAGAGCAAATGTCCCGAAGATGTTCGTCCTCATAAAGGCGCCCGGGTCTTCGATGGAGCGGTCTACATGTGATTCAGCCGCAAAGTTTACGATGGCATCCACCCCTTTCCGGATCAGTTCCTCCATGCGGGTCGCATCAGCAATGTCCCCCCGGATGAAATGGTAACGGGAAGAATGGGAAAGGTCCGAAAGGTTTTCGAGGTTTCCGGCATAGGTCAGTTTATCAACATTGATAATCGAGACCTCCGGATAGTTCTTCAAATAATACCGAATGAAATTACTTCCAATAAATCCGCACCCGCCTGTCACCAGTAGTCTCATTATTCTCTGACTCCTTCCGGAACAAGTAATTTAAACCATAAACTCGAAACCCTAAACTCTAAACAAACTCAAATATCAAAACTACAAAATCTAAAATCGTTTAATCCTTTGAATTTTGGATTTATTTAGGCCCTTACACACTAAATTCTGAGAATTTATCTCTAACATCTTAAAACCCATTGTTGTCATAAGGTCTAAACTTGGTTCAGCATCTCGATTTATCCAGTGGGTGAGATCCTGGCACTAAGTGATGAACGAATGTGAATCAACAAGTTCAGGATGACAGGCCCAGGAAATTTCAAATATTTGTATCAATTTAGCTGTTTGAAATCGTCTTGTAAAATCCCTCCTAACCTCCCTTTTCCAAAGGGAGGCAAAATATTTCCCCCTTTTGACAAAGGGGGATTCAGGGGGATTAGATCGGTTTTTTCAAAGCACTAAACTGTTACAAATATTTTTATTTAGGATTTAGAGTTTCGTGTTTAGAGTTTAAACCATTTCGGATTTCGTGCTTCGAATTTCCGATTTTATTATCCATCTTTCCTCGCCCAATCATAAGGGATATCCTTGCCGTGGGGCGGGAGACGGTATTCATCCGGTTTGCTGTAATCATAGACCCCCGTCGGGATATTGACGATGATCGCCTCCTCCTCGCTGACGCACTTCCATCCATGATAGATCATATTCGGTACCTGGACCAGCATCGGGTTATGGATCCCGATGTAAAATTCATTGATCTCACCCCTGGTGGGTGACTTCTCCCTTGGATCGTAAAGGACCAGTTTGATCATCCCCTGGACCGAGACAATGTTATCGGTCTGGATTTTGTGATAGTGCCAGGCCTTGACGACCTGCGGGTAGGTCGTCGTCACGTAGACCTGGCCGAATTTTAAGAAGAGATCGTCATCTGCCCGGAGGATCTCCATCACCCTCCCCCGCTCATCCGGAATCACCCTCAATGACTTCGTCCTCACGCCGTGGATCATCATTTCTTCCTCCCGTTCTCAGGCTTTATCGGGAAATCTACTCTAAATATTTGAATATGGAATTCTTAAGGTGTAATTTAAGTCATTCCTGCGGAGGCAGGAATTCAGCATGAAACCTTACTGGATTCCCGTTTTCACGGGAATGACAAAAACGTAAAAAAAAGGTTCACTAAATTTTCTTGATTACAGATTATTGGCTCCTGTCTGGGCCACCAGCTGATTGGCACGGAGCAGGGATTCAAAGGTTCCCGCATCGGTCCACCACCCATCCAAAATATCATAGGTCATCGTCCCTTTTCCAATATATCGATTATTCACATCCGTGATCTCCAACTCCCCCCGTTCCGAAGGCTTCAAGGTCTTAATAAAATCAAAGACGGTGGAATCATAAAAATAGATTCCGATCACCGCATATTTTGATTTTGGCTGTTTGGGCTTTTCCTCGATCCCGACAATCCTGTCTCCTTTCAACTCCGCAACGCCGAACCGATGCGGGTCAGGAACCTCTTTGAGGAGAATCTTCGCCCCCTCCTTCTGTCTTCGGAAAGCCTCTGCCGCACTTCGAATATTTCTCTCGATGATATTATCTCCCAATACAACGCAGACTCCATCTCCGGCGGCAAAAAATTCTGCAAGGCCGAGGGCTTCGGCAATTCCTCCCTCTCCCTGTTGATAGGTGTAGTTAATATGCTTCAGCCCGAACTCCTTTCCGTTTCCGAGCAGCCTCAGAAAATCACCGGCATTATTTCCGCCGGTGACGATCAGGATGTCATCGATACCCGCATTGATCAGGGTTTGAATGGGGTAATAGATCATCGGTTTGTCATAGACCGGAAGCAGATGCTTATTCGTTACCTTTGTCAATGGATAGAGCCGCGTTCCCAACCCCCCTGCCAAAATCACTCCCTTCATTCTTCCCTCCTTGTTTAAATCCTTAGAACCCCATGAGATATGGCTTCTTCCCTAACGAACCCAGGCCTAACAGATTTTTATAGACCTGAAACTTTAACTCCTTTTTCTGGGTTCCATCGGGAGACCGCCCCTTATCCTCCGCTGTCAGTCCCAATGTCCAGCACTGCGCATGATATTCCGCTCCATAGATATTCTCCACCTTCCAGTGATCTTTTAAATTATAGCGCGTCGAGCCATAGAGATAGAGAGGAGGGATCGTCTTGATCCGGACGCCTGCATTGGCCTCCTTAATGTTGCGCTGGGCATATCGGTATTGAACCTGAAGCGCATCATTCCGCTTATCCTTGATGTTGATGGAGGCATTCCCAACTTCCAGATTTCCATGATAGGGGCTGAACTCTCCGTCTAATTTTGCAGAAAGGTAAGGGCTGACATTCCACCAGAGTTCTCCCTGGATATTGGAAAAGTATCTCCCCTTGCCCTTTGAATCCCGCGTGAAGGGGTCTCCGAGACTATAGGACTGGAAGACCTTCAGCTTTGCGTATTCCGAAGGTCCGGAGCTCACCCCTTCCTTCTCAGGTTTTCCCACAAGCCTTTGGGTGAAGCCATAGGTGACCTGATTCGAATACGGGATTCGATCCAGATCATCGAAGATGGGCAGGTCCTTCTGGTTAACCCTGGGACTGTAATGATAGCCGATCATGGGCTCGATGGTATGCATCCATTTTGCCATCTTATAAAATCCGAAAATTCTCGAAATTGCTCCCGCATCGTAGACCCGGTAAAATTCGGTGGAGACCTCCGTGTTTGCCACAACCGTCTCCCGTGATTCCCATCCTTTATATTGCCGGGCCGGATCATCAAAGGACTTATACAGGGTCTCCCTTGGCCCCACGCTCGATTCCACCTTCAGGACATTGAAGAGCCTCACTGGATAGGAAAGTCTTGGGAAGAGGTCTCCTCGGTGCGCTTCCACACCCTTCTCTCGCCAGAAATAAGTGTAAGAAGCGCCGCCATCGAAGAAGAGCGGCGTATTGAAAAGGGATTGGGGGTGAGCATAAAAACTTATTTGCGGCAGCCTCTGAACAGTCTCATCATTGCTCTTTTTGGTGAGATCCTGAAAGACGGAGGCCTCTGTCAGGAAACTGAACCGGTCCCAGTTTTTGCCTCCAAAGAGGGTGGACCTTAACTGTCCCTTGCTCCTTGAGTCGATCTTCGCCTCTCCCGGAAGGTCTTCGTCAAAATCGCGGTGGTAGTGGATGTCGCTCACGCGATTGATATTGGCCTTTAAATAAAAATCGTGTGGAAATTTTTGTTGATGCTGGACGAAGAAGGCATAACGATTTTTATTAAAAACCTGATCATCGATGAAACGGAAAGTGGCCTCTCCCCTGGTTTCGGGAGTGAAGGCATAGCGGTATTCCAACCCTTCTTTAAAACCCCTCTTCCCCAAATAATCGAGATAAAGCGTGGCATCCATGTCTTTGGTAATGGCCCAGAAGAAGGCGTTCTTAATCTCGGGGCCATACTTTTTCGAATACCCCACCCGGGGAAGGAGAAAGCCTGTCTGCCTCTCCCTTCTCACAGGAAAGAGTCCCCAGGGAAGATAGAGGGATGGAATGCCTTCGAGATAAAAGGTCGGACCCTTGGCAATCCCGTATCCTTCGACCGTGACCTCCAATTCTTTGACCGTAAATTTCCACGGAGGTCGCGCCGCATCGCAGGTGGTGAAAGAACCCTCCCGGATTCGATACCGGTTCTCTCCTAATTTCTCGCCCTCCTTGCTTGTGATATGAAAATTCTGATCCTTGAG
>VGRU01000231.1 GCA_016875255.1 Deltaproteobacteria bacterium
GCGGAGACGATGAGGGCCCCTTCTGTGGGATCTCCGTTAATTTTAAACTGACCCTTCTCCTCGTATAGGCTCGATTCATTGCAGAGCATCCCTATTCGGACGACGCCACAGAGTCCCTTTAAGGTAGCTACATCGCAGGACTCCCATTCACGGAAGATCTCCCCTTTCGGCTCGTACCCGCTTCCTGTCACTTCGTAGGAATGCTCCCCATCATAAATCGCCTTCACCGTCATCTCATTCTTTGTGAGCGTTCCTGTTTTGTCTGAACAGATGACCGTGGTGCTCCCGAGCGTCTCCACCGCTGGGAGCTTTCGGATGATGGCATTTTGTTTAGCCATTCTGCTTATCCCTATTGCCATGGTGATGGTGACGACGATGGGCAGTCCCTCCGGGACCGCTGCCACCGAAGCAGCCACGGCGATCTTAAATATTTCTGCGATCGTCATGCCGAGGGAAAAGCCAAGGATGGAAATAGCCGCGGCGCTTCCGAGGACAAGGAAACCGATGAGGTGAGCAAATTTTGTGATCTTTTGCTGAAGAGGGGTCTGCGTAACAGATAACTCCTTTACCTCGTGGGCAATTCGGCCAAGAACAGTTTTTGAGCCTGTCTCCACAACAATACCTTTGGCCCTGCCGTTCACAACCACCGTTCCCAAAAAGGCCATATTTGTTTGGTCGCCCGGAGTAAGATTTTCTTCTGGGATGTGCCGTGGCTTCTTTTCAACTGGAACCGATTCGCCCGTGAGGGCGGCTTCTTCGATCCTAAGTTCAGCGGCCTTAAAGATTCTCAGGTCAGCAGGCACCCTCATGCCTGATGCAAGGAGGACGATATCACCCGGCACAAGGCGCTCACTGAGAATCTCTCGTTCTTTGCCCTCCCTCACCACTCTCGTTTTCGGGACAAACATGTTTTTTAAGGCTCTCACGCTCGTCTCGGCCTTGAATTCCTGGAAATATCCGATGGTGGCATTGAGGATTAAAATCGCCACGATGACGCCCGTATCAATGTAATCCCCAAGGATTGCCGTCACCACCGCCGCAACGAGAAGAATGTAGATCAGGGGGCTTGTAAACTGGTGGAGAAGAATCTTGAGTTTACCGATGGCCTTTTCCTCAGGAAGCCTATTGGGCCCATATTTCCCAAGGCGTTTTTTGGCCTCCGCCTCGCTTAACCCTTCTTCCGAGGTTTGAAGCGCTTTAAATACTTCTTTCTCGTCAGTCTGATACCATTTCATTTGTTCCGTTTCCTTCCATAAATGTTTTTCTGTTTCGGGCCATTACAAGCGGTGAGGCTCAGGGATAATATCGCTGCTGATCAAAAAAGGACATGGCTTATTTTCACCTTTTTCGTGATTCCATCCTGAGCAAGGATTATTTCTTAAACACGCTAAACAATTTGTCGAGACGGGTCTTCTCAAACTTTGAGATGACCTCAAATTCTCCAGCATCAAGCCATATCCCTTCACATTCAGAGCATTTGTCTACCTTGATCCCTTTGTAATCGATCTCAATCAGTTCCATTCCACACTTCGCATATCTCATGTAATGAAGTCCCTTCAGTCTTTTCTTATCTTCCTCTTTAAGGTTTCCATGTTTTTCTTCTTCCAGCTTCTTCTTTCTTTCAAACTCCATCCTGGTAAAATATTCTTCTTCTTTTTCGCTCGGCTTCGACACCATTGGAGGCTACCTCCTGTTGGTTTGGCCGGGGGAAAGTTAGTTCGCAAAGGTTGATTTGCCTATACTCCCGCTGATCTAAAAGCAGCCCCGATCATTGCTTTTGCTTCCGCCTGAATTTGCATAAGGTGCTCTCTGCCCTTAAAGCTTTCTGTATATATTTTATACACCTTTTCGGTACCTGAAGGGCGAACAGCACACCATCCATTTTCGGTTACAATTTTAATGCCTCCAATTGGAACTTTATTGCCCGGAGCCTCAATCATCTTTGCCAGGATGGCATCTCCGGCCAGGGTGGGGGTTGCAATCTGATGGGGCGAAAGTTGGTTAAGAACTGCCTGTTGCTTCAGGGTTGCGGGTACATCGATCCTTTCATAGATCGGGTTTCCGAACATGTCTGTGATGTTTTGGTACAGCTCGCCAGGATCGCTTCCGGTTCTTGCAGTAATCTCAGCTGCAAGCAGATCCGAAATGATCCCATCTTTATCCGTGGTCCAGACAGTTCCATCATTTCGTAACAGTGAAGCTCCGGCACTTTCCTCTCCGGCAAAGCCATAGGAGCCATCCAATAAGCCGACCACAAACCACTTGAATCCGACTGGGACTTCAAAAAGTTTTCTTCCCAGGTGGTTGGCCACCCGATCGATCATGCTGCTGGTAACAAAGGTTTTTCCGATTGCTGTATCCTTTCTCCATCCGGGTCGATTACGAAACAGATACCAGACGGCAACAGAGAGAAAATGATTGGGGTTCATAAGCCCCGCACTTGGTGTGACAATGCCATGTCGGTCACCGTCAGGATCGTTTCCGAACGCAATGTCAAACTTCTTTTTTAACCTGATAAGGCGTGCCATGGCATATTGGGAAGAACAATCCATTCGGATCTGGCCATCTCCGTCAAGGGTCATAAAACCAAAAGTAGGATCAATCACCGGGTTTACCACATTGATATTCAATCCATACCTTTTGGCAATCGGCTCCCAAAATGGCAGTGTAGAACCGCCCATTGGGTCAACCCCCATTTTCAAACTGGCGGATCGGATGATTTTCATGTCGATGACATTTTGAAGTTCTTCAACATATGGGGTCACATAGTCATATTCATGTATTGTGCTGGCTCTTAAGGCCTTTTCGTAGGGAATTCTTCGTACCTTTTTATTCTCATCCCGCAAAAGATCATTGGCTCTCTCCTCGACCCATTGGGTCACGTTTGTATCGGCTGGACCGCCGTGAGGAGGGTTATATTTCAATCCACCGTCCTCTGGAGGATTGTGAGAAGGGGTGATGATGATCCCATCGCCTAAACCCGATTTTCTTCCCTTATTATAGATGAGAATCGAGTGTGATATAACGGGGGTAGGGGTGTAGCCCAAACCCTTATGAATCATGCATTCAACACCATTCGCTGCCAGAACTTCCAGGGCGGTGGCATGGCTTGGTTCTGAAAGAGCATGGGTATCCATTCCGAGAAACAGAGGACCGTTAATCGCGTTTGATCTTCTGTAGTCACAAATGGCCTGGGTTATCGCCAGGACATGATCCTCGTTGAAACTGCTTTTAAAGGATGATCCTCTGTGCCCCGATGTCCCAAATGCCACCCTTTCTGTGAGATTTCTAACATCGGGGCGCTTCATATAATAGTCAGTTACCAGCCGAGGAACATTGACCAACAGGGATTTTGGAGCTGACTTACCTGCCATAGGATGTGTTGACATTTTGTTTACCCCGTTAGAAATAATGCCCCGCTGGAATTTCTAACGGGGTTTACTTTCCGATGTTGATAGGATAAGCGTCCTCCAATTTACTTAAACCTAAATTGAGCGATCTTTTCATCCCTCACAAGGGGGGCAGGGAGGCCGAAAAGTCTTTTAGAGCGATCACCTTTGATCGGTTGAATCAACCATGAGGCCTGTCCAATCATCACCCGTTGGGTGAAAGTTCGAGGCCCATTCCATAAATTTATAACGTATCGCATTCTAAAAGGGTTTGAGGCATCTCTGCCCCCCTTGTGAGATAGGATGAATCGCTCAATTTAGGTTAAATTCAATCTTGTAGAATAACCCTTTGAGGAGAATCGTATCCACTGCCCAAAGGATTTCCCTTCATCTCTGAACCTTCACCTGCTTTGCCACCGATTCGATAGCCTTACTGACCCTCTCTGGATCGCCCCAATAGTAATGCTTTATAGGCTTCAATTCTTCGTCAAGCTCATAAATAAGTGGTATGCCTGTAGGAATATTGAGTTCTACAATTTCATCATCGGGAACGTTATCTAAGTATTTTATGAGAGCCCTTAAACTGTTACCATGGGCCGTTACAATAACTTTTTTGCCTGATTTTATTTTTGGAGCTATATCACTATGCCAGAGTGGCAAAAAGCGTTCCACTGTATCTTTTAAGGATTCGGTTAAAGGAAGAGCTTTCTCACCTAAATCTTTGTATCTTGGATCATTGCCAGGACATCCTTCATCGGTTATTTCAAGGGCAGGAGGTCTTATGTCGTAGCTCCTTCTCCAGATATGAACTTGTTCGTCTCCGTATGTTTCTGCTAACTCGGCCTTATTCAATCCTTGCAATGCTCCATAGTGGCGCTCATTGAGACGCCAAGAAGTTTTCACAGGGATCCACATCAAATCCATCTCATCCAGAACAATCCATAAAGTTCTAATGGCTCTTCTCAATACAGAAGTAAATGCAATATCAAAAACAAAGTCAGCTCTTTTGAGAATTCTGCCTGCCTCTATAGATTCGGCAATGCCTTTTTTAGACAGATCAACATCAATCCAACCGGTGAACCTATTCTCAAAGTTCCAAAGACTTTCACCATGTCTCAATAGGACCACTCGATGCATTATTCCCTCTTCTCGTCGTAAATCTTCCCATCAGTTGTAAAAAAACCATATCGAAACCGGGCGGGGGTGCTGGGCGGCTTTGCCGGGAAGTCGCCGCACAATGCGGCGGGTATTTTCCCAAAGCCTTGCACCTGCCTGCGCGAAGCCCCGCCTCCAGAAGCCTTGCGGAGGGCAGGCGCTTCTGCGAAAGCAGGTGCAAGGCTTTGGAAGTACCCCTGCCCGGGTTCGGTATTGCAACATCTGGGTAAATTTTCTGCAAGGTTAAGATTGATGGTCTCGTAAAAAGTCGTCACTCCGTTGAAAAACGGAGTCCAGAGAATTTATAACTGCTTAAAAGAACTGGATTCCGGCTTTCGCCGGAATGACGGAAAAACTTACTTTTTGACTTTTTACGAGTTTATCAAGATTTATAATCAGGATAAACTGACATCTCAAGGGTCGTAATCCTGTCATCAAGGTCAGGATGTGTTGCAAATAGCGCTTTGAGCCCTCTTCTTTTAGCGCCGGAGATCCCAAAGGCGGCAAGTTTGTCAGGTAGATGGGGCTTGCCTACGGATGCCTTTAATGCCTCAAGCGCTCCTATCATCGGCTTTTTGCCAACCAGCGCTGCAGCTCCGCTGTCTGCTCTATATTCACGCTTTCTTGAGAAGTAAAAGACAATGATCGAGGCTAAAACGGCAAGGACGATCTCGGCAATAATCGTTGTAATCCAGAAAGCAGGGCCGTGTCCCCTTTCATTCTTAAATACAACCCTGTCAACGGTATGTCCTACTACACGGGACAGAAAAAGCACAAAGGTGTTCACCACACCCTGAATCAGCGCCAGAGTAATCATATCGCCGTTGGCAGCATGGGCCACCTCATGGGCAAGAACGGCCTTCACCTCTTCCCTGTCCATCTTCCTGATCAGTCCTGATGATACGGCAACCAGGGACTTATTCCTGCTCATGCCTGTTGCAAAGGCATTCATGTCATCCGAGGGAAAAATGGCGACCTCGGGCATTCCTATATTTGA
>VGRU01000232.1 GCA_016875255.1 Deltaproteobacteria bacterium
AATCGTTTTTCACTCCGGAAATGATCCGGGAACTCACCTCTGTCGGTGGAGTGATTGTGATGGGGATTGGAATCAATATTCTTGGTTTGCAAAAGATCAGGGTAGGTAATTTAATCCCCGCCCTCCTCCTGATCATTCTGCTTTTCTACATGAAAGCCCTTTTCGGTTAGGCTTATTATTTTGCCAGCCCGATAAACACAAGTCCAAGGGTGAGAATGACGACACCCGTCAGCCGAGTTTTCCAGTCCTTTTCTTTTAGAAAAACCACTCCCATGATTGCCCCGAAAATAGCTCCTACCTGGCGAAAGGCAACTACATAGCTCACCTTGCTCATCGTCATCGCCATCAGCACGAAGAGGTAGGCTGCATTCTGAAGAACTGCGATGATGAGGATTTCCTTTTTTGATTCATCCCAGACCTTCCAGAGAGAAACTTTTTTCCATAGAACCATATAAAAACTCGTGAAGATTGCCATTGAAAGGTTGATCAACCAGAGGTAAAAAACGGGATGAATGATCTGAACCCCCGCTTTATCAATGACGGAATAAATCGAACTGGCAATGGCTGCAGAGAAGGCCAGAAGATATGGCCGGGAGATAAGATGATGAGATGGCGGAAGTAAATCTTTTAAGTGGAAGCCTTTCAAAGAAAGGATATAACTGCCGGCCATCACGAGGCCAATCCCCAGCATCCCTCCGGGAAAGAGGATCTCTCCGAGAAAGACGATGGCCCAGATTTGGGTGAAAAGCGGGGCGGAACGGGAGATGGGATAGACCAGGGAGAGTTCTCCAACCCGATAAGCCTCTATCAGGCAGACGAAATAGATCGTTTCGAAAAAGCCTGACAGGATGACGATCCACCAGAGTTTCAGCGGAGGGTTGAGGAATAGGGAGGGAAAGACACCGAATCCAATGAAGAAAGGGATATAAAAAAGGACTCCCCAGAAGAAAACCCAGAAGAAGAATTCCAAAGGGAAGTTCCCCCTCTTGGTGAAAAAATTCCACGAGGAATGGATGAGGGCTGAAATCAGGACAAGAAGGATGCTGAGAGGAGTCAAGGTTTTTCCAAGAGAGCTCTGCAAAACTATCTTTTGCTCTCGGATTTCACAGGTTTCTGGACTTTTTCAGAAACCTCTTCAATCCTTCCGGGTGCCGGAGAAAATAATGGGTAAATGCTGTGATCACAATGGAATGGTCAATTTTCCCGTTCCGAATTAAATTCGGTATTTCGGAGAGGGGAACGAGGACGACTTCGATATCTTCCGTCTGGTCGGGGTTGAGATCAGCGACCTTTCTGATATCTCGAGCCAAAAAAGTATAACAGCGATTTTGGAAGAGCGCCGGGTTGGGATTAACGACCCCGATTTTTAACCATCTTTTTGCCTGATAACCTGTCTCCTCTAATAATTCCCGCGCCGCCGCTTTTTTAGGAGAATCCTCAGAATCCACCAGACCTCCGGGGATCTCGAGGGTCACCTTTCTGGAGCCATGGCGGTACTGTTTCACCATGACTACCCGGTGATCAGAGGTGAGAGGGATGATATTGACCCAGTCGCTTGACTCAATGACGTAGAAGTCATGCTCCCGATGGGTCCTCGGTGAGCGGACAATATCCGTCCGCACGGAGAAGACACGATAGGACCGGGTGGATCGGGTTCGAATCTTAAGCCACGGCTTGATCATGACAGGACTCCTCTGAAGATCGGTGTTTCATTTTATTTGGACCAGGTAAATTTGTCAATTAAGGCCTCTTTATTTCTTGACAACTTTGTAGGGACTTGTTAATAAAACAGATATCTTGCCAATTTATTGCGATTTCTGAAACGTCCAGAAATCTCTGATTCCACCGATGAAGAACCGATTACACAGATTAGAAATGGATTGATAAAATATAGAAAAATCTGTGTAATCATCTTTTGAAATCTGTGCAATCAGAGAGCGAAAAATGGCTTTTCATAGCTCTCTTTATGAACCCCTTCCGACCAATCCGTTCATTGCCACAAAAAGATATTGGAGGCCATTCGGGAGAAGAATTCTCAGTGGGTTTATAAATTGATGCTGAAGCATATTTTTCAGATTCAAGCAGGGTTGAAGAAGGTTGCCTCTAAACTTAAATAGAATGAAAAAGGAGGGAATGGGTATGAAAAAGACATTGGTTTTGATTCTTGTATGTGTGCTGCTAGTGGGAGGAAACATCAGCCTGGTTTCCGCACAGCAACTGCCCGCTATCCTTAACATCGGGACCCATCCGGTCGGCTCTTTTTTTAACATCGTCGGGACAGCGACCGCAACTGTGATTGGGAAATATACCCCGATGAAAACGACGGTCAAACCCATGGCAGGCCCTTCCGCATGGTATCCATTGCTTGCATCTCAAGAGATCGACCTCGGTGTATTAAATAACTGGGATGCCGAGAAAGGATACCTGGGGGAGTCGGTTTACGAGAAATTGTCAAAAGGAAAAGGGTTTCCTGTCCGGCTTGTCGCGATCAGCGTCAATAATGCCATCGGTTTGATTGTCGCGGCGAATTCTAAAATTTACAAGTATTCAGATCTCAAAGGGAAGAAGGTCGCAGGGAATTATCCTACGCCGTCTCTTCAATTACAGACAGAAGCCGTGTTGGCCAATGGCGGAGTGAAATGGTCGGAGGTTACGCCTATCCCGGTGAGTTCGATCACCGAAGGGGTCAAAGCAGTGATCGAAGGCAGGGCAGATGCGGCCAACGTGACGATTGGGACCCCCATCATTGAAGAACTCCATGCCAAAAGCGGGGCGCGATTTCTTCCCCTAGATTCATTGCCTGAAGCGGTTAAAAGATCGAAGGAGAAATTTCCGGGGTATCCAATTTCGATCACACCGGGCCCGGGCCGAACCGGGATTGAAAAAGAGCAGTCCATGTGGGCCTATGATATTTATGTCGTTGGGAGAGAGGACCTTTCCGATGAGGCTGTCTATCAGATCGTAAAATCTATGTGGGAGAATTATAAGGATTTTGCCCCCATCCATGTCCTTCTGAAAGACTGGACCCAGGAGCGATTTGTATCGAAGGAGGCTTTAATCCCCTATCATCCGGGCGTTGTCAGATTCTATAAAGAAAAAAGGGTTTGGACGGATGAGATGGCAAGGCTTCAAGATGCCTTATTAGCAAAGAAGAAGTAAGATTTCAGAGGGGAGCTTTCTATGGCAGAATCCTTGGGGGAATCGAGGTTCAGAAGACCGGGGGGCCTATTCGGTTACTGGGAGGATATACTGCTCGTCTCCGTGCCTGTCACAGGGATAATATCTATCTTAAATGTCCCGCTGTATTTCGGTCTCTCTTTCTACATCCAGCAGTATCTCGCCGTTTTTTTCGGGTTGACCATGGCTCTCGTTTTCATCCTTGTCCCTTTGAAGAAGGGGGCGCCAAAGGACCGATTGCCATGGTATGACGTGGCATTGTCCATGCTCGGCCTCATGGTCGGGATATATCTTGCCCTCTATTACAAAGAGATTGTCGTCGAAATGGGGCTCCTTATGCCTACCCGGATTGTCCTTGGAACGATTGCCATTGTCCTTATTTTGGAGGCATCCCGGCGGGTATTGGGGTGGCCCTTCTTAACCATTGTTCTTCTTTTCATGTTCTATGCGCTGTTCACCTTTCTCTTTCCCGGAAGGCTTTACGGCAAAGGTGTGAGCTGGCCCCGGCTTGCCACCTTTCTCTACCTCGATCCTCAGGGAATCCTCGGGATTGCCATAGAGGTTGGGGCAACGGTTGTTTTTGCCTTTGTCTTCTTTGGACAGGCGCTCTTCCGGACCGGCGGAGGTGAATTTTTCACTGACTCAGCCATGGCCTTGATGGGTCGTTACCGTGGCGGACCTGCCAAAGTGGCGGTGATGGCCAGTTCTCTTTTTGGAACGATGTCAGGAAGCGCCGTGGCTAATGTGGTGACGACCGGATCGGTCACCATTCCATTGATGAAAAAAAGCGGCTACCCTCCTTATTTCGCGGGAGCGGTTGAGGCAACGGCATCGAGCGGGGGGCAGATTATGCCACCGATTATGGGCGCGGCCGCCTTTCTGATGGCAACCTTTCTTGGCATACCTTACGGAAAGGTGGCCTTATCGGCCCTCATTCCTGCAGTCCTCTATTATATGGCTGTCTTCATTCAGGTGGATCTGGAGGCGGCCAAGAACGGATTGAAGGGGTTGCCATCAGAGATGCTTCCGAGGCTGTTCATGGTGTTGCGCAAAGGATGGCCATTTCTCATTCCCCTCTCTGTCTTAATCTATGCGCTCTTTATACGGGTGATCGAAGCTGACAGGGCCGGTCTTTATGCAACAGCCTCGGTTTTCCTCATCTGCTGTCTCCGCAAGGAGGACCGCCTCAATCTAAAGAAGATCGTCAATATTCTCAGGGAAACCGGCGAAGGGATGCTGGAGGTCGGTGTCGTCTGCTGCGCCGCAGGGGTGATCATCGGGATCGTATCGCTCACAGGCCTCGGGTTTACGTTTTCTCAGGCGCTTGTAAGCATTGCAGGGAAAAGCACTCTCCTTCTTCTCATCTTAGGAGCCATGGGGGCAATCATCCTCGGAATGGGGATGACTGTCACGGCGGCCTACCTCCTCATGGTCGTCCTGATTGCTCCTGCCCTTATTCAATTAGGGATAGCGCCTTTAAACGCACACCTGTTTGTCTTCTACTTTGCCGTGATGTCATTTCTTACCCCTCCCATCTGCCTGGCTGTTTATGCAGCCGCTTCCTTGGCAGGTTCGGATATGATGAAAACCGCATATCAGGCCATCAAATTGGGCATTGCGGCTTACATTGTCCCATTTCTCTTTGCCTATCACCCTTCGCTGTTACTCCAAGGAAATATAATCGAAGTTATTCATGCCGTCGTGACAGCAATAATCGGCATCAGTTTGATGGCTATCGGAATTGAGGGATTCTTGTTTCAGAAATTGGATTGGGTTAAGAGGGTTCTCCTCATCCTCGGGGGGCTGGGGTGTATGATTCCGGGCTGGAGGAGCGATGTGATCGGCCTGGCGGTTGGTATCCCCCTTGTCCTCTGGGAGTGGAAAAAGAGTCAAAGGGAAAAATCAAAGAACAGGGAGGCTTAAATGAAGATCGACATCTTTAATCACATTTTCCCCAAATCTTTTTATGACAAAATGCTCAGCGTTGCTCCAAATGCCAAGGACATGAACAAACGGGTGCGGAATATACCCTCCATCGTAGATCTCGATGAGCGATTCAGAATTATGGATCGCTTTGGAGACTACGTCCAGGTGATTTGTTTGCCCAATCCACCCATTGAGTCTTTTGCCTCTCCACCTCTTTCCACAGAGCTGGCAAAACTAGCCAATGACGGAATGGCTGAGTTGGTCAGGAAATATCCGGATCGTTTCCCTGGTTTTATCGCTTCGTTGCCCATGAATGACCCGGAGGGGCTGTTAAAAGAAGCAAGGCGAGCGATCATAGATCTCAAGGCCGTGGGGGTGCAGATCTTTACGAATGTATCGGGAAGACCTCTGGATAAACCCGAAACCAAAA
>VGRU01000233.1 GCA_016875255.1 Deltaproteobacteria bacterium
GGGATATTCTTTGTCGAACCCTCTCCTTCCATGGCATAGACCATCTTGATCTCCTTGGTTCCGAGGGTCTTCTGAATAATAGGTTTGTAATTCTGGGAGAGGCAGGGTTTGAAGACATAGAATTCATCGGGATTGATCACTCCCTGAACAATATTCTCTCCCAGTCCATAGGAGCCGGTGATATAGACCACATGGGGGAACCCCGATTCCGTGTCCATGGTAAACATCACCCCTGAGCAGGCTTTGTCGGAGCGCACCATCTTCTGGATTCCGATGGAGAGGGCAACCTGAAAATGGTCAAACCCCCGATGGGTCCGGTACGAGATGGCCCGGTTGGTAAAGAGGGAGGCAAAGCACCGTTTACAGGCCTGAATGAGGGCATATTCCCCGCGAATATTAAGATACGTTTCCTGCTGGCCTGCAAAACTTGCAGTGGGTAAATCCTCGGCTGTGGCGCTGCTTCGGACTGCCACATCCGTATCCTCTCCATACTCTTTGCATAACTTCCGGTAGGCCTTGATGATCTCTTCGACAACCCCTCTTGGAAACTCGAGGCTATAGAGGAGTCTCCGGACCCGGCTCCCCCTCTCGGAAAGGTTCTCCATATCATCCACATCGAGGTCGGCAAGAATGTCCCGGATGTTCTCCCTCACGCCCGGTTTCTTCATAATATATTGCCATTCCTGCACCGTTCCCTCGTCAAGAAAGTCGTGGTAGGCGTTGACCGTCACCGCAAACCCATTGGGAATGCTTACCCCAAGTCCGGTCAGCTCCCGTCTCATCTCTCCCAGCGAGGCATTCTTTCCGCCCACGAGGGGAAGGTCCTTCATTCCGATCTCGTCAAACCAGAGAACATAGGGTTTATTTCCCATATTCGGCTCCTTCAAGTTCGTATTAAATACAAATCTATCTAAACCCCTTTCCCTTGTCAAGGTAGTTGACCTGATGAGAAATGTACCGTCTCTTTTAAGGAAAGCCGTAAAATCCTTTAGAAAAATTTAATTACACCCGGATAGGCGGGACATTCCTGTCTCGCCTATGTTTGAGGCAGGGTTAGAAAACCCTGCCTATCGACTTCTTTCTTTGTCAAGACGGATAGAATCCAAGCCTTGTATGGGTAAGGGGAAAGGAGAGATTGATTTTTTAGTTAAATAAAATTAATATGAATGACGATAAGTGAAGGAGATGGCAAGGGGCAATAGGTAAAGGTTAAGATGCCCGTTTCGTCATTCGGTAACGTTGTTGGTCTTAAGAACTTGACGCAACCCTTTAACGCTAAACGATACGCCTGCCTGCCGGTAGGCAGGGGCCCCCTCTCATAACCCAAAAACCCGGACTATTTGCATCGTTCGAGGATGACGAAACCGCCATGAAGCATTACTAATAAAAAGGAGAGCAAAAAATGAAATATATCTATCTCTTTGAAGAGGCTGATGGCGTTAATAAGAAGCTTTTCGGAGGAAAAGGGGCCGGGCTGGCTGAAATGACCCGGATGGGCCTTTCGGTTCCTCCCGGATTCATTGTCACCACCGAAGCATGTATCCAGTATTACGGAGCCAAAAAGAAGCTTCCGAAAGGCCTTATGGAAGAGGCTCAGAAAAATCTGAAAAAGGTTGAAGAAAAAGCGGGGAAAGTCTTTGGGAGTTCTCAGAACCCCCTTTTCTTCTCCGTCCGTTCGGGCGCCGCCCTCTCCATGCCTGGAATGATGGACACCATTCTCAACCTCGGGTTAAACGACGACACCATCGAAGGACTCATTCAGATCACCGCCGATGGAAGATTTGCCTACGATGCCTATCGCAGGTTCGTTCAACTCTTCGGAAAAATTGCTCTGGGAGTGGACGAAAAGGAATTCGATCATATCCTGAATAAAACAAAAGAGAAGGCCAAGGCGGTCTATGATACGGATCTCGATGCAGACCATCTCAAAGACATCTGCAAACAATATTTGACACTGATCAGGAAAGAGACGGGTTCTCACTTTCCCGAAGACCCGATGGTTCAATTGAGGTTGGCCATTGAGGCGGTTTTCCGCTCCTGGATGGGAAAGCGCGCCATTGATTACCGGAGGGAATTCAATGTCACCCCGGAAATGGCGAACGGGACAGCGGTCAATATCTGCGCCATGGTCTTCGGAAACATGGGGTTCGACTCTGCTACGGGCGTGGCCTTCACAAGAGATCCCGGAACGGGCGAAAACATCCTCTATGGCGAGTATCTCGTCAATGCGCAGGGTGAGGATGTGGTGGCTGGCATCCGGACGCCCAAGCCCATCCACGAGATGAAGAAGGAGATGCCCAGGATTTACCGGGAGCTGGAGCGGGTGAGAAAGACCCTCGAGGAACATTTCCGTGAGGTTCAGGATTTCGAATTTACGGTGGAGAAGGGAACGCTCTACATCCTTCAGACCCGTAACGGGAAGATGAATGCCCAGGCCATCGTCCGGACCTCTAAAGAAATGGTGGCTGAAAAGATGATCAACAGACAGAAGGCGGTTCTGAGATTGAAACCCTTTGATCTTGAGCAACTCCTCCACAAACGGATCGATCCCAATTTTAAGGGGAAGCCGATTCTCGCCGGACTTCCTGCCTCTCCGGGAGCCTCTTCCGGCAAAGCCATCTTCGATGCGGATGAAGCCGAAAGAGTGGGAAAACTTGGCCATAAGGTCATCCTTGTCCGTGAGGAGACGAAACCTGAGGATATTCATGGCTTCTTCGCCTCTCAGGGAATCCTGACCAGCCGGGGCGGGAAAACCTCCCATGCCGCGGTCGTCGCCAGAGGAATGGGAAAACCCTGCGTTTCAGGATGTGAGTCGCTCCACATCGACCCTAAAACAAGAGAGGCCATGGTGGGAAATATCCGCATTAAAGAAGGGGATTTTATCACGATTGACGGCTCCAGAGGCGAGGTCTATCAGGGAGAAGTGCCCACTGTTGATCCGGAGGTCAGTAAAGACCTTCTCACGATTCTGAGCTGGGCGGATGAGATCAGGACGATGGGGGTCCGGGCCAATGCCGATACGCCAGAATCAGCCGCAATGGCGAGGCAAATGGGCGCCGAGGGAATCGGTCTCTGCCGGACGGAGAGGATGTTCAATGCGGTTGACCGGCTTCCCATTGTCCGGGAGATGATTCTCGCGAGTTCAAAGGAGAAAAGAGCGGAGGCCATTTCCAGACTCCTCCCCTCACAGAAGAGCGATTTTAAAGAAATCCTGAGGGCCATGAAGGGGTTCCCGGTGACGATTCGGCTCCTCGACCCGCCCCTTCACGAATTTCTTCCCTCTGCGGAAGAGTTGGGCTCGGAGTTAAGGAATCTGAAAAACCTTGAGGCAGCCCTCGACTCGATGGAGAATATCTCCGAAGTAATGAAGTATCTCGACACCACTTCCAGGGAATCTCTAAAACTTCTTGAGCATGTAGCAACGGATATCGTCGAGATTAAGGAGAAGAGGCTTGATAAGAAACTGATCCGCAAACAGCAGGAGACTCTCAAAAAGGTTAAAGAGATGATGGAAGTCAACCCCATGCTCGGCCACCGGGGCGTGCGATTGGGCATCACCTATCCTGAAATCTATAAGATGCAGATTCAGGCCATCATGGAAGCCGCCGCCGAATTGACCAAAGAGGGAGTCGATATCCAGCCCGAGGTCATGGTCCCTCAGGTCTGCACAGCCCAGGAGTTGAAATGGGTCTATGAGTTGGTAAAAAAGGTTCAGCGGGAAGTTGAAAAAGAGTACAGGGTCAAGATCAAATTCAAATTCGGAACGATGATCGAGGTGGTCAGGGCCTGCATGAGGGCGGGAAGGCTCGCGGAGGGAGCAGACTTCTTCTCCTTTGGAACGAACGACCTCACCCAGGCGACCTTCTCCTTTTCAAGAGAGGATGCGGAGAACAAATTCCTTCCCCTCTACAACCAGCGAAAGATCCTCCAGGACAACCCCTTCGAGGTGCTGGATGTCAAAGGGGTGGGAAGGTTGATGATGATCACTGTCGAATGGGGAAGAAGGACGAAGCCTGACCTGAAGATCGGGATCTGCGGAGAACATGGCGGCCATCCCGAGTCGGTTGAATTTTGTCACAACATCGGACTTTCCTATGTAAGCTGTTCCGTGCCGCGGCTTCCGATTGCGCGCCTCGCCGCCGCCCACGCCAAACTAAAAGAAAAAGAGCAGAAACCTTCACAAAAATTCGACCCAGACTCCCCCAGCCTGTTTTTTTAAATGGATTTTTATGTTCAAATCCAGAAACGGAAATCAGGATTCTTTTGGTTTAAGACCACTACTATCTCTTGTGTCTATTCTGTGACTTGCCTTTTACCAGGAGGAAGGTAGCGTACGCGATGACGTGATTCCTCGGCAACAACAACTGCCCCTTCTTCAAGTGCCTTAGCGGTGTCCTTCAGTACTGTTGATAATCGGCGGATGATGTAGGATGGTCGGGTATTTTGCAAACGGAATAGGATAACGCTTGTCTTTTTCCCTTTTGAAAGTGCAACGATTTCCCCAAAATCAAGGTCGAATGTTATTATGATGCGGTTTTCATGGATAGCCTTTGCAAAGATTTCACCGTTTGGCATCCGGTGTAGTCCTTCTTCGCGTAAGTGCTTCGCATCATGACCATCATGACACAGCCATTCCACAACCCTGATACTTACACCCATATCAGCGAGAAATCGCATCATTGATCCTCACAGGCTGTAAACCTGCTCTTGTGTCAGCCAGGCTGCATATTCAATTGCCTGTTTGATATCCTCCCTCTCGAGGTCCGGATACCCCTCCAGGATTTCCTCGAAGCTGGCCCCATGTGCAATCTGCCCCACAATGACGGAAACGGATATCCGCATCCCCCGAATACATGCACGGCCTCCCATGATCTGAGGATCAAAGGTAATTCGGTCAAACATTTCTGTCACCTCCTGACCTTCCAAATAAATTCTACCCTAATTAATTCCGCGAATAAAAGATCCCCTTCCAAAAAACTATTCCATTATTCGGTTCGTTACGCCGCCAGCAAATTGGCCGCGTGACGAAGGAAGATTACACCCAGAACGGGCATGAAGTAGTCGCTGGACGTAAGCTTGGAGTTGGCCCGAAGATTATCCGCAGCCTCCCAGAGGTCGGATTCGAGCTTTTCAATATCTTTAAAGGTCTCGTTGGCCATTCGGTGTCCATCACCCCTGTGAAGTTGACCTCTTTATACCAAAAATTTAATTTTATAGCAATTTCCTGGAATTCTCCTATTTTTCTTGGTCGACCTCTCTCATGTTTCCGATTTTTAAGGATAGAAAAATAGGGTGGGAGATGATAGTTATGCTTCAACTGGCAAGACTTTTCTGTCCTTCAACCTCACATAACCATGATGGGTGATTCTCAGGTGGGGGATGGCAGCGGTGCTGAGCGTGTCTATGGTGAGGGTGGGCTTCTCCCATTTCACTCCGTTCTTACTTAAGGATTCTTCCAGATGTTTTGTTTCATCTCTTATGGTCTCCATCGGTTTCAGCGACATCAGCCCGCAGAGCGGG
>VGRU01000234.1 GCA_016875255.1 Deltaproteobacteria bacterium
TCGGCAAAGAAGGGTTGGGAAAAGCCTGCGCCGTGCTTGGCGACTCCACCTTCCTTCATGGAGGGGTGACCCCTCTGATGAATATAGCCTATAATAGAGGGAATTCAACGACCATCATTCTGGATAACCGGGCTACCGGCATGACAGGCCTTCAGGAACATCCGGGCACAGGCTTTACGATCACCGGCGAGCCCGCTCCCATGGTCGATTATGAAACCCTTTGCAGGGCTCTGGGCATTGAACATGTGCGGAAAGTGGACCCCTATCGTATCAAAGAGGCGATGGAGATCATCAAGGAAGAGGTTGAGAGGGATGCGGCTTCGGTCATCATTACGGTTAATGGACCCTGCATGCTTCACCGGAGGGAGAAGAGGCAGTTCGAACATGCTTTCTACGCCATTGACACGGACAAATGCAGGGGATGCACGATGTGCCTTGAGATCGGATGCCCTGCGATTAGCTGGCAGGAAGTCTCCGGCGATCAGGCTGTTACAATAGACGGCCACAAGAGGAAAGGGGTTGTTCAAATTAACAGGCTACAGTGCCCGGGCTGCGGCGTCTGCCAACAGATCTGTAAATTCGAAGCAATTATTCCTGGAAAGGCATAGGAGGGGAAGATGGATGATAGAGTGACCAATATTCTGTTATCAGGGGTTGGAGGTCAGGGAACGATTTTAGCCAGTGATATACTCTGCTCCGTATTTCAAGAGGTAGGCTATGATGTGAAGAAGGCGGAAGTTCACGGAATGGCGCAGAGAGGCGGAGATGTGACCACCCATTTCCGTTTCGGCAAAAAGGTCTATTCCCCACTGATCAAATATGGGGACGTGGATTACCTTGTCTCCTTCGAGCTTCTGGAGGGACTGCGGTATATCAATTGGCTGAAAAAGAGCGGCAAGGTTCTCCTGAATAATCAAGAGACGTATCCTCCTGCCGTCACCCGGGGAACGATGAAGTATCCGGAGAATGTGGTTAAGTCGTTCAAAAGATTTTTTAACGGGAATGTTTATGCTATCGATGGGTTTGGCATTGCGGTCCAATGTGGCGATTCAAGGGCCGTCAATATTGTCACCCTTGGCGCTTTCTCCAATTTCTTTGACATTAAGGAGGATGTCTGGGAAAGAAACCTCCTCGAACACCTCCCCAAAAAAGTTCATGACCTCAATTTGAAGGCCTTCCACGAAGGAAAGAAAGCTATTTAACCGGACCGGATGTTTGTCATTTAAGGGGCGAAGAGAATTCCTCTTCGCCCCTTTGTTTTTTGGGTGCACTCATTTATAATTTTAAAAGGACGGAGGTAACAAAGCATGAGACGGACCCGATTCATTTTCCTGGCGGTCATCACCCTGTCGATTCTTCTCCTCGTCGCCCATCCTGGTCAATCCAGAGACCGTCTTCATCAATTCACACTGGAGAATGGCCTGAAGGTGATTCTTCAGGAGAACCGCACCTCTCCTGTGGTGGCTCTCCAGGTCTGGGTTAAGACGGGAAGCGCGGATGAAAAGGATGATGAGGCAGGGATGTGCCATTTCATCGAGCATATGATTTTCAAAGGAACAGAGAAGAGAAAGGTCGGAGAAATGGCAAAGGAGATCGAATCCCTTGGCGGCTCAATCAATGCCTATACCTCGTATGACCAAACCGTATATCATATTACAATTGCCAGCCGTTATGCAGACATTGCCCTCGATATCCTGTCCGATGCCATCCAGCACTCTGTTTTCGATCCGTCGGAGCTCGAAAAGGAGAGGGAGGTCATTCTCGAAGAGATTCGAATGGGAGAAGATGACCCTTCGAGAAAACTCTTCCGGCAGACCATGGCCACTGCTTTTCAGCTCCATCCCTACGGAAGGCCGATTATCGGGTATGAAAAGACAATCCGAGCAATCACAAGAGATCAGATGCTCGCTTTTTTCAAACGATGGTATACGCCGGATCGCATCTTTTTCATCGCAGCCGGCGACTTTGACCTTCAGGAGATGGAAAGAAAGGCAAGGGCCTTATTTAAGGAATTTAAACGGCCCCCCGAACGGTTTCCTGAAAGGTCGAAGGAGGTTGAGCAGAAAGAGATCCGGTCTAAACTCACCTTTGGGAATTTCAAGGAGACCTACTTTCAGATGGCGGTTCCCATCACTTCCGTCACGCATGAGGATACTCCGGGCCTTGATGTTTTAGAGCAGATTTTAGGAGGAGGGGAGACCTCCCGACTGGTGCAGAAGGTGAAGTTGGAGAAGGGGCTGGTTCACTCGATCTCCGCTTCCGCTTATACGCCGAAAGACCCGGGCCTCTTTATCATCGGAGCGACTCTCCAGGCAGAGAATCTGGAGAAGGCGGTGGAGGAGATTCTAAAGGAGATAAACCGGTTGATCCAGGAAGGCGTCACTGCTGAAGAGCTTTACCGTGTCAGGGTCAATGTTGAAAGCGGTCTCATCTATGACAGGCAGACCGTTCAGGGACAGGCAAGAAAGCTTGGATATTATGAAGCCAACACAGGAGATATCGAGTTCGAAAAGGAATACATAAAGAGAATCAGCCTCCTTCAAAGCGAGGACATAAGGAAAATAGGGGAAAAATATTTTAAACCCTCCCGATGGAGCATCAGTCTCCTGGCGCCGGCAGAAAAGGCCGATGGACTTAAGAAGGTTTCCTTGAGCGCCGTTGTTGAAAGGGCAGGTTCGCCGCCTGCTCTTAATGACAAGAAAAAGGTCCTGCAGGTTTCGAAGACGATTCTGGAAAATGGAATCCGTCTCATTGTGAAAGAAAACCGGAACATTCCTCTTGTGTCTATCCAGGTCTCTTTTTTGGCCGGCGTTCGCTTTGAAGAGGAGGCCCAAAACGGAATCAACCAGTTTATGGCTGTGATGATCAATAAAGGCACGGAGAAACAGACCAGCCTCGAAATCGCAAAAAAGGTGGAGAGGATGGCAGGTTCCCTCGGGGGTTTTTCAGGCTATAACAGCTTTGGCCTGAGCTTTGCCTTCGTGAGTCAACACTTCGATGAGGCGATGAACCTGCTCGGCGAGGTCATCAAACACCCCTCATTTGATGCGGATGAGATGGAGAAGAGAAGGCGGTCCATACTTGCTTCGATAAGGCAGCAGGAGGATGATCTGGACCGGATGGCATTCAAACTCTTCCGGAAGGTTCTTTATGAGAAGCATCCCTACCGGATGGATACGATTGGGACGCTCGATTCCGTCCAGAAGATCACACAGAAGGATTTAAAGGAGTATTACGGGCGCATCGCCGTTCCTGAGAACATGGTTTTAACGATTGTGGGAGATGTCGATTTAAACCAGGCGATTACTGCCGTTCAAAAGGAATTTGGAAAGATGCAGAAGAGCAATTTTAAACCTCCCGAAATTCCCAGAGAACCGCCCCTCCAGAAGACGAGAAAATCAGAGATTTTTAAGGAGAAGGAACAGGCCCATTTTGTCCTCGGATTCCCGGGCGCCACTGTTCAGAGCAGGGACCGGTATGCTCTCGATGTTCTGGATGCGGCCCTGTCCGGCATGGGAGGAAGGCTCTTCTATCAATTAAGGGATAAAGAAAGCCTGGCCTATGCCCTGGCATTTATTAGCAATGTGAATCTGGATCCGGGGTATATCTGCGTCTATATGGGGACCCATCCGGATAAGATCGAAACCGCGATTGCCGGCGTCCTCAGGGAGCTGAAGAAGGTCAAAGACGAGGGGTTGACAGGCGATGAAGTGGAGAGGGCAAAGCGATACCTGATCGGCAACTTTGAGATTGGCCTTCAGACCAACCGCGCCCACGCAAGCCTGATGTCCATGGACGAATTGATGGGGCTGGGGTATGAGCATTTGCAGAGATATCCGAATGAGATTCAGAAGGTGACCCGAGAGGATGTCCACCGGGTGGCAAAGGAGTATTTCAATCTGGAAGCCTATGTCCTTGCCATCATCCGGCCTCCGGAAGCAAAGAAACAATGAGAGGAAGGCTGAGGGTTAACCTTTTTTCGCTCAAAGACACCCTTGAGTGCGGGCAGTTCTTCCGTTTCACCAAAGCCCTGGATACCTATCTCATTCAGACTTCTGACCGGATATTCCTGATTTGGCAAAAAGGGGAAGTCCTCTTCTATGAAGGGGTGGAGGAATCCTTCCTCATCCGGTTCTTAAGGCTGGATGAAGATATGGATGCCATTTTAAAGGAGATCGATTGCGACCCTTTCATTCATCAGGCGATTCAGAAATACAGGGGAATGAGACTGATCCGTCAGGACCCCTGGGAATGTCTGGTCTCATTTCTTTTCTCTTCTGCCAAAGCCATTCCACATATCCGCTGCCTTATTGAAGCCTTATGCAGATCATCCGGGAGAAAAATAGCCTGGGACTCACATATCGGTTATGGGTTTCCGGAACCCAACTGCATCCAGGGTTCTCAGCAATTGGAAGAGGTGAGAGCGGGCTTCAGGACAGACTATCTAATCCAAACAAGCCAGTGTATTGATCGAGGCCACCTTCTCGCATTAAGAGAATTGAGATACGAAGAGGCTAAGAAGAGGTTGATGGGTCTTGCCGGAGTCGGAAAGAAGATCGCTGATTGCGTTCTTCTCTATTCGCTCGACTTTCTCGAAGCCTTTCCCAATGATACCTGGATTAAAAAGGGATTGCAGAAGACCTATTTTAGCGGAGAAAAGGTCGGGGAGAAGAAGATGGAGGAATTTGTTAAGAGCCACTTCGGCCCCTATGCCGGTTACGCCCAACTCTATCTCTACCACTATTGGCGAAATGGGTAATTGCTCAGTATCGAATCAATAAAACTTGGGCTCCAGACATAATACCGAATTACCGATGCCTGACCGTATTGTGTTGAAAATGACCCCATTTTGTTGAAAAAGCTGAGAAAGGATTGTCTTGATGTTCTGGAGCTATAAAAGTTAAAATAACATCAACCGTATTTGGAGAACGCTTCGATCATGTTTTGGAAGAAGAAACGCATTGGGCTTGCGCTTGGGGGCGGAGGGGCCAGAGGGCTTGCCCATATCGGCGTGTTAAGGGTACTTGAGAGAGAAGGGATTCCTATTGACCTCATTGTGGGAACCAGTATGGGGGCGTTTGTGGGCGGGGCTTACGCCAGTGGCATCAGCCCGGATGAACTGCAAAAGAAGGTGGAGATGTATCTAAACAACGCTGAATTTCGATCTTCGGCGATGAAGGCCTTTGAAAAGGCTCATGCAAAGGGAGAGTTAGGTCTGGCTCAGAAGATTCAGGCCCACTTAAGAAGTTGGTTTTATCTGATCCATGCAATGTTTAAACCAGGAATACTTCCTCATGAGGACTTCCAAGCCACCATCAATTATTTTATTCCCGACATTCAGATTGAAGAAACCCGAATTCCCTTCCGGGCCGTGGCCACCGACCTGGCGAGCGGCGAACAGATCATTTTTTCTCACGGGCCTATGCGGCAGGCTGTGATGGCAAGTTGTGCTGTTCCAGGAGCCATCGCGCCGCTTAAAGA
>VGRU01000235.1 GCA_016875255.1 Deltaproteobacteria bacterium
GTTATGAGGAACATGACGGTTATGATGATGTAGTAAATCTTCTCATCGCTGTCAAAAACATAACTCCCGATTTGTGGGGGGGGGGGATGGAGCCCCTGAGTCTTTCCTGTGATATCGAGGTGAGGGATCAACCACATCACCACAAAATGGATAGCAATTGTCGCCATGGCGAGGTAAAAGCCCTTGATGCGAAGGGAAGGAGCACCCCCACCCAATCCAATCAAACCTGCTACAATCCCTGAAATGGGAAGTGCAATAAAGAAGGAAAGTCCAAACTTTCCAGTAAGAATGGCTGAAGTATAAGCGCCGACAGCCATGAAGGCGGCCTGACCGAAAGAGATCTGGCCGCAGTAACCGCTGACCAGTTGAAGGCCAAGAACAATAATGACCGTAATGCTGAGGCTGTTGAGCAGACTGATAAAATAGTAGGACCCATAGAGAGGAAAGGTGTATAGAAAGATTAACGCTCCGATCAAGGCCACCCAATGCCTCTTGATCCTGAAAATCGCCATGTCCTGGCTGTAGCGTTCATCAAAAGTTCCGCAAGGTCGCATCCCTTAACCCCTTAAATCCGAAATCCGAACTTATTTAAAAAAGGTTGTCGTTCCGGCGAAAGCCGGAATCCAGTCCTCTCAAAACCATCTGGATGCCGGATCGCATCCGGCATGACGTAAAATGGATATTTAAAAACAGTTTTGAATTTTGTGTTTTGGTCATTTGATATTGTTTCGAAATGATCCCTTCGGGAAGCTTCGCCCGAATTTCGGATTTCGATATTTCCTCTTAAACTCTTTCTATTCTCTTCAACCCGAAGAGACCATAGGGTTTTACCAGCAAAATAATGAGAAGCAGCACATAGGCTGCAACATCCTTCAAGCCCCCCCCGACCAGGGGGTCGAGATAACCTGCGATCAAATTTTCGAGCACACCGAGTATGAGTCCTGCCAAAAGGGCGCCCGGAAGTGAATCCAATCCGCCGAAGAGGGCAACGATCAATCCTTTGATGCCGATATAGGGGAGTGGGAAATGAATATCCATCACATAGGCTGTCCCCATACCCGCAATTGAAGCGACGATGGCAGAAATGATCCAGATGATGGAGAAGATCGTCCTGACATTGACCCCCGTGCTCTGGGAGAGCTGATGGTCCTCAGCCGTGGCTCGCATCCCCAGACCTGTTTTTGTGAATCGAAAGAAGAGGGCCAAGGAGAGAAAAACTAACAGGACCAAACCAAAACTGATCAACTGCATCACCCGGATGGGCACCCCTACTATTTCGAACTCACCGAATGATAAAAGAGTGGCATAAGTTTTTGATTCTCCCTTGAGGAGGAGTTGAAAGACTCCATCCAGAGCCATGAAGACGGCGAAGGTCATCAGGAAGGCAGAAATCAATGGTTGCCCGATGAGGGGACGCAGGGTGATTCGTTCAACAAGCCAACCCATTAGAATTGAACAAACCAATGCCATCAGGATGCTCAGGGGAAGGGGCAGCTTTAAGGCGACGAGGCCGATCCAGAAGAAAAGCCCACCAAAAGCCAAGAGTTGGCCATGGGCTAAACTGACCACACGGGTCGATTTATAGACCAGGACGATTGCGGCAGCCACCAGGGCATAGAGGCTACCGACCATCAATCCAGGAATGGCAAGTTGAAGAAATTCTTTCACGTCATCTCTTACTTATGTCTTTTATCCCCCTTTGGCAAAGGGGGATAAAGGGGGATTTTAAAAATATGTTCGGAAAATCTCCCCATACCCCTCTTTGCCAAAGAGGGGGGGAGTGGTTATTCCTTTATTGAGTCTCCACTATCTCATTGATGTAGATCGATGTTTTGACCACTCCTTTTCGGCCATCCCGATAAGTCACGGAGGCTTCCACATGATACTCCCGATCTTTTCCATAGAGGGCTGTGATTAAATCGCTATAACGGCTTTCAACGAACGTTCTCCGCAATTTTCTGGTTCGTGTCAGTTCGGCCTCATCAGCATCAAATTCCCTGTACAGGTTAACAAATTTACGGATCCTGGACCACTCCGGAAGAAATTTATTAATCCGCTGAATATCCTTTTTGATCAATTCGATCACTTCGGGTTTCTGTGAGAGGTCGGTGAAGGTGGTGTAAGGGATACGCCTGGCTTCTGCCCACCGGCTGACATTATCAAGATCGATATTGATGATGGCCGTAACCAAATCTTTATCTTCGCCTCCGACCACCAGGGCGTCTTTGATATAAGGGCAAAATCTCAACCGGATTTCAGCAAACTGGGGGGAAAATTTCCGCCCACCCCTTAACTCTTTTAGATCCTCCATTCGGTCAAGGACGACGAGATGGCGGTCTTCGTCGATGTAACCGAAATCCCCCGTGTAATACCAGCCATTGCGAATCTTCTCCTGTGTGGCCTCAAGGTTTTTATAATATCCTGAGAAGATGTTCTCACCTTTCACCATGATCTCTCCTTCAGGGGAGAGGCTGATTTCCACTCCTGGCATGGGAGGGCCGCAGGTCTCGTATTTGATTTGGCCGTCAAGATGGATGGTGACCAATCCCTGTTCCGATCCACCGTAGAGTTGTTTGATGTTGACTCCGATCGCTTGAAAATAGTTGAGGATGTCAGGACTGACGGCGCTGCCTGCGGTATAGGCGCACCGGATTTGAGAGAGCCCCACACGGTCCTTAAGGGGACGGAAAAGGGTCCAATGGGCTATAGGATACAGGATATCTAAAAACAGCCCCAGTCCTTTTCGGGAGGAACGATATTCGGCTGCTCTATATCCTACGGGCAAAAAAAGTCTGTAAATCCATCTCCTCAGGGCCGACGTGTCGGTAATCTTGGCCTGAATCATCCTGTTGATATTCTCCCATAGGCGTGGAGCGAAGAAGAGGATGGAGGGGCCAATCTCCCGGATATTTTCCTGGACGGTCTCAGGCTCTTCGGGAAAATTGACCTCCATTCCCGATACCAGTTGGCCTGCGACCCCGACGGCCTGCTCGGCAATCCAGCCCGGTGGAATAAATGAGACATACCGATCCTGTTCAGACCAATGATCGACATCCTGCCATGCTTGAGCAATGGCCACCAGCCCCCCATGACTGATCATGGCTCCTTTGGGTAAGCCCGTGGTCCCAGAAGTATAGCAGATCAGGGCGATCTCCTCTCCCTTTCCGTTTTTAATACTTTCCTCAATTAGACCGGGATGGTCCTTCCCATACCTCTTGCCCAGATCGATCATCTCCGTGAAACTGGTCAGGATCGGATCATCATAATTCCATAATCCTTTCGGATCCCAGTAGATCACTTTTTTTACCAGAGGGAGATCGTCCTTAATCTGGAGGAGTTTGTCCACCTGTTCCTGATCGTGGGCGACGACAAAGGTCGAATCCGAATCTGTCACATAAAATTTGACTTCCGGGGGTGTGCAATCCGTAAAGATCCCCACCATTGTTCCGCCCGCCGCTTGACACCCTAATTCCGCCCAGAAGATTTCAGGTTTATTCTCGCCAAGGATGGAAACCTTATCTCCTCTTTTCATCCCGAGAGAGATTAGGCCAAGCGCAAAATATTTAACGTTCTCGTAATAATCCTTCCAGGTAAAGGACTGCCAGATGCCGCGATCCTTTACCCTCATGGCAATCTTTCGGTCGCCATACTTATCGGCATTCTTTTTTAAAAGCTTCGGGAGGGTGTTTTCAGTCATGGCTCTCAGGAGCCTCCTCACCGAGATAGGCCCGGATCACCAGGGCGTTTTGTCTGATCTCCTCCGGGCTTCCTTCGGCAATCTTCTTTCCGAAGTCGAGGACGATCAGCCTTTCAGCAATATCCATTACCACTTCCATATCATGTTCCACCAGGACAATGGGGATTCCCTTAAGTTCATGGATGTCAATGATGAACCGGGCCATATCCTCTTTTTCTTCGAGGTTCATTCCAGCCATAGGTTCATCGAGCAGGAGGAGTTTGGGTTCGAGGGCAAGAGCCCTTCCTAATTCCACCCGCTTTCGAACACCGTAGGGAAGGAGGCCCACCGTTTTCTTTCGGTATGGCTCCATTTCAAGAAGATCGATGATATCTTCGACGACTTCTCGGTGCCGGATCTCTTCTCTGCGGGCAGGGCCAAAATATATAGCGCCTGCCAAAGCGCCTCGCTTCAAATGGAGATGCCTGGCTGCCATCAGATTGTCCAAGACCGAAAGTCCGGTGAAGAGCTCAATGTTCTGGAAGGTTCGGCCAATGCCCAGGCGTGCGATTCGGTGGGGAGGAAGGTGATAGATGTTCTGCCCTTCAAAGACCAACTCTCCTTTTTGAGGCCGATAAAATCCGTTGATGCAATTGAGGATGCTGGTTTTCCCAGCGCCGTTGGGTCCGATAACGGCAAGCATCTCAGCCTCTCTCACATCGAAGCTGATGCCCGAGAGGGCAGAGACGCCTCCAAAACTCAACCAGATGTCATTGACTCTTAATTTGGAAGAAATATTTCCGTCCTTATGAAGAGGGGGGCATTAAATTGTCCATCATCCTATAAAATTAAATCCCTTGATGTCAATAGAAAAATTGAACCCAAAAAAAATTGACAGTTTCCAATCAATTATGGTAATAAAAATCTTAAAGGGCGATTAGCTCAGTTGGATAGAGCGTTGGTCTCCGGAACCAAAGGCCGTGGGTTCAACTCCCGCATCGCCCACCATTAGCTATCATTCTCCATTTGAAGAGAGGTTTTTATGAGAAAAAGGACGAATTATCTTTCACCGCTTATTTTCATCCTTCTATTAGGATTATTCTTAAACCCCCTCTCTGTTGCTGGAAAAGAGGGGCTTAAGAATCTTCACTTGGGGACAGCATGGGCACAGAATACGGGAAAAGAAGAGCTGGATTCCCACTATACCCAACTGATGAAACAGTTGAAGACGAAAGTGGACGGCTGGTTGAAGGATCTCAACCAGCGGATCGAGAGCAAGGATGTCACACGGTTTGAAGTCCGATTTTTGGAAATTTTGAGAAGTTTTTTGGAATGGGTAGGAGAAAAGATTGATGCGCAGATCGAATCTGGCGAGAAAGTACCAAAGAAGAAGACAAAAGGAGAAGAAGTTTAGTTTATAAAGATGAAAGAAGAAAAGGTTTTCTTCCCAACCGGAGGAATTCAATTAGAGGGCCTCCTGAGCATGAACGAGGCCCTTTCTGTTAAAGGAGGAGTAGTCCTTTGCCATCCCCATCCCCAACATGGCGGAAATATGCATAACCGTGTCATCACGACGGCTCTTGGGGCAGCCCAACAAGAAGGGTTCTCAACCCTGCGGTTTAACTTCAGGGGAGTGGGGGATAGCGGAGGATCCTATGGCGAAGGTATCGGGGAGATGGACGATGTGGCGTCCGCCATTGAATTCTTCCATTCAAAACAGAAAAACCCAGACCTTCCGCTTTTGCTTCTGGGGTACTCCTTCGGAGCATGCACCC
>VGRU01000236.1 GCA_016875255.1 Deltaproteobacteria bacterium
AGGAGAAAAATGAGGGTCAGGCAATCGTAATAAAGTATTTTTTCTTTTCTTGATTTAGTCTTCCTCAAATTCTCGGTCACTTCCCTGAAAAGTAGGTCTTTACAAAGTCAGCCTTCGACCCCGATCTTGAATTTTTAATTCCCCCCGGAAATTGACCTATTTATACCCCCAAATTAATTTTAAAGGCAGATGGCGTATCAGGCCTCGAAAGATGAATCAAGGTCAAGGGTGGTTTTAAATAATTTCTTCTCGGAAACCATCTTCTCTTTCAATCTCACAGACATCTTGCTCAGTTATTTTAGGATAATCCATTTCCCTATTAAGTCATACGACTTTTTTCTTTGGTGAGGGATTCTTTAATCCACATTCGGAGAAGGGAGATGTAGATTAGATTTCTCTTGGTTCAGTTAAGAGTGTGATCCCGTCAATAATTTCTCTGATTCGTGAATGGAATAAAGAGCCGATTTTTTCGATGAGGTCTGATTTATTCACTGTGATCATCTGTGTAATATTGACGACACTCTCTTTCTTAAGATTCCCCTCTCCTTTCTTGAGGAGGACATTGCCGGGCGATTTAGCCCTGGTGAGGTTGGAGGTAAGAGCACAAACAACAATGGTATTGATCTTGCTTTGATTGAATAGATTATTCTGGATGACCACATGAGGATGCCGGTATCCCGGTTCAGAGCCCCTCGGAGGTCCAAGGCTAACCCAGAAGATATCTCCCTGTTTTATGTTCACTTCTCTTCTTTCAGTATTTTCTTAGTATAGTACCTTTTGCTTTTTTCTCTAAGCGTAATTTCTTCCGGGGGATCGTCCCCTGAATATGCTTCATTCAGGGCATCGAGAAGTTGTTTGGATTTTAGTTTACTCAAGAATTCCTTAACTGCTATAGCAAACACTTCACTCCTCGAATATTGGTGCTCCTTAGAAAACTTTTCGACCTCTTTAAATATCTCATCTGGAATGGATATGGCTGTTTTCATAAAATCATTATGACAAAAAGTTATACCGAAGTCAATACTAAATTGGAGGCAAGGAGTGAAGTGGTTGGGAGGCGAAGCCGAAGCAAACCCGGAGATTCCTCGCTTCGCTCGGAACATGCTCCACAATCTGGCAGCCTAACAGTTCCTATAGAACCCAAATTGAGCGGTTTTTTCACCCTTCACAAGGGGGGCGGGGAGGCCGAAAAGCCTTTTAGAGCGATTACCTTTGTTTGGTTGAATCAACCATGGGGCCTGTTCAATCATCACCTGTTTGGTGAAAGCTTAGGGTCCATTGCCCAAACGTTCAACGTATCGCATTCTAAAAGGGTTTGAGGCATCTCTGCCTCCCTTGTGAAATAGGGTGAATCGCTCAATTTAGGTAGAAGTTGAAAAAAAATTTGACCAAGAGAGGAAGTGTGCCTCATTCCCTGAGTGAACCGTTCACCCTTCGAGAGCCTCAGGGCGAACGGTTTTTTCCGAATGTCCTGAGCGAAGTCGAAGGAGGGGCTCAGCATGAGAGGAAAAGTCACATGATTTCAACATATCACCGTTCGCCCTGAGCTTGTCGAAGGGCATATGGTTTGTTTGGATAACAGCCCGTTTAGTTTTGACCCCTAATTGCTGACTGCCGATTCTCCGGCGAGATATCCCGTGGAAAATGCAGCCTGCAGGTTATACCCTCCGGTCATTCCATCCACATCAATCATCTCGCCGCAAAAAAATAAACCATGCACTATCCTCGACTCCAATGTCCGGGGATTTATTTCTTCCAACGATACGCCCCCGCGTGTGATGGTCGCCTCTTCAATGGGCCTCGGTTTTGTTATATTGATTCTGAAATCTTTAAAACATAAGACGATTCTTTTCCGCTCCTCCCGGCTGATTTTACTGCATCGCTTACCCGGCTCGACAGCGCACCGGTGTTCAAAGACCAGCGCGAACGATTTTGGCAGAGCCTCTTTCAAATACCGTGAAAGGGTGATTGTCCCGCGGGACTCAAACTCCCGTTGAAGGATAGGGTCAAGTTCTTGAGCTGTATCAGCCGGCCTTAATTGCAGTGAAAGGGCAACAGACCTGCCGGCAGCCAGCGCATCGATAACGATCCCGCTGAGAATAAGCACGGTTGGGCCTGATACACCAAAATGTGTGAATAGGATGTCGCCTTTCTCTGAACCCTTCTTTTTTCCATCCACCAACACCGAAAGCGAAATGTCTTTAAGCGCTATCCCCTGCAATTCCTGAAGAAATGGCTCGTCCGACTCAAGCGCAACGAGACCCGGCGTCAGCGGCACAATGGAATGTCCGCATTGTCTTGCCAGTTTGTACCCGTCGCCGGAAGACCCAGTCTTCGGATACGACATGCCGCCCGCGGCGACAATGACTTTTCCGGCATCCAACGTGCTGTGGTCGGCGCATCTGACACCGCCGGCGCGTAAACTTTCTCCAGACTGGAATAGAATATTTGTTACGACGGTATTGTGAAGGATACGAACCTGGTGGTCATCTATATATTGACGCAAAACGGCAAGCACGCTTCGAGCGCGATGATCGGCGGGGAAAACCTTCCCGTCAGGATCCACCCTCATTTCCAGCCCGCGGGAACTGAAGAAATTGATCAAATCGCGGTTCGAAAATACGGTGAATGCCCGATAAAGGAATTTGCCATTCTTCCCAAAGGCATTAATGAATTCCTTCAGGCTAACCTTGTTGGTGATGTTGCACCGGCCGCCGCCTGTCAGGAGCAATTTGTTCCCCAGACGGTGTGTCTTTTCGACAATTATTACTTTCTTGCCCCGCTCGGCTGCGCGCCCTGCTGCCATCATGCCGGCAGCGCCTCCTCCCACAACAATAATGTCCGGCGTAGCCTGATTCTTTTTGGTGATCATCTCATCTCTATAGTTGGTTTATTGGTCAGGGCAACATGAGGGATACATGATGAGCAGCGGGGTCATCGGAGACAGATAACTCCACTCCCCTTACAGTGCATCATCAAGCTTGATGTCTATATTGATACGTTCGACGGCGCCAAACCCCGATTTTTAAATCGGGGTAATGGTTCGACAAGCCTCTCGACAGGCTCAAGGCCCTGAGTTTATCGAAGGGACTCACCATCCCGAGCAGAGTCGAGGGAAAAGCGCCGCTCAGTATCAACCCTGAGCATACCCCGGGTGCCTGTCCTGAACGAAGTCGAAGGATCAGACCGGGAAGTCGAATGGGTTGATTCTTGACCTAACGGATAAGGGTAATTCCGCAAACCCTACCTATCCTGCCTACCGCAGGCAGGTGTATTCCACATTACAATCAGGAGAGAGTTCTTTCCAAATGTTTTCAATTCCGCATTCCGCAATCCGAAATCTGCATTTGAAGGGGCCGACTTTTTATGCACGACACTGCGGTTGCAAGATCAAGGACAAATATTTGACCCCATTTATCTTACTGGATCTTGGACAGGGTTCAACCTACCTGTTCTTCTTTTCTTTCTTCTCTTTTCTCTTCTCTTTGAGGCTTTTCTGCGGCGCCTTCTTGCTTTCTTTTACCCCTTTGCTTTTCTCTTTCATAACGCCCTCCTCTCTTCAGTCTTTCTATTTCTGGGTCCTTCCCGCTTAATAAACCTTAACATTGCAAAAAATTTAACCAAACGGACATGGGTGAACCGTTCGGAAAGGCTTCGAGGCAAACCTTCAGGCCAATGAGCACCCACGTTTGTAACCCATACTGGAGTTCACCTTAGGTGAAATCCGGCCATTCCATTAAGACATCCGATTAACCGCCATTCGAAGCGTTGGAGAGCGGTTTACCCATGGCCGTTTATGCAACTGCAAGGTAAAAAAAGTGGACATCTGCCATGGGCTATCTGTAATCAGCTCATCGTTTTGTCCCATGTTAAGGGGTGACCCCTTTGCCGATTTCTATTTGAGCAGCCAGAATCTCCCGGCCGAAATGATCTTGCAGCCATTTTTTCAAGCCAGGAATCCCTTCCATCTCTTTTATCGACCGGGGATTTTTCAAAGCGAAACCATTGATCAAGGCATTGTTCATAAGGATTCCAGGCTCCACCTCTAAATTATTTGCCCGCATATCCCGCCAGGTTTTTAGCGCTTTGACCCTTTTGCGTAAAGGGGATGACAAATCCGGCCTTGCTTCCCGGGGGTACACCGGAAGCTCTTCATCGGGAATGGTCATGGCCCGGTGGATTTCCTGCAGCAGACGTGTCCCATATCTGTCGATTTGCTTCCGGCTCAGGACTTTCGCCGTTTCCAATTCTTCCAGGCGCAAAGGTTTTTTCATAGCCAATTCCAGAAGGGGTTCGTTGCGGAACACCTTAAAGGGGGGAAGATCCGACTTTTGGGCCTGGGCTTCTCGAAATTCCAGCAAAGCCTCCAGAACCGCAAGACTCCTGGGATCCAGGAGAAAAGCCCCTTTCACTTTTAGGTAAAGGGGGGTATGGCTGGGGGGCGTGAATCGGACCTTGCTCAGAAATAGGCATTCTTCCTCCACCCAGAATAATCGGCCCTTCTCCTCAAGTTCCTTCTCCAGCATGCGGGCCAGGGGAATCAGGTACATGCCGTCCATTGCTGCGTATTCCACCATCTCCGGGGAAAGGGGTCTTTGGGACCAATCGGCCCGCTGATATTTCTTATTCAGCTCCACATGGAACCGACTTCGCAGCAACGCTTCCAGGCCGCTCTCCCGGAGGCCCAGAAATTTACAGGCCAACTGTGTATCGAAGAGGTTCTCCACCTCGAGCCGAAAGTCACGGTACAGGGAACGGATATCATAATCCGCCCCGTGGAATACTTTGCGGATGCGGGGATTAGATAAAACGGGGCGTAAAGCGGAAAGATCCCTTAGCGCCAGGGGATCGATTACATAAGAGGCGGATTCCGTAGCGATCTGTATGAGGCATACCTTTTCGAAATAGTGATACAAAGAGTCCGCTTCTAAGTCAACCCCGATGATTTTGGCCTGACCCAGAGTCCGGGCAACCCCTTCCAGATGTGGAAGGGTCTCGATCCATTCATATGAAAATTTATTTTTATCCATCCTTTTTGGCGATTCCTTTCCAATCATTCAAGACATCCCCCCTTACTTCCTCCAGCCATTATTTCTTATGTCCTGTTTTGCACATTTACCGAAGGGCTTCCTCATGTGTAAAAACTCCATTTGTATCTGGCCTAACCTATTCACTGACCTCTTTCGCCTTTCAATTTTTCCGGTGTGCTTTCCTCGAGCCATAGCTTACAAATATTTTTCCACCCGATCCTGCGCCATTTCTTAAATGCTACTTTCAACTCGTTCAAGTCCTTCGCTTCCAGAAGATCTTTCTGGGCGGCTTTCAAATCTTCAAGAGATGCAATCGCTGGCATGGTTTACCTCAAAATAT
>VGRU01000237.1 GCA_016875255.1 Deltaproteobacteria bacterium
GGTTCCACAAAATTGGGCGCAATCTTGCGGATGATCTCTCTTGGCTCATCATAAATGCCTGCATGGCGTCCTAAATCACAGGGGTCATGATAGGTGACTTTTTTATCCGTTTTCACCTTAAAATCAAAATCCTTGAGAAACTGAGTGATATGTTTGACTTCCAACCCTAAATCTTTATACGAAGGGTGTTCTTTAAAGACACGGTAGCAGTAAGGGCAGGTCGTGATCAGGGTTTTGGCTCCTGTTTTCTGGATCTCGATAATATTGCGTCTGGCTAAATCTTCCTTGATGCTATAACCCACATCTTCAAGCACGCCGCTACAGCAGACCTCATCGACCATCGTATAGTCAACCTTCAGAATGTCAAGGAGCCGAAGCGTCTCCTGAACGCTTTCTTCTTCACGATACGTTCCCACACAGCCCAGGAATAACGTATAAGGGGCTTTCTCTTTTTTGCGGCCCCAATCGTGGCGCTCTGTTTCGCCATAGATGTTTCCATACTTCTCAATGGTCTCGCCCATTGCCTTGAAGAGGTTGTTAAAACCTGCTCCCACCATGTCCTTTCGCATGGATTTGACCATCTCCTGAGGGTCAACCCCAGAAGGGCAATTGGTCGTGCAGTTCATGCAGGTTGTGCAACGGAGGAAGGCTTGAGCCACGGATTCTGTCAGGGGAAGTTTTCCCTCCATCAACTCTTTGAGAAGGATCATTTTGCCGCTGGCATTAGCAATGGGCCTTTTGGTCAGATCGAAGATCGGGCAGACTGCACGACAGAAACTACACCGGGAACACTGAGTGATTGCTTTGCGACGTTTTGCATCAAACTGGAGTTGAGTGGCCATTGGGTATCCTTACACATAGGGTTCAAATGATTTCGGAATTCGGATTGCGGATTTCGGATTTAAATTCCGCATTCCGCATTCTGCAATCCGCAATTTAATCCAGGGCTCTTTTGCCCGGGTTCATGATGTTGTTCGGGTCCAGTGTCTTCTTAATCCTTCTCATTAAATCCATCTCGACCGGGTTGTGTTCAAGAGCCATATAATTTGCCTTGGAGATTCCGATGCCATGCTCTCCACTGAGCGTGCCATTGAGAGAGATGGCAAGATGGAAAATCTCCTTCTCCACCTTGTGCGTTCTTTCGACCTGGTCAGGGTCATACTCATTGTAGAGAATCTGGGGATGAAGGTTTCCATCGCCGGCGTGACCAAATGTGGCGACGACGATGCCATAGTTTTGAGAAATTCCCTGGATTCCCACCAATAACTCCGGAATCCTTGAAATAGGAACGGTCACATCGTCCAGCACAAAGCTATGGCTGACACGGGCCAGGGTGGCATAGGCTGACTTGCGGGCCTTCCAGAGGTTGAGCCGGTCTTTTTCGTCCCTTGCGGTTTTGATCTCGACCGGATGATTGTTTTTCAATATACCGAGAACCACTTCCATCTGAGCTTCGACCTCTTCCCAGGTGAAGCCATCGGTCTCTGTCAGAATCATGGCCTCGGCATCCGGCAGGGCGATGTCGGTATTCTCCCGGATCGATTGAAGGGTCACCTTGTCCATGATCTCCATCACACTGGGAATGACGCCGCTGGTCATCGTCTGAAAGATCGCCTTTCCCGCATCCTCCAGCCTGGCATAGGTGGCGACAGCGGTCATGGCATGGCGGGGAAGGGGGTTGATCTTTAAGGTGACCTCAGTGATCACTCCAAGTGTTCCTTCCGCCCCGATAAAGAGTTTGGCCAGGTCATAACCCGAGACGCATTTCATCGTATAGGAACCCGTCCGCATCAACTCCCCGGTGGGCAGGACGACCTGAAGGCCAAGGACATAGTCGCGGGTCGTGCCATATTTAGCGCCCTTGATGCCGCCCGCATTGGTGGCCACATTTCCTCCGATCGTGGCAACAGAACTGCTTGCCGGGTCCGGGGGGAAGGTAAAGCCATGCCTGGCGAGCTCCCGATTCAAATCGTCGCAGACCACGCCTGCCTGAACCCTTGCATAGCGATTTTCAATACTCACCTCGAGGATCTTATTCATTTTGGAGAGGTCGATGATGACTCCACCTTTAATCGGCACCACGCCCCCGCTGAGGCTGGTTCCCGCTCCCCGCGGGGTGACGGGTATCTTATTCTCATTGGCAAATTTGACAATGGCCAGAACCTGTTCTGTTGATTCGGGCCAGACTGCCGCATCAGGTCGATAGACATTCATCGAAGCGTCGTAGCTGTAGGGCACCAATTCTTCCAATTGATCGGTGAAATTGTCCTGACCCACGATTTCAATCAATTTTTTGATCATCTTAAAAAACTCCTCATTTCTGTTCCTCATGTAATAAATCTAATTCTACTTAATATACACCGTTCACCCTGAGCCTGTCGAAGGGTGAATAATAAGGAGGTTCAATTCGTGGTTCAACCTGCTTGTCCTTAGAGAGCCATTCATCCTTCGAGAACCTCAGGACGAACGGCTCACCACAAACGGATTGTAAAGTGATTATTGAGACACCATGCTAACCGGTCGATTTTTTGACCTCGGACTCCACATAATTCAGGTGTTCAAGGATTCTCTCTCTGGCTTTATCCGGGGAGTGATTCTTGATTGCATTGATTATTTTCAAATGTTGATCGAGCAGTTTCTTTATTTTTGTCCGGTCTCTAAAAACACTTCCTACAGATTCTCTGAGAAGGTCATAAATCCCTGACATGATATGCATATGGATGGTATTGTGGGTGGCCTTGGCAATGGCCAGGTGGAAGTCAGCATCCTCTTTTTCCCAGGACCGGCCTTCCTCGAATGCCCTCTTCATCTCCCGGATGATAGTGTCGAGTTGCTCAATGTCTTCCCTTGAGGCTTTCTGCGCCGCATGATAGGCGGCCCAGGTCTCAATGGCCTTTCTTACCTCGATGAGATCGAAAATCTTCTGGGTATCCGCTTTGATAAGCAGGGCCAGTGGATCTTCGATCAGTTTTGAGGCGACCGATTTGACAAACGTTCTCTTGGCCTGCCTGATCTCAAGAAATCCCATGGTGACCAGGGAATTGAGCGCCTCCCTGAGAGAGGGCCGGCTTACGCCCAACTGTTTGATGAGTTCCCGCTCGGGCGGAAGCTGGTCGCCGGGTTTTAACTTCCCATCGACGATGAGACGTTTGATCTGATTGGCAATATCCTCGGAGATTTTGGTGTGTTTGATGGAATTAAACATATCAATGCTCCAATGGTCTTACCTTTTTAATGTAAACCCGTGTTTTTGTCAAGATGGTTAAGGTTAAGGTGACGAAGCCCCTGCCTACCGGCAGGCAGGCGTTTCGCTTAATAGTCAAACGGTTATGGGTGACGATGCTCGTATCGAAGCAAGAGGCTCGAAACTTGAAGCTCGAGTATCCAGCATCCACAAACGAGCCTCCCCGCCTGCCAGAGTATCTGAACGGCGGGCAGGGATACGAGCATCGTCAACGATAAACGTATGTTCCCTCATTTCAAACAGGATTCAGGAGATTGGGCGGCTTACCGGTGGTCAGAGCAGCCACCAGGTTCTCTGCGGCAAGCATGGCCATCTTGTGACGGGTTGCTTTTGACGAGCTTGCAATATGAGGCGCGAGAACGACATTTTTTAACCCAAGAAATTCGGGGTTGAACTTCGGTTCATTTTCGAAAACATCGAGGCCTGCTCCGGCAATCGTTCCTGAACGAAGCGCCTCAATCAGTGCCGCATCGTCCACCACGCCGCCACGCGAGGCGTTGATCAGAATCGCTGTCGGCTTCATTCGCTCCAGTTCGGATTTGCCGATGAGGTGATGGGTTGCAGGAGAGTAGGGGACATGGATCGTCACGATGTCCGCCTGTGAGAGCAGTTCTTCCTTGGTCACAAAGTTTGCTCGGCAAGTCTGTTCAACCTCCGGAGCGGCTTGCCGGACATCATGGTAAATCACTTTCATCTCAAAGCCAGTTGCACGGTGTGCCACCACCTGACCGATCCGTCCCAGGCCAAAGATACCTAATGTGGCATGATGGACATCCAGGCCAAGAAACTGTTTCAGTTTCCATCTATCCCACTGTCCTGCACGAAGGTAGGCTTCCGCCTCGGTAAGCCTGCGCGCCGTGGCAAGGATCAGCGTCCATGTAAAGTCTCCGGTGGTGTCATCCAACACGCCAGGGGTGTTGGTTGCCATTACACCTGCCTTGCGACAGGCCTCAATATCGATGTTGTTATATCCTACGGCGATGTTACATACTGCTTTCAGGTTTGGACAGCGCGCAAGAAGTGTGGCGTCGATCTTTTCCGAAAGGGTGATCATGGCGCCCTGTTTGTCGGAAAGTTTCACAGCAAGTGTTTCCGATTCCATGGGCTGATCGGACTGGTTGGATGCCACCTCAAAATATTTAGAGAGGTATTCGAGCACATCATCGAATACCTCCCGAGTCACCAGTATTTTCGGTTTCATGGTTTTCATATTACCCCATCCCCTTCCCAACCTCCCCCTTGAAGGGGGAGGATCTCATATATTTCCCTCCCCTTCAAAGGGAGGGGTGGGGCGGGGATGGGATTGTTTGGTCCTTATTTGTAAATTAAACTCGGCAGCCACAATCCAATCTGCGGGAACACGTACAGCAGGAATATCGCGAACACCTGGATCGCCATGAACGGCATCATGCCCATGAAGATCTGGTTCAATGTCACGTGCGGCGGGGCCACGCCCTTCAGGTAAAAGGCGGCCATGGCAACCGGCGGCGACAAAAACGCTGTTTGCAGGTTAAGCGCTACAAGCAAACCAAAGAAGAGGGGGTCAATTTGAAAATGGGCTAACAGCGGAATGAAGATCGGCATGAAGATGACGATAATCTCGGTCCACTCGAGCGGCCACCCAAGCAGGAAGATGATGACCTGTGCCAGAATCATGAATTGTATTGGTGTTAGGTCGAGAGATTTCACCCAACCGTTTATAATCTCCTGTCCTCCTAAAAGTGCGAATGCCGCAGCAAACATGCTTGATCCGACGAACAGCCAGCAGACCATGGCGCTGGTCTTTGCGGTGAGGAAGACCGATTCCTTAACCATTTTGAAGTTGATCTGTCCGTAAGCGGCCGCCAGGACCAGCCCCCCGAATGATCCCATCGCTGCTGCTTCCCCTGGCGTTGCCAGGCCCAGGATAATGGTCCCGAGCACTCCGAGGATCAGGATTGCAAGCGGGAAGAATGAAGCCAGAAGCATTTTGAAAAGTTCGAGCCGGACAAAGTTGAAAAAGATATAAAAAAAAGCAAGCCCGAGGACGCTGATGCCAAGGGCAATCCAATAACCTCCGGGTGCAGGTTTTCGCCCTCCCGGAGTGATCCCCTTGGCTTCAGAAGGTTCTTCTTT
>VGRU01000238.1 GCA_016875255.1 Deltaproteobacteria bacterium
CATCCGAGGCTACTTTGATCCCTTTCCTCCTCAAGGATAGTACCTGGGACCATCCCCCAAGGCTTCGGATCAATCCTCCACCCACCAACTCCGGTCTCCTCCCCTGCGATACTCCCTCTCTCACAAATTGCTCATACTTCTCAATGGCCTTCCGACCCCTACCAAAATATTCAAGAACGGTATCGATGTCCTGCCATTCCCGCCTCACTCTCCCCATGATGGCTGAATGCCCCGCCCAACGATAATCATCCAGTTCTTTCAAGTTTCCCACCATTGCTGCCCTCAATGGATTCAAGTGAATGTAGCGCGTCAACTCCAATAGGTAAGGATCATCCTCACAGATGATCGATTTATACCTATTCTGGAAGAGATGTCCCGTCCTTTTGTGTCGCAAGTTAAAGTTGACAACATAACCCGTCAGAAGCTTCTTCATCACCCGCGAAAGAGGATGACTTCCGGTCCGAACCAATAGATGGAAATGGTTGGGAAGGAGACTCCAAGCATAGACAATGATGTTTCCTTCTATGCACTGGTTAGCCAGTCGGTTCAGAAAATCGTCCCGGTCTTGATTGGTACGGAATATGTTTGTCCGCTCGATGCCCCGCCCCATGACATGATGCAACGCTCCGGGAGCGTCCAACCTCGGTTGTCTCGCCATAGCGAAAGATTAGACCCTTCCCTCCTATTTGTCAAGTTGTTTTAGAACCTACGTCCCCTTTGGTCATTACGAGAACCTATGGTGTTGATGGGAATCAATACTATCAAAAGTACGACCCGAAGGCAAGTCGAAGATCCAGAGAATCGGGGGGGCGTCTCCGCAAGGAGAGGTCTGAAGGAAGCCGGAGCGCAAACGTAAAGTGTATAATGTAGATTTGACCCCACATGTGTTTGCACTAGTAGCAGCCTTTGTGGCTATACGATTGAACAATACCATTTGTGTCTGTCGTCAAGGAAATCCAGCACTCCATGCCTCCGCGTCTCTGTATCCATGTATAAACAGTGCCCGTTGGTATTTCTGCTTTTTGAGTCGGGGCACCATTCTTTATCATGGCATGGGATACGTGCTTGCCAACCTCCTTTTGTAGATTAGAGTCTAAAGTTGCACATGAAACGACAAGTAGCGTCAAAGCAATGGCAATAAACCTTTTCATATTTCTCTCCTTCTGTGTTACTAACGAAAAGGCTCACCGGGAGCCGAGGTTATTGGTGATCCGGTACAGCCGTTTGCTCACTGGACTTTTGCAGTACTTCTATAATTGGGTTTATCTTTTGAAGAAATTCCTGTTTGTTTTTGGGAGGCAGCTTACTGTCAAATACCTGATATCGAAGTTCCTCCATTATTTTGTGGTTTATGCCTTTGTATACATCCCAAGCCTTTGTTATCTTTTTCCTTTTCCAGAACGGGGTAAAATCCGAGAGGGCATTATAAAGTAACCATATTTCTTTAAGGCTTGCGTCCCACACTTTGAATATTTCGGAATCGTTGCAGTTCCACCAAACATCATGTCTCAGAATTATAAGCCTGTCAGCAAGAGCACGCTTGGCGGAAATATAACGACCGTGCCAGTAAAGTCCCACAGCGATTGCAGCCCCAAGAATTGCCCCAATAAGACCAGAAAATATTGCGTAGATGTTCATAATTTTGTTGTTTTCCTCATCGTGGTTTTTATGATTAACATTATGCTTAAATTCCAGTTTATCAGCAATGTCTCTCAGCCAAATAATACCATCTATCTTCATTCAGCCTCTTTAAACCTCTTTTCAAGCAACCTTCCATTCCATGTTATCAAATCAAACATTGCTTTCATCGGTCAGCTGGAGTGGAAACCGAATGACTGATGCCTGACACCGATTTTGTTTCTTCTCCCATCCCCACCAGGTTTGCTCTCTTTTTCCGGTAAATTCCCCCAGCTTTGGTATTTCTTTCGATTGGGGAGCAATTATAGTTCCATACCCTCCTCTTATATTATGCCATTCCCCAAAATCAAAATATCTTTTTTCTATTATCGCTCTTCTTTCAGGATCAACCACATAAAAAATCTTCCTTTTATCATCATACCCTATCAAAACAACTGCATGGCCAAGCCTGCTGGAGATAGCTCCACCTGAGACTATAATTGGGAAGCCCTGAGCGAGATAAAATTTCAATCCCTTTTTGTTTTCGGTTCTGTCATAAAAATTATAAACGTGAAATCCTTGCTCTTTGATGTATGGGATAGCATCGTTCATCCTTGTTCCGTGTGTCTTTCTGATGGCATCATCAATTTCTTTTCGGGGGATGTTCTTCCCATAGAATTTAAAGATTGCTTCTATAGCAACTGGGACGCAATCGGCAAAGGCTTGCCCCTTCTCAATCTTTATTCCCTCAAGCCACACCTTTTCTGGCAACATCTCCGAAGGATTCTTAATGTTAGGGGTTCGCATTGGAATTGGAGCACAAGCAATTAAAAGACAAAAGGCAACCAGAGTTAAAATTTTAGGCTTCACTTTCCCCTCTTGTCAGGAACAATATATGATGTCCCCTCATGGAGTATGGGAGGCTTATCTGTAATGGGACGGGTAATTCCTCTTTTATATTATCCATAATCCTATTGGAATTGCAGTAGGCTGACATGAATATACATTGACTTACAAAAACCATCGAGCCCAGGAAACAATACCTCATGATTTACATTCATTTTGTTTAGGTTCTTCAGTATGTTCTGCCTTAGATTGAAGGGAATCCGTATTCGCAGAACAAGTTCATTAGCGTTGACTTTGTCATAGTCCGCTACACGAGCCTGATCAAATGTACCTTTGCATTTGTAAGTTTTGATTAGTATATCTTCAATAGATTCACTGATATTCAAAGGGAATACGAACAATCCTTGTTGTCTTGAAATTCTTTCGTTTTTCTCCATAGGGTCAAGGATTAAAAACTTTGACTCTTGGGAATCCATTGACGATATGCAGTTCCTTGCAATTTCTCGCATCGCTTCATATTGTGCTTCTTTATTATTACCATCTGGTGCATTGTAATTTTCTCTTGGGGCGATGGAATCCCTTATCTTCATTTCATTTATACACCAAATAAAGGAATCGTTTTTGTGTTCTACATCTTCCACAGCAAAAAAAGCAGCAACGTATATAGAAGATGTAAAATCCAATAATCGAGTAGGAGCACCAAAATGCTGCATTAAGCTGTAGCATCCTAAAGGATCGGATGGGAATAATTTTATGTCGCTGTATAGTCTAACTCGGCTCCGAAACTCCCTGATAAGATTATTTTCTCGGTTACGATAATTCCCTTTCTCGATTCCAAATGCTTCTAATGTCCTCAACAATTTCGATTTTAGTGGCCAGCAATCTCTTTGGCCTCTGAATATATGAAAATCCAATCGTTGTGATAGCATATGAAGATCATCTATAGACTGGATGGTTATCTCATTCATTCTTTTTCCAATGAGAAAAATCAGCGGGGGTTATTAGCCATTCGCCATAGTTGTTTGACCATTAAATGTTAGAATCCACAGCCAATGATTTTATTTTTTGGTGAAGTGTTTTTCAAAGAGTCTCTTGGACTCTAAGAAACCATCTTCACTTAATACAACGGATTTTGCCTTGCCAACCGGATTGGATATGTATCCCTTATCATAAAGCCTGTTCATGGTATCCCAGTTGAACCCTTTCCATGCACGGGCACCCATTCCCTCTTGCCTCTCGTGCGCAACAAGATAGAGTAGTGCCAGGGTATATTCATCTATTTTATCTGTATCGTAGTCCATATATTCTCCTTATTCTTCGGATGGTAGCATTTTATATTTAAGGAGAAGGGGTGTCAATCGATTTTTTGTTGAAAACTCGTTGAAGTCAATAGGTATTTTCTGTATAATGACAAAACTTAATAGGTATTTAAAGTCTCATCATTGAATTGACATAGGGATTGAAAAATCTCCCCTAACCCCTCTTTGCCAAAGAGGGGTAGTCCCTTTCTTTAGAAAAGGGAGGTCAGGAGGGATTTTATAAATCCATGTTGTTGCTATTTTAAAACTGTTAATCAATCTAAAGGGCACCCATGATGGCTCTACCCACCATTATCATATTCTTGTCCTTCTTTTTTCTCTTCACGGCGTGCGGGCCGAGGCAGCGCGTCATGATTGATCGAAGCATGCCTCCTCCTGAAAGACCGGAAATCAGGAGGGAAGCAAAACTCCCTCCTGAAACAAAGATTGAGAAACGGGAAACACGTGAAGTCCAGTATGGAGTCGCCTCCTGGTATGGGGGGGAGTTTCACGGAAGGCCGACTTCGAGCGGCGAGGTCTACGATATGTTTCAACTCACCTGCGCCCATAACTCCCTTCCTCTGGGCACTATGTTGATGGTGACCAACCTTGAAAATGGGAGGTCTGTGGAGTTGAAGGTGAACGACCGGGGGCCTTTTGTAAAGGAGAGGATCATTGATGTCTCTTATGCAGCCGCCCGGATCCTCGGAATGTGGGGGAAAGGGACAGCCAATGTAAAGGTGGAGTGGGTGGGCTCACCGCTTGTTGAACGGGTAGAGCGATTTAATCTCCAGGTTGGCTCTTTCAGTGATGAGGCGAGAGCCATGGATCTGGCCGAGCAGTTAAAGAAGAGCTTTGAGAATGTTCATGTTGCCACAGTCGAAACCCAGACACAGAAATACCATCGGGTAAGAATCGGGCCGTTTGGAACGAAAGAAGTAGCCCTCATAGTGGCGGCTAAGTTGACCGGAATGGGTTTTAATGTGTTGGTGACGAATCGTTGAAGTAATAAGTTCGAAGTTTTGAGTTCGGAGTTCGGAGAGAATTACAATAGGAAAGGGAAGAAGGCAGGATAGTTCGGAGAAAAAAGCTAAAGACAGTGTGGTAGAAGTTGAGAAGAGAATATTTATCCCCTATAATGAATTATGTTTCTCCATTAACCCCTCCACACCTCCCCTTAATGTAAGGGGAGGCTGGGTGGGGATAGGAATGACAAACTTTTTTCTGCCAAATTGATGAAGATTAAAACCTTGCTTTTCATTCCCCCTGTTCTCTTTCTCATTATTCTTGGAGTCAATCTTCTCTTTGTCAGTCAACGGCCTCCCCAGAAGGTGAATCAACTGATCATGAGCTCCATCGGCGATGCCTCTTTCCTTAACCCGATCCTGGCCCAGGATTCGGCCTCCAGTGATATCAATTCCTTTGTTTTTAATGGTTTGATCAAGTATGACAGAGATCTACAGGATTTTGTCGGGGAATTAGCGGAGTCCTGGAAGATCAAAGCAGGGGAGAAGCCCGAAATCACTTTCTTCTTGAGAAAAGGCGTTCTCTGGCATGACGGGAAGGAGTTCACCGCTCATGACG
>VGRU01000239.1 GCA_016875255.1 Deltaproteobacteria bacterium
CATTTATCGAAGCCCTTGAGGCTGGAAAACAGGAAGAAAACAAATTTCTCGAAAGGGTCAAGAAGGAGATGAAGCGACTCGACATTCAGAACAACGCCCAGTTCCTTTTCCAGGTGAGATATCCCACCAAGGTGATGGTCCGGATGAACCAGCGCATCACCCAATCGATCAAGAACGCAGGTTTTAAAATTTTTTAAGCCATATCCAAAAAGATTTGTGTCCTTATTCGAAACCCATTTACCCCGCGTCCCCAGAAATAGACAATGGGTGCGGTTTTGGGCGTGTTGTCTTTCTTATTTTATGCAGCCTTCTCCATTTTGATAGATTGGGACAAAAGATAGGTGACCAGTGCATTTAAACTAACGCCTTCTTCCTCTGCCTTTCTAATTAATTCCATGTGGAGGTCTTTAGGGACTCTGACATTAAACTGGCCACTGAAGCGGGTTTTGGGTTGGGGGAGGGGAACCTTGTGTTTCTTCATCGATTCTATAGTTAAGGCAAGAGCCTCTTGAGCATTTCTAACAGCTTCCTCGAGACTATATCCTCCGGTGATGACGCCGGGGAAGTCAGGAAACCTTGCGGCAAAGTACCCAGATTCTCCATCCGGAATAATTTTTATCTCATAACCTAACCATTGCTCTTTTTTATTCTTTCTCATCGCTTAATCTTCCTCCAAGATTCTGATCACGTCTTTAACGTCCAACCAATGGCAATGTTTATGCCTCCCATGGGGTTTGACAACTGTTAAAATCTTGTTTCCCTTCTTATAAACGTAGTGGCTTCCCCTGATATTGATCCGTGTAAATCCTGCTGCCAAAATGACTCCTTCTAATTCCTTAAATCTCACCCCTTTCGGGTTTTGCTTTATCTTGGAGAGGTTTTTCTCTATTCCCATTTCGAAAAGAGCATAACTGAATATAGTTACAATTGCAAGAAGAAAATATTGGGCAGCTCACCTCTGATTTTTTCAAACCCCATTCGCTTAGCCCTCTACGGTTTACACCTCCACTGCTTCCACCAAGACTCTGTGGGCACTGCAGTCGTTGATGGCTTTGATTGCTCTGCTGAGGCTGCGGTTGTTGTGGCTGTGTGGGCAGGCTGAGGCTTGGGCGGTGGTGCCTCTGTCGGCCGCTGCTTGGTCTGGTCAAAATATTTGATAAAATACTGCCCTGTGCCTAATTTTAAATTAACGAAGATGGCAGGCGACCCAGTGATCTCCACCTAAATCCTTAAACTCAGGGTCAACCTCTTTGCAGTGATCCATCCGATAGGGACAACGGCTATAGAATCTGCATCCCTTTGGAAGGTTGATGGGGCTTGGAATCTCTCCCTGGAGGAGAACCCTTCGCTTTTTAAGTTTTGGATCAGGGATGGGGGCGGCGGAAAGTAATGCTTCGGTGTAAGGATGTTTGGGAGAAGCATAAAGGTCTGTATCGCTTGCAAGCTCTACGATCTTTCCGAGATACATAACGGCCACCCGGTCGCTGATATGTTCCACCACGCTCAAATCATGCGCGATAAAAAGATAAGAAAGTCCCATCTCTTCCTGGAGCTTGACCAGCAGGTTGATCACCTGTGCCTGGATGGAAACATCGAGGGCGGAGACAGGCTCGTCACAGATGATCAGCTTTGGATTCAGGGCTAAGGCCCGTGCAATACCGATTCGCTGACGCTGACCACCGCTGAACTCATGAGGAAACCTTCGAGCCTGCTCCGGATGGAGCCCTACCTTTTCCATGAGAAAGGAGACCCGATCATGGATCTCTTTCCGGGAGCTATGGGTGTGATTGCGGATGGGTTCAGCGATGATTTCTCCTGCAGCCATTCGGGGATTCAAGGATGAATAGGGATCCTGGAAAATGATCTGCAGTTGAGCCCGGACTTTTCTGAGCGATTCCCCATCCATCCCCAGAAGGTCCTTGTCCTCGAATTGAATCTTCCCTGAGTCAGGTTCAATCAATCGAAGAAGACATCGGCCCACCGTAGTTTTCCCGCAACCGCTTTCGCCCACCAACCCAAGGGTCTCCCCCTGATTCAGGTTAAAGCTGACGCCATCCACGGCTTGCACCCATCCCATCAATCTCGAAAAGATGCCCTTTCGCACGGGAAAGTATTTTTGAAGGTTGATAACTTGGAGAAGAGGAGCGGTTCTCATATTCCTAAAGCCAAAAATCGAAATTTAATAGTATAATGAAAATTTAAAATGAGATGCCGAAACAAGTTCGGCATGACAAGAATGTCACTCTGAACTCGTTTCAGAATCCAGTTTTTGCATTTATTTTATATTTGGATTTCTCCATTACTTCCACAGCCAGCAGAGGACCCGGCGGCCATCTTTCTGGACCAGGGGAGGCTCTTCCTTCCTACAGATGTCCATCATGCGTGGACACCGCGGATGGAATCTACATCCCTCGGGCATCTCAAGAAGGCTGGGGACCATCCCCGGGATTTCCTGGAGCTGCTTTCGGCCGGCCTTCATCTTCCGTCCCATCCATGGGATGGATCCCAAGAGGCCCTGGGTATAGGGATGAAGAGGTTCAGCAAAAAGATCTTCCACCAAAGCTTCCTCCACCACTTTGCCTGCATACATAACGACGACACGCTTGGCCATCTCTGCGATGAGACCCAGGTTGTGAGTGATCAACAAAACAGAGGTCTTAATCTCTTCTTTTAGGCGCTCCATCAGGTCCACAATCTGGGCCTGGATGGTCACATCCAGAGCTGTCGTGGGTTCATCTGCCAGTAGCAATCTCGGATGGCAAGACAACGCCATAGCAATCATCGCTCTCTGCCGCATCCCACCACTCAGTTTGTGTGGGTATTCCCTGGCCCTGATCTCAGGGGAAGGGATCTGGACTATCCGGAGCATCTCCACAGCCTTGCTCCAGGCCTCCTGATGCGTCACGCCCTGGTGAAGCTTGATGGCCTCTGATATCTGCTCTCCAATGGTCAGGACCGGATTGAGCGAGGTCATGGGCTCCTGAAATATCATTGAAATGCTATTGCCCCGTATCTGTCGTATTTCATCCAGACTCATATTCAGGAGGTTCTTGCCATCAAATAAAATCTCCCCCTGAATCTCTGCAGGAGGCGATGCAAGCAGTCTCAGGATGGAAAGGGCGGTGACGCTCTTTCCGCAGCCGCTCTCTCCAACAACTCCAAGAGTCTCTCCCCGGTAAACCTCCAAACCGATTCCATCCACGGCTGTCAAAACTCCTTCATAAGTATGGAAGCAAGTCCGCAAATTTTTGATGGTAAGGAGAGAATCTTGTCTCATAATTTAGATCTCGGATCAAGGATATCTCTTAGGCCGTCCCCTGAAAGATTAAAACCAAGAACAGCAAAAAAAATGGCTATGCCCGGAAAGGTGGCCACATGGGGAGCGTTGAAGAGGTAAGCCCGGCCAGAGCCAAGCATTGCTCCCCACTCGGGTGTGGGAGGTTGAACGCCAATGCCAAGAAAACCCAGACCCGCCGCGAAGAGAATGGCTGTGCCCATCCCCAAGCTTGTCTGAATGGTGATGGGGGCCATGACATTAGGCAGGATGTGCCTGATCAGGATAGTCACATCCCGGGTGCCCATTGCTCTGGCCGCCTCGACATAAGTCTGTTCTTTTACTGAAAGGGTGCAGCCCCGCACCAGGCGAATATAGATGGGCACCATGCTGATGCCAACCGAGATGATCGTGTTTTTGAGTCCCACTCCCAACACAGCCACCAGTGATAAGGCTAAGAGAAAGCCTGGAAAGGCTAATAGGGTGTCGGTCACACGCTGGATTCCGAAATCAACTTTCCCTCCGTAGTAACCCGAAATGAGCCCAAGGGGAACGCCGACAAGCAGTCCAACACAAACAACTCCAATAGCGATCAACAGAGAAACACGAGAGCCGTAAATGATCCGCCCCAGGATGGAGCGGCCCAGTTCGTCCGTGCCCAGTGGATGCTCCAGAGAGGGTCTTTCCAGTGACTTCATGAGATTCGGAGCCGAGGGACTGCCCGGAAAGATAACGGGAGCCAGAAGTGCGGTGATGAGGTAAATCAATATCAGGATTGCACCGAAGAGGGCCGCCTTGTTTCGTCTGAGCTTTGCCCACCTACGCCTGAGCTGGCTGTCAGTCTGACGATGCGGATTCCTTATCACTTGTGTTTGGATCGTCTCATGCATATCGAATTCTTGGATCAATATAAGCATAGAGCAGATCAACCACCAGGTTGACCAGAATGTAAAGGAGTCCGAAGATGAGGATCGTTCCCTGGATGACCGGGTAATCGCGGGCCAGGATGGAATCCACAATAAGCCGGCCCAAACCCGGCCAGGCGAAGACTGTTTCGGTCAGAACCGCACCGCCCAGAAGAAGCCCGAACTGAAGACCGACCACTGTAATGATCGGGATGAGGGCATTTTTCAGCGCATGTTTGACGATGACCACCTGTTCTTTAAGTCCCTTGGACCGGGCCGTGGTGGTGTAATCCTGGGAAAGGGTTTCGATCATGCTGGCGCGGGTTATACGGGTGATGAAGGCAACCACAAAAGCCGCCAGCGTAAATGATGGGAGAACCATATGCTTCCAACTACCAGTGCCTCCCGCCGGAAGCCATTGAAGCATGATTGAAAATATCACAACCAGCATCAACCCGAGCCAGAAGACAGGCATGGAAATGCCGAAAAGGGCCATTGAAGTAAATAGGTAGTCAATCCAGGTGTAGGGTCGAACAGCAGAAATAATTCCGGCCGGAATACCGAAGAGGCAGGCAAGGGTAATGGCTGCGACCGCAAGGAGCATCGTATTGGGAAGTCGGGCCCATATCTCCTTAATCACAGGGTTCTGGGTCCGGGCAGACCGTCCCAGATCAAGCTTGGCCAGTCGGCTGAGGAAGATCCCATATTGAACAAAGATCGGCCGGTCGAGACCGAGTTGGTGGCGGATGATCTTGATATCCTCCTGAGAGGCCATCTGCCCGGCAAGGACCTGTGCCGGGTCTCCCGGCAACATCCGGAGCATGAAGAAGAGGAGAAGCGATATCCCAAGGAGGACCGGAAGGGTCGAAAGGAGTCGTTTTAGGACATACTGGAACATTGTTTATTCAATTACGCAGAAAGGTTGAACGGTTAGGGTAACCCTGCCTACCGCAGGCAGGGAGGCCCGTATCGTTAATAAAAGGCTACGCTTGTCGTTGTCGAAGCTCGTATCGAATCTCGTATAAGGACGCCGGGAACTCGAACTTCTAATTTCGAGCCTCTTGCTTCGATACCAGCATCGTCACCCATAACCCTTTAGACGAAAAACTTTTATTTCCTACTCCATCTTGATATAAGTCGGGTAAAATTTTTCCGTGCTCGT
>VGRU01000240.1 GCA_016875255.1 Deltaproteobacteria bacterium
CCCCATGGCCTCGGCTATAAAGTGGAGACGGCAACGATGGTGAGCGAAATGATCCGCAAGGTGAGAAAAGGACATATCGATGTCGTCCTTCTGGATGACGAGATGGAAGGGGTGAAGGCTTTTGACCTGGTTCCTCTCTGCAAGAAGATCAATGAGAGGATCCAGGTCATCGTCATTTCCTCGGAGGCTTCCCTCGGGCTGGTCAAACGCCTCAGGGGCGCGGGGATCTTCTACCATGCGATGAAACCGGTCGATCTGGAAGAGGTCAAGTCAGCCGTGGAGTGCGCCTTTGAAAAGATTGAGAGGGAGAATTTAAAAGAGAGGTTTCTACCTTTTCTTATTCCAAGGAGGGTTCCGGCATGATGTGGAGAAAGCATAAAGCCTGGATGGTTCCTCTGGGAGCTCTTTCTCTTTTATTTCTTTATGGAATGATGGGAGAAATGGCCTGGGGGGATAACTCAAAGTGTTTAAGCTGCCATCAGGACGAAAAATTATCGAAAAAAGACGCCCGTGGGAACACGGTCTCTCTGTTTGTCTCTGAAGGTGAATTCAAGAAGTCTGTCCATGGCCAGATTTCCTGCACGGACTGCCATACCCGGATCCTCGATGATTCTCATGCCCAAAAAAAGGTGAAGAAGGCTGACCTGAAGGTCGATTGCGGCACCTGCCATGAAGAATCGGAGAAGATCTATAAAACGAGTGTCCATCGCTTAAAGGCGGAGATATCCTGCAAAGAATGTCACGGCCATCATTATGTGGCCCCTCTTACTAATCCGAAATCAGCCACCTATCGAACCAACCTGATTCAGACCTGCGGAGCTTGCCATGGCGAGGAAGGCAAACAATTTGCCGAAAGCGTCCACGGAGTTGGACTCTTTAGGGGAAGACCTAATCACCCAACCTGTACCACCTGCCACGGAACCCATGGGATCAAACCGAGATCCGATCCGGACTCTGCGGTCCACGAAAGAAAAATTGCGATGACGACCTGCCCCCAGTGCCATGCAGCCGAGCAAATCACGAAGGAGTACCGTTTCACAACGAAGCCCGTCAAGTCCTATTACGACAGTTTTCACGGCCTCTCTTACCGTGGCGGAGATACCTTTTCAGCCAACTGTGCCAGTTGCCATGGCGTCCATGACATCCGCGCTGCTTCTGACCCGAAATCAATGATCCATAAGGATAACCTCCAGAAGACCTGCGGTGTTTGTCATCCCAAAGCTTCTGTCAATTTTTCCAAAGGAAAGATTCATACACTGGCTGACATCAGGGGAGTGGACTTTGGCGAGAAGGTGGTGGGATGGGTAAGAATCGTCTACATTATCCTGATTGTGGCCGTCATCGGAGGATTGAGTTTCTTCAACTTCATGGATTGGTTGAGAAAGACCATTGATCGGAGGCCTAAAGAATAAGGAGCTGGGAATCATGGCGAAAAAATATCTTCGAATGACCTTGAATGAAAGGATTCAACACCTCAATCTGGCGATCAACTTCACGATTCTGGTGATCACCGGTTTTGCTTTAAAGTACCCCGAGGCGTTCTGGGCTTCTCCCATTACGGATGTTCCATTAGGAATGACCTTCAGAGGGTTCCTCCACCGACTCTCCGGAGTGGCCACGGTCACCCTGGGAGGTTATCACCTCCTTTATCTTGCCTTTACGGAAAGGGGAAGAAGGATTGTGATCGACATGATCCCCATGTGGAAGGATGCTAAAGACCTCTGGGAGACTCTGAAGAATAACCTCTTCCTCAACCGGCCTGCTAAAGTGATCAAGATGGGACGGTTTAATTTCAGGGAGAAGCTGGAATATTTAGGATTGATCTGGGGAACGATCGTCATGACCGTCACAGGTTTCATCCTCTGGTTCAAGGAAGAATGGCTTCTCTTCTTTCCGATGTGGACCTTTGAGGTGGCGAGGGCCATCCATTTTTATGAAGCCATCTTAGCTACGCTCACCATTATTGTTTGGCACTTTTATTCGGTTGTGTGGAATCCCGATGTCTATCCGATGAGTTGGGCCTGGATCAACGGGCACCTGACCGAACATGAGATGGAACTGGAGCATGGCTCGGAATTGGAGAGAATTAAAGCAGAGGAGAAAAGAACCCCGGTCCATTTCAACGAGGGGTCAGGGCCAGGAGGCGGAAGAACCTATCCCGTTCATCAGGAAGGAAGGGAGAAATTCTCCATCAAAGGTCTTTATGGTTTGGTTCGACATCTTAATGAATCGATTAAAAATTGGAGAGGGATGTAAACCCCGATAGAAATTCTTCGACTTTCTATCGGGGTAAAACAAAAGGGGGGTGAAGGTTTATGAAGGACACTCTTAGGGAAAGATACGGACCTTATCCAAAGAAGAAAGAAAAGAAAAGAATTCGAACGGAGGAGAGCAATTTTTTGAAAAGGAGTTACAACTGGTTAAAATGGAGGCCCGAGAAAATCGGCGGAGTGACCATTTATCATCCCTGTCTGGAGCATTAATTTAAACTGTCATTCTGAACTTGTTTCAGAATCTAAAAAAATGAGACCCTGAAACGAGTTCAGGGTGACAGCTATGCCATAAGTTATTTACTAAAATTTTATAGCCCTATATATCCTCTTACTCCCACCATCCAAACCCCACCCAAATGGAGAGGATATATAGGGTTTTTTTTCGTTGTCGTGACAACGGGAACGTGTTAATATTAACCTCACTGAAATGATCTTCAAAAAAGATAAAAAGATGTACTCCCGGAAGAAAATCTCGACTTGGGTCACCTCTCTTTTTCTCTGTCTTCTCTTTATCAGTCCCGTAAAAGTTTCATGGGCAATGACAACCGAGGAGGAGAAGAAGTTAGGGAAGAAGATTATTCTTGAGATGGAGAAGAAGGTCGATTGGGTGAGAGATTTGACCCTCCAGACCTTTATCAACAGGGTTGGGCATTCACTGGTCGCTCAGGCAGGCCCGACTCCTTTCGAGTTCAAATTCTATTTGATTAATGGAACGGATCCCAATGCCTATGCCATACCGGGAGGTCACATCTTCCTGACCACCGGCCTTTTAGTATCGACAGAGAATGAGCAGGAGGTCGCAGGAGTCATCAGCCACGAAATTGCACATGTGATGGCGAGACATGTAGCCCAGATGATCGAGAGGTCGAAAAGACTTAACATCGCCTCCATGGCAGCCATCATCGCAGGGGTTTTGTTAGGCGGAGGAGGAAAAGCCTCTGAGGCAGTGGCGATGACCGCAATGGCCGCCACCGAGGCCCTCGCCCTGAAATATACCCGCGAGATGGAGGTTGAAGCCGATCAGAACGGCCTTCAATATGCGATTAAGGCAGGCTATGATCCGAACGGACTGATCACCTTTATGAACAAGATTTACAAACTCAGCCTGACCTCCGGACCCAGAGTTCCTACCTATCTCTCAACCCATCCGGCCATCGAAGATCGGATTGCTCTGATGGAGAATCTTCTCCAGACCAGGCCAAGGCCGGCAGAACCTTTTAAGACCTCCGGAACTTATCGAAAGATTCAAGCCAAGGCCTTTGTGGAGGAGCGAGAACCCAATGTAGCGATCAACCATTTTCAATCCCTGATCGATTCCGGTCCGCAGAATGCGGACGCTTATTATGGCTTGGGCCTTGCCTACCGGAAGATGGGACGATTGGACAAGTCGATAGAGGCTTTTCAATATGGACGCTCATTGGCATTAGACGACGGGGATCTATTGCGGGAATTAGGGATCGCCTATTTTCTTTCAGGAAAGTTGGATCAGGCGATCAAAAACCTCGAAACAGTTCAATTACTCTTTAGAGACAGCAACGACCGGTTCGAGGATCTGTTGAGCGTTTATTATCTCGGGAGATGCTATCAGGAAAAGGGGGATTTTAACCAGGCCCTGCCTCTCTTCCTGAAGGTCAAAAAGGGCCATCCCGAATGGATCGACATCCATCATAGTCTCGGGTCCGTTTATGGGAGAATGGGGCAGAAGGGGCTATCCCACTTCTATTTTGGCAAATATTTTAAGTTGAGAGGCGAACATAAGAATGCCCTGCTTCACTATAGAACTTCCCTCGATTGGCTGGAGAGGGGAAGCCCGGAAAGGGAGGAGGCCCAGAGGGAGATTAAGGAACTGGGAGGGAGTAAATAACAATTTTTATGTGTAGGGCAAGCCTTTAGGCTTGCATAATAAATGGATAGTAAAAAATACATTCATTACAAAAAACGGACAAGACTTAAAGATTTTGATTATAAAGGTTGTTATCGTTACTTTATCACCTTATGCACTTTTGATAAAAAGGCAGTTTTTACTGATGAGGCATTAGTGAGTTGGTTTGTTGATGTGTTAAAAGAAAAGTCAACATCATTGGGCTTTGGAATTTGGGCTTACTGTTTTATGCCTGACCATCTCCATCTTTTTGTAGAGGGTAAAAAGGACGATTCTGACTTGAAACAATTCATTGCGTCCTATAAGCAATATACAGCATTTCATTATAAGAAAAGAGACAAGAAAGAGTTATGGCAGATGAATTTCTATGACCACGTCTTACGCAAAGAAGAAGATACAATAAATATTGCCAATTATGTTTTTAATAATCCAGTTAGAAAGGGATTGGTTTCCGATTACAAAAATTATAAATTTCTCGGTTCTTTTGAGTTTGATGTGATGCAAACCTAAAGGTTTGCATCACATATGGGTTTAAACAGAGATTGGACAAAAATTCTGTAAGGTAAGGCTTTAGCTTGCTTAAGAAAGCAACCCTAAAGGGTTGCCCTACGAAATGATTGGTTCAAATGCATAAAAAATAAAAAATGTAGGGCAAAGGTTTAGCTTTGCGTGAGGAGAGAAATGATGAAGCCTGTTGAGGAATATTGCAAAAACGCTATTGAAAGAGGAATCGATGGAGCGAAGGTGATCGATTCCAGCTCCATTGCGACGGCCGAATGGGTCAGGCTGAAATGTCAGTTCGGATGTCCGGGGTTTGGAAGAAGCCACTGCTGTCCTCCGCATACGCCCACGCCGGAGGTCACCCGGAAGGTGATCGATTCTTATCAAAAGGCGATCCTGTTCCACCGGCACATCACCGATGGAACTAAAAGGCGAGAGGAGACAAAGCAATTTAATGAGCTTCTTGTCAAGCTCGAGGTTGAAATTTTTCTCGGTGGCTATTATAAAGCCCTGAGCATGACCTCCGGGCCCTGTCGCCTCTGTAAGGAGTGTGATTTAAACAGTCTTTGTAAGCACGGAATGGAGGCGAGGCCCTCCATGGAGGCCTGCGGAGTGGATGTCTACAAGACGGCAAGGGGAAATGGATTTCCCATCCAGGTGGTGAGAACCTCCGGAGAAAAA
>VGRU01000241.1 GCA_016875255.1 Deltaproteobacteria bacterium
CGATCGGGCCTCGATTCACCCAGATCCATCTCTATTCCGTTCCGCTGGAAGGAAGCTTTTTTAGCGACTTCGTCAGAGACCTTTTAAATGCCATAGAGCATAACAAACGGGACTGCATGCCCAGCGGGCATACTCAGATCGCCCTCATGGTCGTCTTTCTTGCCCGTCGCTATGAAAAGACCATCTTCTATCTCTTTCTTCCTATCGTGTGCGGTCTGATTCTCTCAACCCTCTACCTGCGATACCACTATGTCATCGACCTGATCGCCGGAGCCGCATTGGCCATAGGGTGTGTGCTCATCGCGCCCAGCCTTTATAGAATGTGGAAGGTGGAAAGTAGAAAGTAGACGGATAGGTCCATTGACCACATTCCACTCTCGACCTTCCACTATCAGATCTGTTTTTCATAGATCCGATAAGTTTTATATCTTTTTCCTCCCATGGCTTCAATGCCGTGCTGCATCAGGAGGTTATTCTCAAGAATCCATGAGCATTCCCCCTGCGGATATCCCTTTTGCGTCCCCCTCTTAAAGATTTCGATATAAAGGAGCCCTTCCACGCCCTTTTTCTGAAAGGCATGTTTCACTCCAAGAAGCATGATCCGGACGGTATTGATCTTCCTTGAAAAGTAGAGAAACTTGATCGACCCCAGGAGCCCCAGTTTTCCGTTGAGGTGTTTGAGGACAACATTATAGTCCGGAAGGGCAGCCGAAAAGCCAACAGGCGTATCTCCATGGTAGGCAAAGAGGACGAGATCGGGAACGATGATCGGTTTAAGGTTTTTTGCCAGATCGTCAATCTCCTCATCGGTCATCGGAACAAATCCCCAGTTCTTGCTCCAGGAGTTATTGTAGACGTCCTTGATGATCTTTACTTCTTCGTCAAATTTACGGAGATTTAATGGCCGCACAGAGAGCTGGGGTTCTCTTTTCAATATCCGGCCGGTGATGCGGTCGAGGCGGTCGTAGTTAAAGAGATCTTTTTGGAGCCAGTAAGCATAGAGGTCCATCGCCTTCTTTAGACCCCGACCCTCGATCAGGGCGGGGTAGTATGGAGGGTTATAGGGCATCATCAGGCAGGGAGGAGAGTCGAAGGCATCGATCAGGAGGCCGCATTCATCATTCGTGGAAGGATTCATGGGGCCTGCCATCTTCTCCATTCCTCTTTCCCTGAGCCATTTCGCCACAGAGGAAAGAAGCAGATGGGCCACTTCACTGTCATCAACCGATTCAAAGAAACCGAAGAATCCGAGCTTCTCCTGATGAAACTCGATATAATGGCGATCGATGATGCCTGCAATCCTTCCCACAATCTCCTCTTCACGACGGACAAGGTAGAGGATCATTTCCGCATGGGCGAGAAAGGGGGAGTCCGGGCTGAATTTCTGGAGGTGGTCCTTAATGAGAGGCGGGACCCAATAGGGATTCCCCGGATAGATCTTCCAGGGGAATCGGATGAAGGCCATGAGATCGCGGCGGTTTTTAACCTCCTGGAGAGTGAGTTTCGATGTTGTCATATCGTGTGGCTTGGTCAGATCAAGCCCATCTGCTTCCCGACCTTGTTGAAGGCCTCAAGGACTCGATCGAGCTGTTCCTCCGTATGGGTCGCCATGTAACTCGTTCTGAGAAGTTCTCTCCCGGGAGGAACTGCGGGGCTTGCGACCGGATTGACGAAGATTCCATTCTCAAAGAGGAGCCTGCACATTCCAAAGACCTTCATGGTATCACCGATGATGATCGGAATGATGGGCGTCTCACTCGTTCCTGTATCAAACCCCAGATCCTTATAACCCTGAAGCATCTTCCTCGTATTTTTCCAGAGCTGCGCTAAGAGCTGAGGCTGTTCCTCAATGATGTCCAGGGCCGTGCTCACGGAGGCGACCAGCGCAGGCGGAAGGCTGGCGCTGAAGATCATGGAGCGGCCTGTATGTTTGATAAAATTGATTACCTCCCGCGAACCAACAACAAATCCTCCGATAGCGGCAAGCGACTTGCTATAGGTTCCCATGATGATATCGACGTCATTTTCCAGCTTGAAATGTTCTGCCGTGCCTCTCCCTCCCTCTCCGAGAACTCCAACGCCATGGGCGTCATCCACCATAACTCTGGCGCCATAAGCCTTGGCCAATTTGATAATCTGTGGCAGATCGGCAATATCACCCTCCATGCTGAAGACGCCATCCACAATGATCAGTTTTCCGTTATTCTTCGTCCCTTCCAGAACCCTTTCAAGGTCCTTCATGTCATTGTGGCGAAACTTCTTCACCTTACCGAAGGAAAGACGACAGCCATCGATGATGCTGGCATGATCATATTTATCGATGATGGCCACATCATTTCTTCCCACCAGGGCGGAGATGGCGCCCAAATTGGTCTGATAGCCTGTCGCAAAGACGAGGGCGGCCTCCTTCCGAAAAAAGCGAGCCAACTTGGTTTCCAGCTCCTCATGGATTTGGAGATTCCCGTTGAGAAAGCGTGAACCAGCACAGCCGCTTCCATATTTTTCAACCGCCTTAATAGCAGATTCCTTCACCCTTGGGTGGGTGGTCAGGCCGAGGTAGTTGTTGGAACCGGCCATGATCACCCGTCTTCCGTTGACCATGACCTCGGAATCCTGGGCGGATTCGAGCTTGCGAAAGAAAAAGTAGTTGCCGCTATCATAGACCTCTCGAACCTGTTCATTTACCTTCACACATTTTTCAAAGACATCCATATCCCACCTCTTTGGATTGTTTCAGGTTTATCCCCACCGGGGAAAATAAATAAATATTATAACCAATTCTCTCTTAAATACCACTCATAAGTGATTTTTATCCCTTCCGCAAGGGAGAAGCGGGGTTTAAAACCCAGAAGCGTTTTAGCCCTTGAGATATCGCACAGCCAATTCTTCTGAACCATCTCTTCCACCTTGCCTTTATTGATCAGGGGAGGGCTGCCGGAAAACTTCGAAATAAATTCAGAAAAGGAGGCGATTCCGGAAATGGCCCACCCCGGAATATGAATTCGGTAAGCATGGATACCCATCGCCTTTTCGAACAGGTCGCCAATTTGATCAAGACGATAATCCTGGCCATCCGACAAAAAGAAGATTTCTCCATCACACCCTCTTGAGCCCGAAGCCAAAAGCAGTCCCTGGATAATATCCTCAACATAGCAGAAGCTGATGTGCTGTTCCTCCTTGGAGAAGCTGGGTTTGATCCTTTTGGAAAGGATCTTAAAGAAGGTATAGATATCCCTGTCCCTTGGCCCGTAGACTGCGGAAGGCCGGAGGATAATGAGAGGAATTTGATGGACATGTTCCAGGCAGAACTCTTCTCCCCTCCTTTTGCTCCTGCCATAGGGGGAGACGGGATTGCAGGAATCTGATTCCTTCTTTTTGCCTTCTTCTTGACAGGGACCCGCGGCAGCCTGGCTTGAGAGGTAGATAAATTTCTGCAGATTGGGGTTCTTTGAAAGGCAGGCTTGGATCAGGTTCTCTGTTCCGTTTGCATTGACTTCAAAGTATATCTCCTCTTTGAGGGCCCGGGTCACACCTGCCAGATGGAAGACCTGATCGATTCCTTTTACGGCTTCCTGCAAAGAGGTTTTGTCACTGCAATCACCATCCACCAGTTCGATGGGAAGGTCTCTTAACCATTTTAAATCACTTCTATTCCGGACAAGGCACCGAACCTCATCGCCCCTGTTGAGTAGAGTCTCAGCCAGATGGCTTCCGATAAATCCCGTGCCCCCGGTGACCAGTGTTTTCAGATGAATTAACCCCACGAATTAAATTCTTTGAATTCTATCCATTTTGACGGAATTGTCAAGGAAATTGAAAAGTTACATTGGTTAAAAAATAAAAACTTTGGGTAAAGGCAAGGGTAAAGATGCCAGTTTCGTCTAATGGGTAAAGGCAAGGGTTTTAAATCATCAGCCCTAACCCATTAACCTTTCACCAAACTGGCTTCCTGGCCCTAACCTTTTAACCTTGCCTAAAAGCCCAAGGTGACGCTCCGTCATGAAGGATTCCATTTAAAATGGATCCGATTTGGAGATGCGGCAGGGGATCGCCCGCAGGGGAGTGGAGCCGATCGCCGGTTCATAGGGAGGATTGTTGTCCGTCAGGATATTGAGGTTTGATTCTTTCCACCCGTTTAGTTCGAGGTCTTTTCGCTCGGGAAACCACCAGCCGAAACTGACGATAATGACGCGAGGGTCGATCTCGCTGTCAAGTTTTGCCTTCTGGCGGATCGATCCCCTTTCCGTTTCTACGGCGACCCAATCGCCCTCTTCAATCCCTGATCGCGAGGCGGTTTCAGGATGAATGAGGAGAACGGGATCCGGTGAGAGCTTCCGGAGGGATGGGATATTCCGGTAAGCCGAATGGAAGAAGTAAGGGTCTTTGGCAGAGGTGAAGATGAGCGGATACTCTTTAAGCGATTCTCCGGGAGCTCCCGGAATAGCCAGAGGGCAGGGAAGAGGTTCGTATCCCCATCCTTTCAATTGTTCGGAGTAGATCTCAATCTTTCCCGAAGGGGTTGAAAATCCCTTCTTTTCATAGGACCGATATTCCCACTTTCCCTTTAATAGGCCGATACCCTTGAAGTCGTCATAAGTCATTCCCGCGGGTTTGAGAATCTCGTCAAGACATTCCCCGATGTCGTTCCAGAAATATTGACCAAGGCCGGCTCTTTTTCCCAATTCATTTAAAATCCTCGAATCGGACCAACACTCGCCGACGGGTTCAACAATCTTTGGCCTGGCCAGAATAAATCCATGAGGAAGACCGAAATGACCGATGTCGTCGAATTCAAGGTTGGTGGCCGCAGGCAGGACAATATCAGCTAATTGGGCTGTGGGGGTTAAAAAAATCTCTGAGACGGCCAAGAAGTCCAACTTTTTCAGAGCCTCGAAGGTCTCTTTTGAATGGGCATAACTTAGGAGGGGATTTCCACCCTGGAGGTACATCATTCGGATGGAATGAGGCTTCCCGGTCAGAATGGCCTTTATGGTCAACTGAGAGGGGACAAAACCCATCATCGTTGCCAGCCGGAATTCCGGACTCAGAATCTTCTCTTTCTTTTCCGGGAATTTCTTGATCTGGACCAATTCTCCTGGCCTCATCACAGCCGGTCCAACACGGTTCACATTCCCGCCAGGGATGTCGAGATTTCCTGTGATCGCCATCAGGATGAGCAGAGCCCTCGAACACTGGAAGCTATTGATATTGTGTTCGATTGCGTTTCCCCACTGGAGAGAGGCAGGTTTGGTCTGGGAGTAAAGCCGGGCCGCCTCAATGATCCGCTCCTTTGAGACCCATGTGATTTCAGAAACTTTAT
>VGRU01000242.1 GCA_016875255.1 Deltaproteobacteria bacterium
TCCGTGAAAAATTTGCCAAATACTGGGCCTGGTATGAGGCCTCGAGGACCTTCCTCTACAGATGCGCCTGGATGATTCAGAGCAACATCCCCTGCACCAATGAATGCATGCTGGCAAAATATCATTCGACCGAGATGTGCATGTATGCCGTTGAGGAGGCGATGAGGATTTACGGCGGAAACGCCTTCTGCAGTGAATATCCTGTCCAGCGGTTCTGGCGGGACGCCAAATTCCTGCTCTACGGCGGCGGCACCCACGAAGTCCTCTGTGACTATCTGGGAAGAGTATATTGTAAAGATTAAATCCAAATTTCAAATTACAAATGTCAAATGAATGTCAAAGTTCAAAATTTAAAATATTTTTTTGACATTTGAGCTTTAGAATTGATTTGATATTGATTCACCTTTGGTTCATCACTTCGTGCGAACTTTGGCATTTGACATTGAGAGGAACTATGGAGATTTATGTCTTCGTCAAACAGGTTCCTGATCCTGAGGCGATCGTCAAGGTCAAATCGGATTCGGAACTGGAGATTGAAAATAAATATTTCACCAGCTTCTTCGATGAGATCGCTATCGAGGCCGGTCTGAAACTGAAAGAGAAGACCGGCGGCAAAGTGACGGTTCTCACCGTTGATAACCGGAGAGTGGACGCCCTGAGAAGGGGCATCTCTATGGGAGCAGACGACGCCGTTCAGATCGCTGATCCGGCTCTGGAAGGCGCCGACCAGTTTGCCCTTGCCAGAACCCTTTCAACCTATCTCAAAGATAAACCCTTTGATCTCATTCTGACAGGAAGGCAGGCCATGGATGATGATGCAGGCATAGTCGGGCCTGCGGTTGCAGAATGCCTTGGTATCCCTCATATCCATTCCATCATTGGGCTCGAGGTGGATGATCAAAAGAAGGAGGCAAAAGTCCTGAGAGAGGTTGAAAATGGGAAAGAAAGCCTGACCTGTCCCCTCCCTGCCCTCTTCACCTGCCAGAAGGGGCTCAACGCTCCGAGAATTCCTCTGGTGATGAATGTGATGAAGGCGATGAAGGCCCAGATTAAGAAGGTGGACTTGGCCTCACTTGGATTAAGCCCATCCGATGTGAGTCCTTATATCAAAATAGAAAAATATGTTCCGCCACCGAAAAGGCCTCCGGTGAAAATGATTAAAGAGGACTTCCCCGAGAATGTGAAAACACTGGTCAAACTGCTCAGGGAAGAAGCGAAAGCCATTTGAATTTCGGAATGCGGATTTCGGATTTCGGATTGAAATTCTAAAATGTTAACTCTTTATATTTTTTAATTCCGCAATCCGCATTCCGCAATCCAAAATTTATAAGGGGGTAAGTATCATGGCAAACGAGATCTGGGTTTTAGCAGAGCATCGGGAGGGAAAGGTGAAAAAAATCGCCTTCGAACTTCTCTCTGCGGGAATCGAATTTTCAAAAAAGACAGGCCAGGAGGTTGCCGCCCTACTTCTTGGAAGCGGCCTTGAGGAAGCGGCAAAAAGTCTAACCCCTTTTGCTGATAAAATCTATGTGATGGACGACCCTTCTTTCACGCCCTATACTTCCGATGCCTATTTAATGAGCATCGCCTCTCTGGTGAAGGAACATCAACCTACCCTCCTATTAGGCGGAGCCACCTCAACCGGAAAAGACCTCTTCCCGAGATTGGCCATGCATCTTCAAACAGGCTATGCACCTGACTGTACGGGGCTGTCGATGGGAGAGGATGGAAAATTCACGGCCAGGCGGCCCCTCTTCGGTGGAAAGGTCTTTGCGGAAATGGTTTTTTCCGAAGCCAGGCCCCGGATGGCAACGGTGAGAAACAATGCCTTTCTCGTCAATGAAAGCCCGGGTAAATCGGCAAAAATTGTTCCAGTCTCCTCTCAGATCGATCCCTCCTTATTGAAGAAGAAGGTGACCGGCTTCGAGAAGGCAGCCGGAGCAAAGCTCGATATCACGGAAGCGGATATTGTCGTGGCCGCAGGCAGGGGGATCAAGGCCCCTGAAAATTTTAAAATGATCGAAGACCTCGCAGAAGTCTTAAATGGGTCGGTTGGGACAACACGAGCCACCGTGGATGAAGGCTGGAGGGATCTGAAAGACCAGATCGGAAAGAGCGGAAAGAACATCTCCGCCAAACTCTATATGGCCTTTGGCATCTCTGGTGCCATTCACCATATCCTAGGCATTGGCACCTGTAAAACGGTCGTCGCCGTGGATACTGACCCGAATGCCCTCATCTTCAACTATGCGGATTACGGCATCGCCGGAGACCTCTTCCAAATCGTCCCCGCGCTGACCGAGGAACTGAAAAAAGTTTTTTCCACCGAATAGGCTTGTAGATTCAAGCCCCCATTTCTATCCAGTCACATCTGCATATGGGCTTTTTTAACTGTGTGGTCGTGGCAGGCGAAATCTCTTTTTTACATTCTTTCCTCGCCGCGCAAGCGCTGGCATAGTGGGTAAACCCCGTTAGAAAGCTTTCAACTTTCTAACGGGGTAAAAACATCAATTCAAAATGCAAAATATAAAATTAGCAATTAGCAATTTTTAAATTGCTAACTTTGATGGTCTCGTAAAAAGTCAAAAAATCCCAATGATCGTCATTCCGGCGAAAGCCGGAATCCAGTAATCTCAAACACTTATAAAAACACTGGACACCGGTTTTCACCGGTGAGACGACTTTTTACGATTCCACCAACTTTGCACTGCTAATTTTTCAATGTTAATTGATCTTTGAGAAAGGAGGTTCTTATGGAAGAATTTGTCAAAGGGGGGGCGTTTCTGATCGAATCGATTTCACCTCAGCAGATTTTCACGCCGGAAGATTTCAATGAAGAGCAGCTCTTGATCGCTAAGGCAGTGACCGAATTTGTTGTGGGCGAAATTCAACCTGTCAGCGAAGACATCGAAGAGAAGAAAGAGGGACTTCTTGTGGGCCTGCTCAAGAAGGCAGGGGAGCTTGGGTTTCTCGCGGCGGACATCCCGGAGGAGTACGGGGGGCAGGATCTGGACAAGGTCAGCTCTCTCCTTCTCTGGGAGAAGATGGCCCAGGCAGGTGGTTCGTTCACGGCCTCCTTCGGCACCCATACCGGAATCGGTTCTCTCCCAATCATCTTCTTTGGCAACCCTGATCAGAAGAGGCGTTACCTTCCAGGGCTGGCCTCAGGACAGATCATCGGCGCTTATGCCCTGACCGAGTCTGAAGCAGGCTCCGATGCCCTTAATGCCAAGACCACGGCAACACTTAGCCCGGATGGGAACTATTACATCTTGAACGGTCAGAAGCAATTCATCACGAATGCCGGAATTGCAGACCTCTTCACCACCTATGCCAAAGTGGATGGAAATAAATTCACCGCTTTCATCGTCGAGCGCAACTACGATGGGGTTTCCGTGGATGAGGAAGAGAATAAGATGGGCGTGAAAGGCTCCTCGACACGAAGCGTCATCTTTTCCGATGTCAAGGTCCCGGTGGAAAATCTCCTCGGAGAGATTGGAAGAGGCCATATTGTGGCCCTCAATGTCCTCAACATGGGTCGTTTCGGTCTGGGCGCGGGCAATCTGGGAGGGGCAAAGAGGGCCATGCAGGAGGCGGTCACCTATGCGAAAAAGAGGGTCCAGTTCGGCAAGCCGATCGCTGAATTTGGTCTGATCAAGCATAAGATCGCAGAGATGGCGATTCAATCTTTTATGATGGAGAGCATGGTTTACCGGACAGGAGGATTGACCGATCGGATTCTCGGGCCGATAGACCGCCATGCCGAGGATGTCGGAATGCAGATGGCGAACGGAATTGAGGAGTATAATATTGAAGACTCCATCAATAAGATCTTCTGCTCGGAGATGACCGGCAATATCGTGGATGAAGCCGTTCAGATCCACGGAGGATACGGATATATTCATGATTATCCCGTGGAGCGGGGTTACAGAGATGCCCGGATCAACCGGATCTGGGAAGGGACAAATGAGATCAACCGCCTTCTCATCATGGATATGCTGACGAAACGGGCGATGAAGGGCCGCCTTCCTGTGCTGGCGGCCGCCCAGAAGGTGGCCGGTGAACTTCTCACACTTCGTCCCAAAGTGGAGAGCGATGATGGGAAACTGACCTTACAGCAGGAGATGATCGAGATATCAAAAAAGATCACGCTCCTTGTAACCGGAGCCGCCGTTCAGAAGTATATGATGAAACTGGCGGAGGAGCAGGAGCTGCTGGGGTTGATCAGCGATATGGTGATTCAGGTCTTTGCCATGGAGAGCGGCCTTCTTCGGGCAATGAAAACCATGGGAAGACCCATGGACGAGAGGGGGCAAATTCAGAGGGCCATGGTCAAGGTCTTTGTAAACGATGCCTTTGAGCGTTTGGAAGGTTTTGCCAAAAAGGCCCTCGCGGCTGTCGCCGAGGGCGATACGCTCAGAACACAACTCTCCGCCCTTAAAAAGCTGTCTCGTTTCACCCCGGTCAATACGATCGCTCTGAGACGGGAAATCGCAGACCATGTGATTAAGGCTGGAAAGTATCCGTTTTAAAGAGGAGAAATAACCAAGAATCGAAATTTTCCACTTCTCTCCATAAGGATATAAACGCCAACTTAAGGGTTGGGGAGTTTGTTATTCGTCATTCCGGCGAAAGCCGGAATCCAGAGGGTATCGTTGGGTAAACAACCCGCAGTATACATTTTAGCAAGTAAAAGAAATGGTACCCTCTACATCGGCGTAACTTCAGATCTCATCAAAAGGATTTGGGAACACAAAAACAATATGGTAGAAGGGTTTACCAAACGATACGGTATTCATCAGTTGGTTTGGTATGAACTGCATGAGAGTATGGAATCTGCTATTGAGCGGGAAAAACGGATGAAAGAATGGAAGCGAAGTTGGAAACTAGAATTGATCGAAAGTCTTAATCCGAATTGGCAGGATTTGTACCACACGATTGTTTGACTGGATTCCGGCTTTCGCCGGAATGACAGTCCAGCTAAATTAATGCTTATGCCTCATATGAGATAGAATAGAGTGAAAACTGCAGGAGGAACAGATGGCCATTTCGAAAGTGCTGATCGTGGGCGCTGGATTGATGGGAAGCGGTATTGCTCAGGTCTGCGCTCAGGCTGGATTAAATGTTTTGATCACCGATGTCAGCCGGGAGATCTTGGACCGCGGCCTGAAAAATATCGCCTGGTCAGCAGGCAAATTCATTGAAAAAGGAAAGGTGAAAGAGAG
>VGRU01000243.1 GCA_016875255.1 Deltaproteobacteria bacterium
CTTTTTTTTGAAAGTACGGCAGAAATAATTTGGATCAGAAAAACCAGCTTCATAGGCAATTTGTTTGATTTTTAAATCGATGTTGCCCAGAAGCTCTTTGGCTTTATTGAGGCGGGTCTGGGTGAGGTAATCCTGCAATCTCATCCCTGTTACTTCCTTAAATACATAAGAAAAATAGGTCCGGCTCAATCCTGTGGATTTGGCCAATTCAGATAGTGTGGGCAGGTCCTGGATTCTCTCTTTGATCATATTGGACGCCTTCTGAACGGCCATTTGATGTTGCAAGATCGTTATAGCTTTTTGTGGATTGATCTGAGAAAAATCATCAAGCCGGAAAGCTCTATCGTCAAAATCGGAGTTTCTATCTCCCACTTGTAAGGACTTCATAAGACCACCTCCTCTGGAGGAATTTTCACTAAACCCTTCAATGGAACCAAGGGCCCAATTGATGTAGACAGCCGTTAATTGGAATTCAAATTATTCTTGAGGTGAAAAAGAAGTGATTAAAGATGAGGTCGAGGTGGGTGATAAAAGGATTTAGTAATGACCGAGGGTTGGAAGAAAATCTCGGCTGGTGTTACCAAATAGAAGTTTAAAACAAAGAAATTTGGTGACGGACCCAAAGTGGCTAAATTACAGCAGGTATAATTTTTTGGACAAGGGGTTGAGTTGCTACAAGGGGGATCTTCATGATGAGAATGCTCCGGCTCACTAAAACATGTAGTTGAATCTGTCTTGGTTGAAGGGGGTTCTGTTGCTGAACAAAGATTGGGCAATATCGTAGAAGACAAAAAGAGAAGAGAGAGGATGAGGATTAAGATTCTTTTGGCTAAGTCCATTTTCCCCTCATTAAAATTAAAAAAGAACCTTGCATTATATTTGATATATATAATTCTCTTTATAAACAAGAAGAAGGAGTTATGATCTTCTTCATTTTGTTACGATTTTCATCAAGAGACCCTCTCCCTCCAATTCTGTAAATCATCCCTCTTCGGTTCTCTAATTCATCAGATCATTCCGTATCCTTAACATCTTGAGGAATTGCCATTTCCTTCGCTCCTGTCATACCGTCAGGAGCAAGACCATGGGGCGAAGATTGGAATGAAATATGAGGGGCCAAGGAATGATGACCACCGGAGTGGTGGCCATCGCCCAAATGCATACATGCCATTGGGATCAAAAGTAGAATTGGACCAATTACTTTTGTTTTAAGATTTTGAATCTTCATAAAATCATCTCCCTTCTATCTATTCTCGAATTTCTTTAACCTGTTAGGCCTTTCCACCATTATTCTCCACCCTTCCATCCTTGAGAGAGATGGTCCGTGTTGAAAATGCCGTGTTTTCTGGATTGTGGGTAACCATGACGATGGTTTGTCCTTCTTCATGTAAGGACTTAAACAGGTCCATAATTTCTTTTCCGGTTTTGGAGTCCAGATTCCCTGTGGGCTCATCGGCCATAAGAATAGGCGGTGAATTCACCAATGCCCTGGCAATGGCCACCCTCTCTTGCTCTCCCCCTGAGAGTTGGTCTGGAAGTCTCCTCTCCTTTCCTCTCAATCCAATTCGTTCCAATATCTCCTCGGCCATTTTCACCTGCTCCCGGTTAGTCTTCTCTGTGATAGAAAGGGGAAGCATTACGTTTTCAATTACCGTGAGGTAGGGGATCAGCTGAAAGGACTGGAAGATAAAACCCAGATACTCTCTTCTGAAATCAGCCAACTTCTCCAGTGAAAGCTTGTAGATAGGGATATCATCCACGACCACCTCTCCCCCTGTGGGATGGTTGAGCCCTCCCAGAATGGTCAGAAGTGTGGACTTTCCCGATCCAGAGGGGCCCATGACAGAGATAAACTCTCCTTTTTCAATATTCAGATCGACATCGACGAGAGCCATGACACACTCCTCCCCGCTCTCATAAGCCTTATTCAATTTTTTGATTTCGATCAGACTCATCCGTAACCTCCATTGTCTTTTGCCTCAAACCTCTAACCTCAGACCTCCACCGGTTTTATAGCGCTCTTAGCGCCGTGGTTGGATCCATCTTCGAGGCATGGATTGCCGGATAAGCGCTCGAAAGGATCCCGATCAGAGAAGACAGGAAAATAGCCCCTATGGCCAGCAGGGGATCGATAAATATTTTTCCACCTTTCATTCCAGTAATCATTGGGCCAATGACCTGGGAAACCCCCAGACCCCAAGCATATCCTATTATTCCTGCAATCAACCCGACGATCAAAGCCTCTAAAAAGATGATCCTCACGACATGAGATTTCCGGAACCCGATGGCGCGAAAGATTCCAATCTCTCTCTTCCTCTCATTTACGGAGGCCATCATGTTGGTGAAGACGATCAGGCTTCCGATGAGAAGGACAATGATCGATATCCCCACAGAAAATTTCTTGAAATGATCCAGCGCCTCCATCTTCGTCTGAAGGGTTTGTTTGATGGCCGTCACTTTGGCATGAGGCAATTGTTTCGAGATCTGGCGGACAATCTCTTCGATGGGGCAGGTGTTACAGTAGGCCGAGACCTCGATCAGGCTCAAGCTCCCTGGTTTCTTCATCACCTCCTGGACAAAAGTGAGATCGGCGAAGATGGCGAAGTCATCCTGCGATCCCGTTTCATCCAAAATCCCTGAAATTCTGACCGGTTTTCCGTTGATCGGTAAGGTGTCTCCGGTGCTCTTGAAGAGGCGAACCGCGACCTCATTTCCCAACAGGGCCTCGTCCCGGCTCTTGGGCTCAGACCCATGAATCTTCCACCACTTCTTCAGTCTTATCTCTTCTGAGAATTGCACTCCCATCAAGGGGATTTTTTTCCCCTCTATCTCCATAACTCCGATGAGTTTGGGTGAAACGGTGCTAAGGTTTTCTTTCGCTTCGATTTGGCTGATCTTCGGGACATCCGAGTCCATCAAGGTTTGGGCATCGACGGACACCCCTCCGACACTCATCCCTCCATAGGAAAGGGATAAATCATCCGATCGGGGGAGGATGAGGATATTGGCTCCGAATTCATCCAATTTATTGGCGATGTCCTCATTCATCATCCGGGTGATGGAGATGAGGGTGACTACAGTGGTGATACCGATGGTGAGGCCAAGGATCAGGGAAAAAACCTTCCCTTTTCGCCTCCGGAGATTATTGATCGAAATGTCTTTGAGTCGCATATATATTACCTCAATTTTTAACTATTGATTATGGATCACTGATTACTGGTTACTGCCTACTGTGAATTGATATCACACCCTCGGCTTCCATTCCTTTATGATTTTTTCGTCGATCCGGATTTGATTATTTTCGACAGTGCTCGGGATCACATCAGGTGGATAGTTGAGACAACCGCCGCTGATCCCCTTAAGAGTTTCCAGTTGCCATTCCGTGTAGCAGGCATTACAGACCATGCTCTTATCCTTTATGTGGAAGCGGGTGGACTTGCAGGGCTCACACATGGATACTGCAGTGACCACCTTCCCGGTCGGGGTGATATAGGCGAGGAGGGGAATCTTGTTCCCATTGTTTTCATATTCGAATCGAACCATCCTCTTCTCCATAACAATATCAAGGGGAATGGATATCTTTCCTTTTTCTGCTTTGGCCGAAATATCGGTCATGCGTATCGACTGCCCGGCGTAGTCTACCTTCTCACTCACCTTTGGTTGGGAAGAAACTCTCGGATTAGCCCCCGAATTTCCTTCGATGATCCAGTACCCTGCGCCCACCAGTACAACGGCAATGGTGGCTAAGGATATTGGAATCCAAAGGCGCTTCCTCTGATGATCACCCATTACCTTCTCCTTCTTATCCTGAAATGAGGACTCTGAAAGTTGAAAACTGCACTTTTTACAGAAACGACTTGACTCTTGGTTTTTGGTTTTACATTTTGGACATGTTTCCATTGAATCATCCTCCTTACCGCCTGCGGTAGGCAGGCTTTAAATTTCTTGAACTTCTTTCCCATTATAAGTCAGGGAGAGGACCACCTTTCCGCCTTCGATAATATCGACCTGAATGTGACATCCAAAATCGGTGACCTTAGCTTCTGCTCCTTTTTTCTGGGCCTTTTTTTCGTAATACTCCAACCCCTTGGACTTTGCTTCCTGTTCCACTCCTGGATCGAGAGGCCGGGCCTGTCCTCCTCCTCCACATCCGCTTTTACAGCAGGAAGCCTTTGCCGCATAAACAGGTTCCATCTTTTCATAAGTCTCGATTTGAGCGTTTGCCTTGACTTTTACAAACCACTGACCAAAGAGAAATTCCCCCTTTGCCGGATCGCCTTTGATCACGGCCTTCTCCACAAACTGTGATATGATCCATCCCCGCCTTAGCTCTTCCTTCAGGTCTTCGATACTCCCGCCGGTCATTTTCTCAAGGTCCGCGTCGGATAATCCCTTCTGCTTCCTGATTCCATCCAAATATTTTTCAATCTCATCTTCGGGGGCGGAGGTATAACCTGCCTTCCGGGCCTCCTGAAGGTGGATTTTCTCAGCGACCATCTCATCGAGGATTTCGGATTTAAGCCGGTTCAAATTTTCCTTTCCCCCTTCGCCTTCAAAGAGACCCTGCCCATAGCGGGTTTCGTATAACCTCTTTAACCGGTCCACCTTCCTTGAGAATTCTTCCCGTGATATTTCTTCCCCATTGACCTTTCCCACCAGCTTCGATTCATAGCCGGTTCTCCATAAAAGGATGATCCCGCCAGCTAATAGAAGACCGATCATCCCTAAAAGAATAGGTCGTCTTGCAGAAATCGATTTTTTATCCTTCAAGAGATCTTTCCTGCAGTGGGCACAAAAGTGAGATTCCCTTTTATTCCCCTCGCCACAGAAGGGACAGGATTGCATGTCAAAATTCTCCGGATGATTTTCCATCTCTTTTCCCTCCATTTTAAACTCGATGGCCGTACTTTCTATCTAACAATTCGATCATCTACCCCCTGCCGTGAAGTCGGAAAGAAAAATATCTATCCCTCAAGGTATGATTTTCGCTCGCAGGGGAATAGAATGATTAGATAAGGATTTTGAGAGGGTAACGGTCGCTTTATGAATTGGATGTGGGTGGGTGAAAAATTGTTTTTACAAATCCCTGATCTGACAGGGTGTTGATGCTAACCAGGATAAAGGATGAGGGAGAAGCAGGCAGATCGATTCTGACCTCGCTCGAAAGATAGGGGACAAAAGAATTAAAAGAAGGGCA
>VGRU01000244.1 GCA_016875255.1 Deltaproteobacteria bacterium
CTTATACCTCAGGTATATCAAAACGTTTAACAGCTTTAACCGTTTGAATGTGAACGATGTCCTGAATGTTAATTTAATGAACGATGTCTTGAACGTTATCAATTAGCATTTAACAATTAGCAATATAGTGAGAGATATAAAAAAACAAACTTCGTACAGTTTATTGATCATTGTTAATTTTACATTGCTAATTTTGCAATAATATTATTCCTCTTCGCCATCCGGGTATTCGGTGATCTCACCAAGATAATTACGTAGAAAAAGATTATTCCCCTGCCTCCTCACATCGTCGGGGAGGACGGCGACCTTTCCTTTTCCTCCCGGCAAATCGATGACATAGGAAGGCGTTGCCATACCTGAGGTGTGCCCTCTTAATTGCTCCACGATATCTAACCCTTTCTGAACGGAGGTGCGAAAATGGCCTGTTCCCTTTACCAGATCCATCTGATGGATGTAATAAGGACGAACCCTGATGGTCAGGAGTTTCTGCATCAATCGTTTCATCACTTCCGGATCATCATTGACCCCTCTGAGCAGGACGGTCTGATTTCCGAGCGGGATGCCCGCATCCGCCAGCCGGGCGCAGGCGTTCGCCGATAGAGGTGTGATTTCTATGGGGTGGTTGAACTGAGTGTTCAAATAGAGGGGATGATATTGTTTCAATATCCGGCAGAGCCGGAAGGTGATTCTCTCCGGCAATGTGACCGGGGCGCGGGTATGAATCCTCACGACCTCCAGATGAGGGATTTTGCGGACCCTGATCAGGATATCTTCGAGTTCATCGTCAGTGAGCAGAAGAGGGTCTCCGCCTGAGAGGATGACCTCACGGATAGCAGGCTTCGTTTCGATATAACCGAGAGCGGCTTCCAGTGAGTTCTGGTGGTAACCTCTATTAATTATCAATTCGTCACTCCCGCCCCGTATCGAAGTACGGGGTAAACTCCGGCGGGAGTCCAGCGCTTTCAAAACCTTCTGGATTCCTGCTTTCGCAGGAATGACATTTTTAGAGGAACTCTGATTTTTTAAACTCCCTTCTCCTCCCATTCTGTTTTTTCTTGTGCAGAACCGACACAGGGTCGGGCACACGGATGAGACCAGCAGGACGACGCGGTCAGGATAACGGTGGATGAGTCCTGGTACGCAGGTCAGGTTTTCTTCGTTGAGTGGATCGATGGAGAGATCATCCTGTTCCAGTTCACGCCGGTCAGGGACGGACTGGCGCCAGATCGGATCGTCTTTCTCCCGGATGAGGCTTAAATAGGTGCGGGTGATCCGGAGAGGATAGCGGGCCACAACAGGACCAAGTAATTTAGAGTCGATTGGGATATAACGGGACAGTTCGTCCAGAGAAGTGATGCTTTCGGAGAGTGCTCTTTGCCAGCGTTCCATTCTTTTTCCCTCAAGGAATATTTTACCTCTTCCCAAGACAGAACGCAAAAAGGAGAGGCAATGGAGTGAAGAATATGGTATCATATCGGCTAATATTAATAGTCTTAAAATTAGAACTACCTCGATTTATAAAATCCCTCCTAACCTCCCTTTGCCAAAGGGAGGGATAATTCCCCTCTTTTGCAAAGAGGGGTGAGGGGAGATTTTCAAAATAATGTCTGTTCAATCATGAAACCCTTATGATATATGGGGTGCATATGGATATCTGGGGAAGAAAGAGCAGAATCGTTATCACCTGTGCCAAAGGGATCGTCCCTTTTCTGAAGGAAGAACTCCGTTTGCTCGAATTCCCGATCCTCTCGGAAGGTATCGCCAGCGTCGAAACCGAAGGGACAATGGATGATGCCATGAGATTGAACCTTTTTATCCGGACAGGACATCGGATTCTTTTCTTCCTGGAACGATTTAAGGCAAGGCACCCGGATGAACTGTATCAAGTCATATCCGGAATGAAATGGGAGGAGTTGATCCCTGAAGGCGGTTACCTCTGTGTGACTTCGACTGTGAACAACCCCACTATTAAAGATACACGGTTTGCCAATGTTAAATGTAAGGACGCCATTGTGGACCGGATCAAGAGAACCTGCGGCAGACGGCCGGATTCGGGTTCGGAAAGAGATCGAACGGTCATTCATCTCTTCTGGAAGGATGAGATGGGCTCTCTCTTTATCGATACCTCCGGTCAACCTCTTTCAAGGAGGGGGTATCGGAAGATTCCCCTGAGGGCGCCCATGCAGGAAACACTGGCCGCAGGGGTGATCCTGGCCACCGGCTGGAGAGGAAACAACAACTTTATCAATCCCATGTGCGGGAGCGGGACGCTTGCCATCGAGGCGGCGTTGATTGGCCTTGGGAGACCGCCCGGCCTATTGAGAAGTAATTATGGTTTTATGCACCTGAAGGGATTTGATGAATCATCCTGGAGGGAGATACGACGTAAGGCAAGGGCAACGGCAAGGGATTGGATGGATGGGAAGATCATTGCCACGGATATCAGCGCGGAGGCTATCCAGGGAGCGAAGAAAAATGCGCAGACTGCAGGAGTGGAACGGTGGATCGACTTCGGGATCTGTCCCTATGGAGAGACCCCTGTCCCCAACGGAGAGGGCGTTGTGATGCTCAACCCAGAATACGGGGAGCGGATGGGAGAGAGGGATGCCCTGAGGGAGATTTATAAAGGGATCGGAGATTTTTTTAAGAAGCGGTGCCAGGGATACCATGGATACATCTTCACTGGCAATCTCGACCTGGCCAAACGGGTGGGATTGAGGACAAAGAAAAGGATTCCCTTTTACAACTCCAATATCGAATGCAGGCTATTGGAGTATGATCTCTATGAAGGAAGCCAGAAAAAGAACATTGAAAAATTAGCATTGCAAAGTTAGCATTGTGGAATCTCTTCTTTTGTCATTCCGGGCTTGACTTAGCCTGCCTTAGCCTGCCCCGTGCTTGACACGGGGTGCTTGATACGGGGGAATCCAGTTTTTGGATTTCTGGATTCCTGCCTTCGCAGAAGGAATGACACCATATAAAATGAACGAATTCAATTTGAAATGCTAAATGCTAACTTTGCAATTTGCAATGGTTTTTGAGAGGAAATGAAACCTCGATCCGATATCTCCCCAATCTATTTCCTTTATGGTCCCGAGGACTACCTGATCGAAGAGGAGATCAGGAGATTACTGAATCAGACCCTCTCCTCCAAAGAGAGGGGATTCAATCTCCATCTCTTTAATGGAGAAGAGCACAGCGGACAGGAGATCGTCGATACAGCCCAGACCCTTCCAATGTTTTCTCAATATCGGTTTGTCCTCATCAGGGGAGCAGACCAGTTCGATGAAGAGAATGTCGAGACCTTGCTTGCCTATATCCGGAATCCTTCTCCCTCCACCTGTTTTGTGATGTGTGGCCAGACTCTTGGGCCATGGAAAAAATACCAGAAAGAGATGGAGAAGATCGGGAAGGTCATTGAACATCCCCGGTTGAAAGGGAAAGGGCTTGTCTCCTGGATCAGAAGGAGGATGGAGGAGAAAGGAAAAATCATCTCCGAAGAGGGAGCTGGCTATCTCATCGAGGTTGTTGGAGATCACCTCCAGGATCTCGATAACGGGTTGGAGAAAGTCTTTTTAAGCGTCGGAAACAAGAAGAAGATCGAGCTTTCTGATGTGGAGGGGATCACTTCGGAGGTAAAGGTCAGTACGGTTTTTGATTTAACCGACGCCATCGGCCAGCAGAATCTAAAAAAGGCGCTCACCATCCTGGAGAAGGCATTGGAATCGAAGGCCATTCCCTTTAAGAAAGAAGAGCCGGCCCCAAAGAGAAAGGACGATCCTGTTCCTCTTCTCGTGGGCATGATGTCAAAGCACTACTGGAATATCTGGAGGGTAAAGGAGATGGCCTCCAGCCGAAAAAATCTTGAGGAGATGGCAAAAGCGCTCCGGATGCAAGCATGGAATGTTAGGAAACTGATAGATCAGGGGAGGAGCTTCTCTGTGGCCTCTTTACGTGAAGGTGTCCTGAAGTGTCACCAGACGGATTTAGCCGTTAAAAAGGGGAGGGGGCCGAAAAATCTTCTGATGGAGAAGCTAGTCATCGACCTCTGCCAGCCCCAAAAGTTTTTAGGCCAGGGTTAAGAAGCCTGTTTAGGTTAGGTCAGATGGCTATGGTTTAAGAGTTTAAAGACCAATGACCTTACCTTTAATCTAAGCGGGCATCTTAGCCTTAACCTATGCCCCATTGATGTCTGATTATATAGCAGGTTTCAGACTATTGACAGCCTGGGTCAGCCGGGAGATCTTTCTTGCAGAGGTGTTTTTGTGAAAGATGCCCTTTGAACATCCTTTCTGAATGATAGGGATCACATTTAATAGGGCTTTCCTGGCAGCCTCAACATCCTTTTCTTCAATCGCTTCCCGCACTTTCTTCACTGAACTCTTTACCGTCGATTCGAAATGGAGGCTTCGGACCCTCCTCTTCTCATTCTGTTTTGCTCTTTTAATCGCTGATTGATGAGTAGCCAAAATTGAATCTCCTTTCTTCCCATCGCCCCTGCCCCTCTCCCCGTCGGGGAGAGGGGCAGGGGCGATGGACATTGATTTTTCTAACATTTTAGGATAGCGTGTGTCAAGTGCCTTAAATGCCTTAAATGATAATTTCGGGTGATACAGGTTAAGGCTACGAAGCCCGTTTCGTTTAAGGGTAGACGGTTACGTGGACTTCCTAAACCGAAAGACGTAACCGAATGACGATACGGGCATCGTCACCGTAACCGCCAGACATCACCTTTAATTTCTAACTATGACCGAGAACAAGAAGATCACCAAAGCGGCTTCCACCATTGGGATGGGGACCCTCCTCAGCCGTATCCTGGGATTTTTTAGAGATATGGTCATCGCCCATTTCTTTGGGGCAGGGATGTCGGCGGATGCCTTCTTTGTGGCCTTCCGAATCCCCAATCTCTGGAGACGGCTGGTGGGAGAAGGCTCTCTGACCATCTCCTTCATCCCGGTTTACACCGAATACCTTCATCACCGATCAGAAGAAGAAACGAGAGAAGTGACCCATATTGCTTTTACCCTGATGGGGTTGGTGTTGCTGATGATTACAGTGTTTGGAACCCTCTTCTCTCCGGTGATCATCCAGATCATCGCCCCTGGGTTTGCTAAAATCCCGGAAAAGTTCCATTTGACCGTCACACTCAACCAGATCATCTTTCCCTATCTTTTTTTCATGGGGCTCTTTGC
>VGRU01000245.1 GCA_016875255.1 Deltaproteobacteria bacterium
CCCCGGCGAAACTTTTGATAGGGCAAACCGTTTATGGAATGATTTGGAAACCCACTTTGAGAAACGACACAGTGTTGCGCATCGAGGGAAAACGTCAACAAAACCGGAAGCGGAGTTATCGCTAAAAGTTGCCAAGAAATACGTCAAGCATATAAATGACACCTTGGAGAAGATCAAACCTCATAATTGGGGTGTCTAACGAATCACTCAAGCCGACCCGGAATAGCCTGTGCATCTTTTTCAAGACCCCGTGGCCGGGCGGCTTACTTCAACCGTTAGATATGAAGAGAATCAAATATTGGTAGCGTAATGAAAATACTTTTAATACAACCAAAAAAACCAAAAAAAGCCATAGGAGGAGAAGACTTTCATGTTTTTGAACCACTTGCCCTCGAGTATCTTGCGTCAGGCGTCAGAGACCATCATGACGTGAAAATTCTTGATATGCGTCTTGAGAATGATATGAATGCGGTTATCAACGGCTTCAAGCCCGATGTTGTCGGGATAACCGCATATACGGTGCACGTGAATGTTGTGAAGCAACTCTTTGAGAAAATAAAGAAGGCCAATCCTGAAATCTTTACCTTGGTGGGAGGCCATCACGCTACGGTTAGGCCTGAAGACTTCATTGTTCCATCTATAGATTTGATAGTTGTTGGCGAAGGAGTTTTCACCTTCAAAGAGGTGATTGCGAGGCTCGATACAAAAAGAGACTTTGAAGGAATTCCTGGAACGGCATACAAGAAAAACGGCAAGGTCACCGTAAACAGAGGCGAATATTTGGACGATCTTGATGCGCTTCCGTTCCCTGATAGAAGCCTGACAGTGAAGTACAGGAAGAGTTATTTCAGTGAATGGATGAAGCCTCTTGCCTCAATCCGGACTTCAAAGGGCTGCTTTTTTAAATGCAACTTCTGCGCTCTCTGGAAACTGACCGGCGGAAGATATGTGACGCGGAATCCGGTGAAGATTGCCGAAGAACTTGCCACTATAGAAGAAGACTCCGTCTTCTTTGCCGATGACGAGTCCCTGCTTGACGCACAAAGAATGAAGGTACTTGCCGATCTCATCAAGAAGGCCGGCGTCAGGAAACAGTACTTCCTCTACGGACGAAGCGACACCATTGTGAGGCACCCTGATCTGATTGAGACGTGGAAGGAGGTTGGACTGAAGAGAGTGTTTGTCGGCCTCGAATTTTTTCGTGATGATGACCTCAGAAAGGTACGAAAAGGTTCAACTGTGAGAAATCATGTCGAAGCAATCAGGATACTGAAGTCTTTCGGCATAGATATTTTTCCCAATTTCATGGTAAGGCCGGACTTTGACAAGCGTGACTTTGAGGAGTTGCGGGCGTTTTGCAGTAAGCTCGATCTGGATTTTTTCGGTTTTGCTGTCATGACTCCCTTGCCAGGAACCGATTTTTATGACGAGGTTAAGAACGATTTGATTATCGACAACTATGATTATTTTGACTTCTTCCATACCCATGTGCAAACAAGATTACCATTGGGCGAGTTTTACAAGGAATATGTGTCCCTGTTTAACAAGACAAGATCCATTTCAAAACAGATTGCATTTTTGAAAAAATATCCGATAGCCGAAATCCCTTCACTTTTTAAAATGTACTTTAGATTCATTAAACAGTTGAAGAATATTGATAAAGACTATATCTAACCAATTCATCCAGCCGACCGCTTACAGCGTCGGCTGATTTCTGTCGTTAGGCAGCTGAGGGATCGATCTATGGACACGTGGAAGTTCTACGACATCACTCATCGTAGGCACGTCGTATGTAATCCTACGAGCGAGGAGAAGCTCGCGCGCTTGGTGGAACTGGTGCAGCTTCCGGCAGACGCGCGTGTGGTTGACATCGCCTGCGGGAAGGGCGAGTTCCTGATACGTCTGGCGGAGGCATACGGGGTGCGCGGCGTTGGCGTAGACCTCTCGCCCTTCTTCATCGCTGACGCAGAACAAAGGCTCAGAGCGCGGGTGCCGCAAGCAGGAATCACCTTCAACCAAATGGATGGCGCTGATTTTAGACCCGACAAGCCACACAGCCTCACTCTGGCTTCGTGCGTTGGGGCGAGCTGGGTTTTCGGTGGGCACGCACAGACTCTGGACGCGCTGGTCAGTATGGTCGAGCCCGACGGCTGGGTGATAGTGGGGGAGCCGTACTGGATTCGGGAGCCGTCGGAGGAACATTTGCAGGCGTGTGGGCTGACGAGAGATGGCTTCGGGAGCCACGCGGAGAACGTTGAAGCGGGGGAGCGACGAGGACTCGACCTCGTGCACACTCTCGTGAGCAGCAAGGACGACTGGGACCAATACGAAGGTCTCCAGTGGCATGCGATGGCGGAGTACGCTCGCGCCGACCCAGACGACGCTGATCTTCCTGAGCTGCTTGATCGCGTGGCAAAGGAGAAATCAGTGTACCTGAGGTGGGGTAGAGACGTCTTGGGCTGGGCGATCTACGTGTTTAGGTGTCGACCTGCTCGCGGTGCCGAGGCAGCTTCGGGTGCCTAACTAGCGGATGCACTGGAGTTGCCGATCCAGTCGGAATCGTATGGTAAGATCATTGGCGGCAACCCAGTGATCCGAGTCGTTGAGTCTGTAGAAAAAGGCCTGATTTGGGGGGTATATAGATGATGGAAAAATCTGGGAAGGAGACAAGGGTATGATCTCAGGACGATTAAATATTATTGCCGGAGGGATAGGAATTGTCTTAGCTGGACTGGGAGGTTTTGCTCTTGGATTTACAATGGATCCTTATTTTGAAAAAGGATTCTAGGCGATTCCTCTGGGAAGGGTCCTTTTGAAAGCAGTACATACTCATGGATTGCCAATAGCTTTTTACAATATCATCATAGGCTCACTGCTTGACCGACTTACCTTAAGTGATCAATGGAAAAAAATCTGTTCGATTTTCACGATCCTTTCGTTCATTATGCCGGTTGGCCTGCTCTTAAGGGGAATAACGGATGGGGCGATGACCTTTGTGCCGGTTGTCTTAACTGGATCATTATGTTTCTTCATATCCGCTCTTATCATGGTGAAGGGTGCCCTTTCTAATAAGACAGTTTAAATCAGCACCGGTGGATGCGTGATCGGTTGTTGACAATCAACCATGAGTTTGCATATCTTCAGCTTAATGATCGTTTTCACCGTTCGAAGGGTTCTTAAAAATGCGATTCGGGTTTCATATCTCCATTTCCGGGGGATTTTCAAAGGTCGTTGAGAAGGCTGAGATTCGGAGCTGTGAGACCATTCAGTTTTTCTCCAGAAATCCGAGAGGATGGAAATATGGACCTCTGGACAACAACGATGTGGAAACATTCCGCACATCGCTCCAATCATCCGGACTCTTCCCTCTCTTTCTCCATCTCCCTTACCTTCCCAATGTGGCCTCAAAAGAATCAAAATTTTACAGCCGTTCGATTGATTCGATTGTGACCGACCTCGAAAGGGCGGAACAATTAGGGGCTTCTTATCTAATCATCCATATCGGTCATCGGATGGAATGTTCTGAGAATGAAGCGATCGAGGCTGTTGCCTGGGCAATTAACCAGGCCTTTGGTCGGGTCAGAAATTCCGTCGTCCTGCTTCTTGAAAACACAGCCGGACAGGGAACGGAAATCGGTTATGAATTCAGTCAAATCAAAAAGATCATCCAGGGGGTTGAGGAAAGAGAGAGGATTGGAATCTGCCTCGACATCGCCCACGCCTTTGAGGCGGGGTATGATCTTTCAAATAAGGATGGCATTGGGAGGACACTCGAATCTTTTGACCAGGTGATTGGCTTAAAAAGACTTCATCTGCTCCACCTTAACGACTCAAAGACTCCCCTGGGGTCGAGAAAGGACCGGCACTGGCACATTGGCGAGGGATATATCGGACTCGAGGGATTCCAGTGGTTAGTCAACCATCCTTTGTTAAAACATCTTCCCGGCATCATGGAAACCCCGAGAAAGGATACGGTTGAAGATCTGAAGAATATGAAGGTGATCCGGAGCCTGGTCGGGTAACATCCTCCTTTTTCATTTTGCCATTCAACATCAGCCCCTAAACTCTCCCCTTACAGTAAATCTGGGCGTTGGATATTGGAAAGTACCCCCTCAGTTGTTGGGTGTTACTTAACCTGTAGGGTCGGGAGGTCCTTCCTCCAAAATCTTGTAAAGCGATCTATGAAGTCATGCCAACCAACCCATCTGCCCGTTTAATGATGATTTTTATAAACGAACCTATGGAGTTTAAAAGTTAAAGGTTTCGCTTCAAGGTTTTTCCAGAAGAACCTCCCGACCCTTTTCTATCTCTGTCACTGAGGGGTTACATTGGAAAATAAAAAAAACTTGACATTTAAAAACGAATTGGCCATAATCTCCCCACGGTAAGTTGTAAGGAGTATGTGGTTGGATCAACAAGAAAGGTCACAAAGTTTTTTTCTCAAACTTCTGTGGCCTTTTTTTATTGCGGGCCAGAGGCTATTACAACTTACGCAGTTTAAAGAGGAGAGGAGGTGAGTGGTAGTGGCCAAAGGTCGTGTAAAATGGTTCAACGAGAAGAAGGGCTATGGGTTTATCTCCAGGGATGACGGAGGTGATGTCTTTGTACACTTCTCCGCCATTAAAAAAGATGGTTTCAAAACCCTCTATGAAGGAGATGAGGTAGAATTCGATATTTCCGAAGGCCCCAAGGGCCCCCAGGCAACCAATGTGATGCCAGTAACTTGAGAGAGATTTGATTGAATTGAATAGATGAAAGACCCTGGCGGTTATCCCCGGGGTCTTTTTTTAATGTGTTAATGGAAATCTGCCGGAGGGAAGTCCCATCGCTTCGCGAGATCGAAGAAGGCCACTGAATTTTCTGCCACCTTGCCTAGACCGCCACCTTCATTAATATCCATTACTTTAACCTACCCACAAAAGCCTTCATTTAAAGATTAAAAAGATTACCCCCCTAAACCCCAAATAGTATAATAATTTTATCTATTAATTAGCTTTATGTATAAACCCTGTATTTACAAAAAATCTCTGTATGTTTAAGCAGTTATAAAACATTTTGGCGAAAATGATGGAGTAAATAGTATAACA
>VGRU01000246.1 GCA_016875255.1 Deltaproteobacteria bacterium
TTTCCCGCTTTTTGAGAGCAGGTCATGGGAAATCTGGGCCAAGATCTCACCATAGATCTTGACTTCAGATTCAATGAACATATCTAAGGTCTGGTTCACAACTCCTTCGGTAGAATTTTCTATGGGCGCCACGCCAAAATCCACTTTCTCCTTTTCCACGCTCTCAAAGATATCCCAAATGCTCTCCCCGGAGATCGCCTCAAGAGAGCTTCCGAAATGTTTGACACAGGCCTGATGCGTATGGCTGGCAGGAGGCCCCAGATAGACTACACTCAAGCCGTTTTCCAGGGAACGACAGGCTGAGATGATCTCCCGAAAGACAGGAGCAATGGCCTGCTTCGGGAAGGGCCCAGAATTTTGTTTAACCAGGTATCGCAGAATCTTCTCTTCCCGATCAGGATCATAGGAGCTGAGTTTTCTTTCTGATTTCACTTTCCCCACGTTCACGACAATCTCTGCCCGCTCATTTAAAAGATTGAGGATTTGCCTGTCTAACGCATCAATCCTCTGTCGAAGATCTTTAATCTTATCTGTCTTTCCCATCTTCATCGCCTCTCGATCGCTTTCTGCCGGAGTAAATGATCGACCAGAACAATGGCCACCATGGCCTCACAAACCGAATGAATCCGTGGGATGGCTGAAATATCGTGCCGTCCCCTGATCTGGACTGTCACTGGCTTTCCGGAATGATCCACTGTCTTCTGCTCCATCGAAATAGAGGGAATGGGCTTTACAGCCACTCTGATCAGGATATCTTCTCCGTTCGATATTCCCCCTAAAATTCCACCTGAATCGTTTTTTTCAAATCCGTTTGGTCCCAGGGGATCATTGCACTCCGATCCAAGCATCCGGGCCACTCTAAACCCGGCTCCTATTTCCACACCCCGTATGGCTCCGATACTCATTAATCCTTTTGCCAGATCGGCCTCCAATTTATCGAAGACAGGTTCTCCTAAACCAGGAGGACATCCTTGGACAAGAATTTCCACAATACCACCGAGTGTATCGCCTTTGAGTTTCACATCTTCGACCTTTCTTTCCATCTCGAGGGCGGCCTGGGGGGCAGGACAACGCAAAAAATTCCTTTCCACCTCATCAAGATCCATTTGGTCTGCCCGGATTTCCCCGAGTTCTAATGTGTAAGCAAGGATGCTGATCTTCTCTTGTGCTAAGATTTTCCTGGCGATCGCTCCAGCCGCCACCCTTCCCACGGTCTCCCTCGATGAAGCTCTACCTCCGCCCCGATAATCCCTGATTCCGTATTTGGCCTGATAGGTAAAATCAGCATGACCGGGCCTGAAGACTTCTTTAAGCTCCTCATAAGGACTGGAATCGACATCCTCATTTCTCACCATAAGGGAAATAGGGGTTCCCGTCGTCTTTCCTTCGAAAAGACCTGAGAGGATCTCCACCCGATCTTTCTCCTGTCTGGAACTCGTTCCCAGACCCTGGCCCGGGCGTCTCCTGTCCATTTCTTTCTGAATCTCTTCTTCAGAAAGCTCCATTCCAGGCGGACAGCCATCGATCACCACGCCTCCAGCCTTGCCGTGGGACTCTCCCCAGGTCGTGATCCTGAAAAGATTTCCGAATGAATTCCCTCCCAAATTAAATCCTCACCCGCCTTTCATTAAAGATTCTTAAAATATGGTGGACCACCCCCTCCACATCCAATTGCGAAGTGTCCACCTGAACCTCTGAAGCCGCTGCATAGAGCGGTTCTCGTTGAATGAGCACCTCCCTGAACTCGTTCAGGCTCCCTTTCCCGGTCAGACTGGGCCTCTTGATGATCGATTGAATTTCCCTGGCCATTCGTTCGAGAAGAACCTCAACATCTGCTTTGAGCCAGACGATGAAACCATTCCTTTTCAGAGCCTTTACATTTTCGGGATCGATCACCACACCCCCGCCTGCTGAAATGATCAGATGGTCATCCTTTGAAATTTCAGAAATGACATCCCTCTCGACCGTCCTGAAATAGTCCCATCCGTGATACCTAACAATATCTTTAATCGTCATCTCTTGTTGTTTCTCGATCGTCTCATCCGAGTCCACAAACGTTCTTCGCAGGAAGGCCGAGAGTCTTCTGCCCACCGTGGTTTTACCTGCGGCCCTGTATCCAATCAAGACGAGATTCATCGGTAAAGCCCCTCAAAAACCTTCCAAAAATCGGGGAAAGATTTCTTCACACAATGGGGTTCTTTAATCTTTATCCCAGGGATGACCAGACCGGCAATGGCAAAGCTCATGGCAATACGGTGGTCGCCATGAGGATCAATCTCTGCCCCATGGCCCTTTCCGCCTTCGATCTTCAGCCAGTCTTCTCCTTCCTCCACTCCAATGCCCATGCGGCGAAGCTCTGCAGTCAATGCCGCTATCCGGTCTGACTCCTTAAAACGGAGATGGCCGATATGTTGAATCAGGGTCTGGCCTCTGGCAAAGGCCGCTGTGACAGTTAGGGCCGGGACTACGTCAGGCATCTCATTCATATCGACTTCTATCCCGTGAAGCTTTCCTCCCAGAACTTCTGCCCAGCCCTCTCCAAGAAAAACCCTGCATCCCATCTTTTCAAGGAGGTTCAAAAAACCCGTATCACCCTGCGACGAACCGGATGGAAATCTTTCAACCCTTACCCTCCCTTTAGTGATGGCGGCTGCTGAAAAGAAATACGAGGCCTGTGAGGCGTCTCCCCCGATACGGTATTGCCGGGGTTGATAACGCTGTCCTGCCCGCACAAAAAAGGAACGATACCCTTCACTCTGAACCTCCACACCAAAGGCGGACATCACTTCGCAGGTGATGTCCACATAGGGTCTCGAAGTGAGGCGGCCGGTGATCTCCACATGGACATCTTCCATGGCATAGGGAGCCACCATGAGAAGAGCGGATAGGAATTGACTGCTCTCCTCTGCCCTGATTCTTGTCTTTCCTCCACGGAGCCCCCCGGATTCGATGATCACCGGAGGACAGCCATTTCCATCTCTGAAAGAGGCTTTCATGCCTAATGGCCTCAGACCATTCAGTAGGTCTGCGATCGGCCGTCTCCTCATTCGATCACTTCCATCGAGAAGGGTTCGACCATTCTTGAGAGCGGCCAGAGCCGTTAGAAACCTCATCGAGGTTCCCGAATTTCCAACATAGAGTTCTTCGGCCTTCGGCTCCAATCTACCTGCTTTTCCGATGACCCGGAGCATATCCCCCTCCGGGGAGATCGGAACCCCGAATTTTTTCAATGCCTTAATGGTATAGTCCGTATCTTCACTTCGCAGTCCATGGAGGAGCACAGACTCACCCTCTGCCAGGGCAGAGGCGATAAGGGCCCGGTGGGTAAAGCTCTTCGATCCCGGTAGCACCACGGTTGCATTAAGATGAGGAAGCGGTCTGATCTCAATCACGATTGACCCTTTCTTCCATTCGATGAAGATCCTCCTTGATCTTGACGACATCCGGCTTTCTCCCTGTCCAGATCTCCAGTTGCTTTGCTCCCTGATAGGCAAGCATCTCCAGGCCATCAATGACCTGACATCCGCACTTCTCTGCCTCCCTTAAGAGTTGGGTCCGACGAGGTCTGTAGACGATGTCCATCACGATCATCCCGGCTTTTAAAAATTCTTTTCGAAGCGGGCTTTCTCCCGCGTTTGGATGCATCCCTGCAGAAGTGGCATTGATTAGGATGTCTGCATCGACCCCCTCAAGGGATGCGAGGGGCTTAAAAGGACAGCCCAACTCCTCTGCCAGCTTTTTACCTCTATCGGAGGAGCGGTTTGAAATCACAATCTCAGAACCTCTCTCCTTCAGCCCATAACCGATGGCACGGGCCGCACCTCCTGCTCCGAGAAGAAGAACCTTTTCCCCTTTCAAATCAACTCTTTCCTCAAGCGCCTTTATCGCCCCGTACGAATCGGTGTTATATCCGATCAGCTTTCCCCCTTCATTGACGATGGTGTTGACCGCCTTAATCTTTTTTGCCATGCCTTCGACCTCATCGAGGAAAGGAATGACTTCGGTCTTAAACGGAATCGTCACGCTTAACCCTTTGATTCCCAGGCCCCTGATCCCGCTGATGGCAGCATAAAGATCGTCCACTTCAAAGGCGAGATAGACGGCATCCCATCCCATCCGCCTGAAAGTCAGGTTATGAATGACCGGACTCAAGCTTTGGCGTACGGGATTTCCGACAATCCCATAAAGGGGGGTTCGAGCGCTGATCATCTCAGTCTTCTCCAGAACTCTTTCATCTCTGCAGGGGTCAATTGTCCGGGTGCTGAAGCCCGGGTCCTGCTCAAGCAGCCATAGGTCCAGGCTGCCCCCATCATAGGGGCGAAGATCCGACTCATCCTGCCTTTCTCCCCCATGCAGAAGGTCACTATCTTTAGATTCCTTCTCCTCGCATAAGGGAGGAGGGATAAGATGTTAAGGTTATCTTCATAAGACTTTGCAAAGGTAACGATCTTGGCTATGTCCCCCCCGCGCTCGAACATCCGATCGCATATCGTTTTAAGCTCCTGTTGGGAAGGCGTTCCCGTAAAGTCATGGAAGGAGAGGATGACCTTTGTCTCTCCCTTATTGTTAATCAATCGATAAAGCAATGACCTTTGAGTTTCTAACTCCACATCGATAAAGTCCATTCCCAGATCGATGGCCTCTTCAAACACTTCGAGCCTTCTACTTTCGCTACCTCTGTACCTCCCCCCTTCTTCCTTTCTTCGGTTTGTGATGATGAAGGGTTTCTTTCGTCCGGAGGATAATCTTTTCAAGGCCGGATTCCTCAAATAGTCCAACCGCAGTTCAAGGAGGTCAGCCAAGGGATGAGCCTCATGGATGGCCTGAATCGCTCTTTCCGTTGTGGTCTCGACAATGGGAAGGCAGATCCTTCTCCGGGCTCTACCTCTCAATAATGGACTCATCAATTTTTACTCCGACATGCCTGCCTGACTTCTCCCGGTGGATTAGGATGTTGCTTCCTCTTTGGAGATCGACGAGCGAGACCGGTTTACCATCGGGCTGTGTGAGCCTGATCGTTTCCGCATT
>VGRU01000247.1 GCA_016875255.1 Deltaproteobacteria bacterium
GCGGCAAGACAACGGTCTCCAGGATATTCGAGGAGGAGGGGGCCTACCTCATCGATGCAGACCAGATCGCCAGGGAGCTGGTTCAGCCCAATCGCCCCGCTTGGAAAGAAATCACCCGGGCCTTCGGGAAAGAGATCCTTGAAAAAGATGGAACCATCGACCGGAAACGATTGGCTGACATCGCTTTTTCCGATTCCGGGCGGAGAAGAATATTGAACAATATCCTTCATCCCCGGATCAAAAAAGAGATGGGGAAGAGGGCAAGAGAGATTGGACGAAAAGACCCGGGTGCCATTGTCATCTTCGATGTTCCCCTGCTGGTGGAGACAGGGTTTCATCAGGATGTGGACAGGGTCGTAGTCGTCGCCTCGAAAGAGATACAACAGATAGAAAGGCTGAAGAAGAGGGCAGGGGTGAGCGAGGAGGAGACGCGAAGGATCATCTCCTCCCAGATGAAGATCGAGGAGAAGGTGAAAGCGGCGGACTTCGTCATTCGAAATGAGGGGTCCATCGAGACGACCCGGACAAGAGCCAGGGAGGTATTTCAAGAATTGAGGAGGATCACCCTTCAGAAGAGAAGGGGACCGACCGATAAGTAAACCTAACCATTGCATCAACGGCCATGGGTAAATCCCGCAAAGGGCGGGACTTCGGATGGCGGTTGAATTGACATGTTAAGGGAATGAGAGGACTTCTCTAAAGGGGGAACTTATCAGGTGTCGGAAACGTGGGTGCCCATACCATTAAAGGTTCGCCCCGAACTCCCGCCTTCGGCGGGATTCACCCATGGCCGTATAACAAAATTTTTACAACGTTAAGGTAAAAGAGGAGGATAAAAGGGAAGACTATGAACATCAAGGACTTGAAGAAGAAGAAGATCAATGAACTGACAAAGATTGCAAGGGAACTCAACGTCGAAGGAGCGACCGGGATGAGAAAACAGGACCTCATCTTCGCCATCCTTCAGGCCCAGACAGAGAAGAACGGCCTGATCTTCGGGGAAGGGGTGCTCGAAATCCTGCCCGATGGCTTCGGATTCCTGAGGGCGCCCGATTACAACTATCTGCCCGGTCCGGACGACATCTACATCTCGCCTTCACAGATCAGGCGGTTTAACCTCCGAACGGGCGACACGGTCTCCGGCCAGATCCGGCCCCCCAAAGACACGGAAAGATATTTTGCCATGCTGAAGGTGGAGATGGTCAATTACGAAGACCCGGAGGTGGCGCGGGATAAAATTCTCTTCGACAACCTGACCCCTCTTTACCCTCAGGAAAAGATTTCTCTGGAAATGGACGGAGAGAGAAACAACTACTCGGCCCGGGTGATGGACCTGCTCACCCCCATAGGAAAAGGACAGAGGGGTCTCATCGTCGCCGCTCCCCGAACAGGCAAGACCATGCTTCTTCAGGCGATCGCCCACAGCATCACGAAGAATCACAAAGAGATTACCCTCATCGTTCTCCTCATCGATGAACGCCCAGAGGAGGTAACCGACATGGAGCGCTCCGTCGACGGTGAGGTGATCAGTTCCACGTTTGACGAGCCGGCCCAGCGCCATGTTCAGGTGGCGGAGATGGTGATCGAGAAGGCGAAGAGATTGGTGGAGCATCAAAGGGATGTGGTGATCCTTCTTGACAGCATCACCCGTCTGGCGAGGGCCTACAATACAGTCGTCCCGCCCAGCGGGAAAATTCTCTCCGGCGGGGTCGATGCCAATGCCTTACAGAAACCCAAACGATTTTTCGGCGCCGCGAGAAATATTGAAGAAGGCGGCAGCCTCACGATCATCGGCACAGCCCTCATCGATACGGGAAGCCGGATGGATGAAGTGATCTTTGAGGAGTTCAAAGGCACGGGAAATATGGAGATCAACCTGGACCGGCGACTGGTGGACCGGAGGGTCTTTCCCTCCATCGACATCCAGCGATCCGGCACACGGAAAGAGGAACTCCTCCTGGCCCCCGGTGACCTCAACCGTATCTGGCTCCTGAGAAAGGTGCTCCAGCCGATGAACTCGGTCGACAGCATGGAATTCCTTCTCGACAAGATGCACGCCACCAAAAGCAACCGGGACTTTCTCGATTCGATGAATCAATGAACACCATCACTCTCACCCTCACCAGGGGAGTTGAAAATCTTCACAAAATCAGTTAAATAGATTTGGAGGTTATGGAGATGAAAAAGGATATCCACCCCAAACTTTTTGATACGGTGATCAAATGCGCCTGTGGAGCGACCTTCGAGACACAGAGCGCGCAGAAGGAAATCCATGTGGAAATCTGTTCGAGCTGTCATCCCTTCTACACCGGCAAACAGAAATTTGTGGACTCCGCAGGCAGGATCGAACGGTTTAAGAAGAAATACGGAGAGACGATTGAAAAGAAAGATTGATCTCTTCAACTTTCTATCCGGTTTTCTACGAAGAATCTCAGATCCCGGGTCGAGGCGTACCCGGACAAGCCTAAGACCGATTCCCGCCCAACCCTTATTCGAACCAGCCATTCAGCATTAGTTTATTCGGAGGATGAAGATGTCTTTAGGGAGAAGGAGCCCCGGAGAGGGGCGTTTCCCATGGAGCCGTATTATCTCCAAAAAAGAGGAAGGGCCGCTTCGCGTCGGCGGGCAGGCCGTAATCGAAGGGGTGATGATGAGATCTCCCCACTGCATGGCCATTGCCGTCCGGAAGCCCGGCGGAGAGATCGTCGTGAAAAAAGAGGGACTGAACTTCTTCTCCGAGAAGACCTTCTTTTTTAAAATCCCCCTGGTGAGGGGCGTCATCGCCCTGATCTCGGCCCTCAGCCTGGGAATACGGGCCCTCCATTTCTCTGCCAACCAGGCCCTCCCCGAAGAGGAAGGGCAGAAGGAGATCAGCTCCTGGGCGATGGGACTGACCTTTGCGCTGGCCCTTTCTTTTGGCATCTTTCTCTTCTTTCTCGCCCCTCTCTTTCTGACGAAGGGGTTGAGGGGATTCTTTCCTATCCTTTCAACAAGCGGATGGCTCTTCAACCTGACAGATGGCCTCATCAGGCTGGCCTTCTTTCTTGCCTATATCCGGGCCATCTCCTTTTTAAAGGAGATTGAACGGGTCTTCCAGTACCATGGCGCGGAACATAAGTCGATCTTTGCCTTTGAGGCGGGAGAGCCTTTGAATATCGAAGGGGTGAAAAAATTCGGTTATCTCCATCCCCGGTGCGGAACAAACTTCCTTCTCATCGTCATGGTGGTGAGCGTCTTCATCTTTGCTCTCATTCCCCACCACCTTCCCTTCGGATATAAAGTGGCTTCCCGTGTGGTCTTCATCCCTTTGATCGCCGGGCTCTCCTATGAGATCATCCGGTTTGCCGATCGGAAGCGAAACCGGAGAGGAGTAAGGCTTCTCATCCAGCCCGGACTCTGGCTCCAGAGGCTCACGGCACGGGAGCCAAACGAGCCCCAGATCGAAGTGGCCCTGCGTGCCCTTCAGGAGGTGCTGGAAATGGAGAGAAGTCGATCATAAAAACAGCGTCCTGGAATAATGGAATGTTGGAATAATGTGAAAGAGCAACCATAATTTTTTTATGAACCCAATATTCCAATATTCCATCATTCCATACTTTTTCCTTTTGGTACTCCTATGACATTTAACCTTTCACATAAACAATGATGTAGAGGGAAGAAAGATGTTTGAGAAATTAGAAGAGGTGGAGCGCCGGTATGAAACGCTCTCCCACCTTCTCACCCAGCCCGAAGTGATCAACAACCAGACAGAACTTCAGAAGGCGGCCAGGGAGTTTTCGGAGCTGGGAAAGGTGGTTGACCTCTACCGGAGGCTGAAAAAACTGGAAGAGGAAATCAATGGGAACCTTCAGCTTCTTTCCGGTGACGAAGATGAAGAGATGAAGGGGATGATCAAAGAGGATCTTCATCGGCTCACCGCAGAGAAAGAGAAGATGGAAGAGGATCTTCGGACGGCCCTCCTTCCGAAAGACCCCAATGATGAGAAGAACATCCTCCTTGAGATCCGGGCGGGAACCGGAGGAGATGAGGCAGGGCTCTTTGCCTCCGACCTTTTCCGGATGTATGCCAAATATGCGGAGAAGAGCCGATGGCGCGTGGAGATCATGAGCCAGAGTTTCACAGGCGTGGGCGGGTTCAAGGAGGTCATTGCCCTGATCGAAGGCAAGGGGGCCTACAGCCGACTGAAGTATGAGAGCGGCGTGCACCGCGTTCAGAGGGTTCCTGTCACAGAGGCCCAGGGACGGATTCATACCTCAACGGTGACCGTGGCGATCCTTCCGGAGGCAGAGGAGGTGGAGGTGGCAATCGATCCGAACGACCTCCGGATCGACATTTTCCGGTCTTCAGGCCCGGGAGGTCAGAGTGTCAATACCACGGACTCCGCTGTCCGGATCACCCACCTTCCCACAAATATGGTGGTCACCTGTCAGGACGAGAAGTCCCAGCATAAGAACAAGGCGAAGGCCCTTAAGATTCTGAGGGCGAGATTACTGGACAATGCGAGGCATGAGAAAGAGAAAGAGATCTCGGCGCAGAGAAAGAATCAGGTGGGGACCGGGGAACGGAGCGAGCGCATCCGGACCTATAACTTTCCGCAGGGAAGGGTGACGGACCACCGGATCGGTTTGACCCTCTACCGGTTAAGTGGGGTGTTAGACGGCGAAATCGATGAGATCATCGATGCATTGACCACTCACTATCAGGCAGAAGCGCTCAAAGGGTAAAAGTCGTATCGTCTGGTAGTCTCATAGTCACATCGTCAAAAATCGGATAAAAAAACAATAGACGATGAGACGATACGACTATTTGACCAAAGTGCCCTGTCATCCCGAACTTGTTTCGGGATCTCGGTTTAGGTTGAAAATGACTGTCCTAGAGGCACTCAATTGGGCGACGGATTATTTAAAAGACTGCGGGATCGACAATCCCCGGCTCAATGCAGAGCTTCTGCTGGCCCATTCGATGCACCTCAGCAAGGAGGTGCTTTACATCCGTCTTCACGACCAGATGAGGAAGGAAGAAG
>VGRU01000248.1 GCA_016875255.1 Deltaproteobacteria bacterium
AAAAAGCCGCTCGCCGCCCCAGTCGCTGACGTTGAAAGGCGGATTGGCGAGAATGTAATCGGCCTTGAGGTCAGGGAAGCGGTCGCTATGGAAAGTGTCGCCGTGAGCGATCTGACCGTCGATGCCGCGGATAGCAAGGTTCATCTTTGCCAGCCGCCAGGTGGTGTAATTAGACTCCTGGCCGTAGATGCTGATGTCACCGATCCGGCCGCCGTGGGCTGCGATGAACTCCTCCGATTGGACGAACATGCCTGATGAGCCGCAACACGGGTCGTATACGCGTCCTTTGTAAGGCTCAAGCATCTCAACAAGCAAGCGTACAACACATCGAGGCGTATAAAATTCACCGCCCTTTTTGCCTTCCGCACTTGCGAACTGGGAAAGAAAATATTCGTAAATACGACCGAGCACGTCTTTGGATCGGGCCTCCCGATCCCCAACACGGATATTTGTGATGAGGTCGATAATCTGGCCCAGCCGCTGTTTGTCGAGGGACGGCCTTGCATAGTCTTTGGGCAGGACACCTTTGAGCGATGGATTGTCTCGTTCAATGCCTGTCATGGCGTCGTCAATGAGTTGACCGATGGTAGATTGTTTGGCCTGAGCTTTAAGATAGGGCCATCGAGCTTCGGGTGGCACCCAGAAAATATTAACAGCTCTGTATTCATCAGGATCCTCGGGGTCGGCGCCCTGGCTACGCTCGAATTCGAACTTTGAGTGATGCTCCTCAAAGGCGTCGGAAATATATTTGAGGAAAATCAGACCGAGTACGACATGTTTGTACTCGGCTGCGTCCATACTGCCACGCAGTGTGTCAGCCATCTGCCAGAGTTGAGCTTCATAGCCAACGTTAGCACCGTTGTTACTGCCTGTTTTTTGAATCCTTTTTACTCGTGCCATATATCACCTCAACTATTTCCTCCCCTCCCACCCGATGTGCCCCACTATATCAAAAAAGGAATGTTATGACAATGAGAAGATTTCAGATATTTGACAACTCGTCAAAAAAAAGATAATCTATAAATATCGGCATCTTGGAGGAATAAGCGATGAGCAAAAAAATGATTAAAAGATTGATCTTTGGACTTTCTTTAGCTTTTCTCCTGTCCGGCCTTTTCTTTTGTATTGATAAAGATAAGGCCAATTCACTTCCCAAAAACGATAAATTGACCACGGCTAAATCTCTCGGCCTGGCGTTTGTGGAGGTCGCAAAAAAGGTCCAACCTTCTGTCGTCAATATCACCACGGAAAAGACAATCACGATCAAGCCCTGGGAAAGATTCGGTGATGATTTTTTTAAGGGAAGCCCTTTCGAAGAGTTTTTCAAGGGGTTTGGTGGTCCCAGGGAAAAAGGAAAGGAATATAGGCACAGACAGAGAAGCGGCGGATCAGGAGTCATCGTTGATAAGGAGGGATATATTCTCACCAACAATCATGTGATTGAGGGAGCGGATAAGGTCAAGGTGCGTCTCAACGATGGGAGAGAATTCATTGCCACAGTCAAAGGTCAGGACTCGAGGACAGATCTCGCTGTTCTCCACATCAAGGCGAAGGACCTCCCCGTGGCTATTCTGGGAGATTCGGATAAGCTTGAGGTCGGCGAGTGGGCCATTGCAATCGGAAGCCCCTTTGGACTGGAGCATACGGTCACCGTGGGGGTCATCAGCGCCAAAGGACGTTCAGGATTGGGAACAGGAACCTACGAAGATTTCGTTCAGACCGATGCTTCAATCAACCCCGGCAACAGCGGGGGCCCCCTCATCAATATTGATGGAGAAGTCATCGGCATCAATGCCATGATCATCCAGCCGGGAACAGGGATCGGGTTTGCCATCCCGATCAATATGGCCAAACAGATATTGAACGACCTTATCAAAACAGGCAAAGTCGTCCGGCCCTGGCTGGGGATCAGTGTCCAGGACCTCACTCCTGAGATGATGGAACATTTCAAGGTGAAAGAGAAAGAAGGAGTGCTTGTCGGGCAGGTCTATCAGGGCACAGGTGCCGAAAAAGCCGGATTGGCATCAGGCGATATCATCAAAGCAGTGGATGATAAGCCGGTAAAAAACGTGAATGAATTAGTCAAGGAAGTCCAGAAGAAAAAAGTAGGCCAGAAACTGAAACTTTCCACTGTCAGGGATGGGAAGGCGATGACCATCGAGGTCACCACCTCTGCCATGCCCGACAAGGCCGAATTACAGAAGGAGAAGGAAGGCGAGGAAAAAATGGGGGCAAGGCTTCAGGAACTAACGCCTCAGCTTGCGGCTCGTTTCCGAATAACCGGAATCAAACAGGGCGTGGTCGTCCTGGCCGTGGAGGATGGGGGTTTTGCCGACGAGATGGGCTTGCAGGAAGGGGATGTCGTTCTTGAGATCAACCGCAAGAAGATCGAGTCATTGAAGGATTTCGAAAAGGCGATGAAAGACGCCAGTGTCGAAAAGGGAATCCTTTTCCAGATCCATCGAAAAGGAAGCAGTTTCTACCTAACTTTCAAAAAATAAAAAAAGGTTATCAGGATATCGGGTGAAATCATTAAACCGTCAGTTTTTTTGTTTACTGGTATCCTGATATTCTGATACCCACAACCTGTTATCCTGGTACCCTGATATCCTTGGAATCAACCTGCGGCTTTCACATACCTCATTCTTAAATCGAAAAGGATTTGTTCGATAAATTTCTCTTCCTCTGGAGTCAAATTCCCCTTTGTCTTCTCTTTAAGCATCCCGATGAGGTCGATGGTCTGTTTGGCTACGGGAAGATTTTTTGACTGTTTTTGAGTAAAGGGATCCTCGATCTCTCCCAATTGGATGAGGGCAGATGTGCTAAGCGACAAAATCAAATTCGCAAAATTGATCTCCGGAAGAGGGCCCTCCTCTTCCGGGATTTCTTCTTTTATTGGCTCCTCCTTCATCTCATCTTTGGGGGAAACCTTTTCCTCCTCTTTTTGGGCAGTAAACCTCTTGTCCCTCACAACAAAACTCTTTTCCGTCTCATTATTTCTCTTTTCGTCAGCCATGGCATCCTCCAGAAAGGGTTAATCCGTATGGGCTTAATATAAAATAATTTGTAATTATTTCAATAAGATATATCGCTTGTCTTGACTTTGATAAATCGATATATTATATTTTTAGCACTCTCTCTTTTGGAGTGCTAATTAATCGATATGGGGTTTATATAATGTCCACACTGCCTTCTGTCAAGAATTCTCTTGATACTTATCTCGTACAGATCAATCAGTTCCCCCTCTTAACACCCGAAGAGGAGTTTAGTCTTGCCAGAAAATATCGTGAACACAATGATATTGGCGCGGCACATAAATTAATTACAGCAAACTTGAGATTTGTTGTCAAGGTCGCCCTTGAATATAAGTCTTATGGCGTTAAACTTCTTGACCTCATCCAGGAGGGAAATATAGGGTTGATGATGGCGGTCAAGAAATTTGACCCTGACAAAGGAAACAGGTTCATCTCGTATGCCATCTGGTGGATCAGGGCCTTTATGCAGAATTTTATCATCAAGACCTGGAGCCTGGTGAAGATAGGAACCACCCAGGCCCAGAAGAAACTTTTTTACAAAATCGGAAAGGTGAGAAAGGCGCTCGAATCTGACCGGGAGAATGAAGAGAAGTATGAGCTTTTAGCCAAAGATTTAGATGTTCCCAAAGAAGATATCATCGAGATGGAGCAGAGGATGGCCGCAAGGGATCTCTCCCTCGATGCACCTTTTGACGAAGGAAAAGAACTGACGCATCTCGACCTCCTTCAGGAAGAATCTCCCAATCAGGAAGAAATGCTGGCTCATGAACAGGAGAAAGAGGCCCGGGAAAGGGAGGTCCAGAAGGCATTGAAACGTTTAAACGAAAAGGAAGTCTTCATCATTAAAAACAGGGTGATGTCCGACGAACCCCTCACTCTCCAGGAGATTGGCACCCAGCTTAAACTTTCGCGGGAGCGGGTCAGGCAGATCGAGAGCGAGGCGTTAAAAAAGTTGAAGAAAGAGATGAGTGCCGGCATACAACTGCAAGCGTAAAGAGAGCTCTTAAGAACTATTTTAGCTCTTCGAGCATTTCTAATCTGTGCAATCGGTTCTAATCGGTGTAATCAGAGATTTCTGGCTTTTTCAGAAATCTCGTAACAGGAGGAACAGAGGAATGCCCATTTATGAATACCAGTGTCGAAAATGTAACGAGGTCTTTGAGATCTTTCATAAGATAGATGAGGACTGCAATGCGGCCTGCCCCAAATGTTTGGGCCCGGCAAAAAAACTGATTTCAGCCACCAGCTTCATCCTCAAAGGCTCTGGCTTTTATGTGAACGACTACCCTTCGCAAAGCCGGAAAGAAGCGAGTAAGTCGGAAAAGGAAGCCGCTGAAAAACCGGTAAGCGTAAAGAAAGAAGAAAACAAGACAGAAAAGAAAGCCGACGCTAAATAATCAATCAGCTTACGGACCACCTCTTCAATATTTTTGTTTAGGATTGCCTTATACATTCTTCAGGTCATCCCATGAAACATAAGAGTCTTTGACGCCTGACGCCCAGTCCAAATCAGCCCGCTTGATCTGTCTCATCAATTTTTTATCAGCCATGATCTCAAATGTCTCTCTCCAGGCACCCATGTCCTCCGCGATCACTTCGTGAATCACGGATTTCAGTTCATCAACGGTCATCTCTGAAACCTTCTTGGTAGATGCTCTCATTTTTAACCTCCTCTACCGTTCTCCGAATTCATCTTCGCCATATTCTGTATATGCTATACCAGTTTTAGCGAAATACCTCAATGTTTAAAATTGCTATAATTTTTGGTTTTTGGTATAAATAGGTCGACTTTCTGGTAGGTTGAAAAAAAGACTGAGGGAGGCGTGGGATAAACTAGAAACCAAATAATGGTTTGCGACTTTAAAACAGTAATATAAATGAGTTAAAAGAGAGATTGAAAGGCAGCCTACTTTTGGGTTGAGAAAGGAACAGGAGATGAACTCTTTAAAAAGCATCAATGAAATATTAAA
>VGRU01000249.1 GCA_016875255.1 Deltaproteobacteria bacterium
CTCGCAAGGATTGATGAATTTCGAATGAAAGGAAAGGTTGTTCCAGGAGACTCCATGATCCTGGAGGCAGAGATAGAACACATCTTTTCCAACCTGGCCAAGGTAAAGGTATGGGCTAAGGTAAAAGGAGAAATAGTCGCTGAAGGGGTTGTTGTGTTGGCGAAAGCCCTCTCTTTTATAGATCATGCCATTCGTCAGCAGTGATTTCGCGACCTAATATTTCTTCTGTCTCTCGAATCATCATGCGAAGTTGAAGGATTGAATATTCTGAGTTAGAGGGGATTGCCAGACGATGTGTTTTGTAAACCAAGAACTGATGCCTTGTTCCTGAGAAAGGGCCGTCAAAACCAAGTTGTCGCAATCGATGAATGAAATCCCTGCGCCTACATGGCGTCCACTTGCTCACGGGTTGGCTCCTTGTTTAAATCAATTCCACCTATGACTGGTAGAGGATGTCCGAGCTTTAATCCTACCAAAATCCAGTCTTCAAGTACTGAATGCAACTCATCCTCACATTCACTCAAGGTGTTCCCGAATGCTACCACTCCTTTGCATAGGGGGATCCTGCCAGCAAATGTACCGTCTTCAAGTTTATCATAAACCGCTTGGGCCATTCCCCGTTCAACATATTCACTCAGGATATACCGTATTACAGCCATAAGAGGCCTCCTTGCTCATCAGCCTTTGGTAAATTATAACAGATTTAAAGCATATAATAACAAAATTTCTCAAAGTGATCTGCCGGTCCGGGCAGTCTTATTAAAATGGTGCTTTTTGCCAATATCTACTCCTTAGTGCCCTTAGAACATGAAGTTCGTACATCGTTTTATCTTTAGGGAATTCAAACTTTACTTCTTTTTCAATCTTCTTTAAGATTGAACTGGGGACATTCATCTCTCTGGCCACCTTTTGATAATCAAAATATAAGGTTTCTCTTTTCATCTCGATCTATCCTTTCCATATATTTTAGCATATTATCTGCCAGTGTGGGCAAATTCTCTTAAATGAATTTTGAAGATTTGACCCCATTGCTTCCCCTGGTCCATATTACCTTCCGAGCCATTTGGACATCCTTTCTTCAACTTCTTCTTGGGTTAAGACACGGCCCTCCTGAATGTCCTTCAGACCATGTTCGATCTTCTCTCGGACATAGATGTGGTACTGGATGTCCTCGAATGACGCGTCGTCTGGAAGCTGGTCAAGCATCTTCCTAACCTGTTCTTTTGCCGTATTCATCTTTTACTCCTTTCAGAGGGTTTTGGCTAACGTTTCCGTTGCAAAAGAAGCCCGAAGGGTTTGGACGATAGTCTTTTGCAGCGTGTTAGCCGATGTTGCAGACAGCATTTGAACGTCCCCCTGAGTTCCCAAGAGCGGCTTCTTCTCAACGGACGCAATCACTGATCACAGGTGACTATCAGTCGCCCGCCTTAACATGTTTTCTTGGGCGCTCCAGCTTTCTGGGAGAAAGGCGGACAATCTTGTGGCCAGAAGCTTTCTGAACGTGTCGCAGATCGATGCAGATTTTAGAAAGATTGCCTTGAAATTTCCGGGTATGTTCCATTCGATGCTTTCTAACTTCCTCAACAATTGGGTCTCTCATTTAATGACCTCCATCAGTTCTTCAGGTGAACAAATCTCAGGACATGCGTATCCCTCATCCTCAACAACTCGTCTCACCGCCCTGCGGGTAAACGGATTGTTCATGTGGGCGAAATTCCACGTGATGACAACTTCGATACCGTTTACGGTAGCGACAGCAATATGAAGGGCGTCTTCCGGGAACTCGGCAGGTATCGCACGTCTCTCAATAATCTTCTCGGCAAGAGATCGGGCTTCATCGTCTACGTCAAGCATCGGAAATGGCTCAATCGCTTCAAGACGCATTTTGGCCTGGTCGGCATCGCCTCTTTTAGCCTCTTCAAACACAAGCGCTGAAATGTAGGTATCATACTTGGCGGAAAGTTCAGGCCAAAGCTCTCTGGTAGCCTCTTGATGACCGGCAACCATGATATCACGGCTTGGTTTGGCAGTGAGATAACTCACTACGGTTGTTTCAACGTATACTCGTTTTTTCATAAGCATAATAATAACACATCCCAGGACAAAATAACGGGGAAAACCCCCTGGTCCGTAGCATTTGAATGGGGGTTAGCCAGCCGTTCTTGGTTCTCATAGTTACCCTGCCTGCAATGAGCAGATACCGTTTCTCATCAGCGAAACAAACTGGCCACGGTCAAAAAAGCTGATGATGAGGCCCGGCTGCTTCCCGAAGGGCTTAAGCGCCAATGTTGTGTTATCTGCCGGTGCGGGCAAAATAATGTTTTCAATCTCATGATCAATTTGTCTCGTATCAAAGGCTGTTCCCTCAGCCTTTTGGACTGTTGCCTCGCAAAGTTATTTAAATAACTTAAGAACGTCCCCAGAATACGAATTCTTCTTTTGCTATTGATGTTCTAAAAATTGTACTATGTTTATTCACAAAAGAATCCCACTTACTATCAAAATCTGTGGGTAACTTTAAACGCCAGCCGTTAGTTCTTATTAATTCGATTATCGTGCGCAATGCCTTTAAAGAGTCGGGATCGTTCTGAAGGATGTTTTTATTATCTTTGAAAGTTTTTAGGTCGCTTTTGATTTTTTGGGCATGACTATCCCTCAGCATCCAATTAATAGTGTTTTTGAATCCATCAGCGAATCTATTTATGTCGAATACCATTTTTTTTCACCTTCCGTCATTTTCGCTCGCAATTTCGGACAACATCGTTTACATCCTCATCTGGTGCTGATATATTCCTATATTAGGGGTGATATCAGCACTGGGTGCGAATATTCCACCTCTGGCAGAATCGCCAGAAACCTTCCAGCTTTCTACTCTATTTTTACTGAAACGACCGAGATATTAACAGCCTCAAATAATAACGACATTGTTTTATAAAATCCCTCCTAACCTCCCTTTGTCTGTCTTTGACAGGAAAAAGATTACCAAAGGGAGGTACAGTACCCCTGTTTAGCAAAGACGGGTATTGTACAAGGGGAGTTTTGTGATTCACGGCAATTCAATTCTGAGACCCTCAATAAACCTGATTCAAACCTCCCTCGCCCTCTTTTCTAATGGGGGGAGATTATTAGACTTAATCGAAAAGGGATACGAGAGGTATATTCTTCCATACAAATTATCATAACCGTAAAATATGTCAATTATTTTTGGCACTCAAAAACAAACACCCCATTTTAATCTCCCTCTACGCGAGACTGTATCGTCGTTATTGTCGTTATTAAGGAAGAGGAGGTGTCCCCATTGCGATTTTGAGATTGCTGGTTTATGGTTATTCTTGGTGGGATATTGAGATGAGAGACCGTATTTCAGAATCCGGGGTTATTGAAGATCAAGAACTGGCGGAATATTACAGCCTTATGGCCAAGCGGAACATGAAGATTCCCTGCCAGAGGGTGCTCAGCCGGATAGAGGCAAAGGGAATCGAAAAGGGAAAGGCACTCGATGTTGGAACCGGCCCCGGAATCTTTCCTATTTATTTATCGAAGGCGCTCCCGGAAATTCGATTTAAAGCGATTGACCTCTCTCCGGTCATGGTTGATATTGCCCTAAAAAATGCGATTGAGGCAAGTGTCAGCGACAGGATTGATTTTCAGGTGGGTTCTGCTTACTCGCTTCCCTGTGAAGATCACTCCCTCGATCTCCTGCTCTGCATCAATACGCTTCACCATTTAGACAGGCCCATTATGTTCTTCAATGAGGTGGCCCGAGCCTTGAAAGAAGGAGGGGCCTTTGTTATCGTTGATTTTCACAGGGATGCTTCTTTTATCTGGATAGGCTTATTTGATCTTTTCTGGAAGATCTTCTTCGGAAGACATCCTAAAGCAAGAAAGGGGTTTATCGAATCAGTCAATTCCTCCTATACGCTGGAAGAATGTCGGGCCTTTTTGAATCAATCGAAGTTAACAAACGGAAAACTATATACCCGCACCATCGAGATGTGGATCGAATCAATTCCCGCACAGAAGAGCGAATAATGAATGAAGTTAATTCTGTTGATAAATATGTTTTTTCCCGTCTCAAAGACTGGATTCCGGCTTTCGCCGGAATGACAACCTTTTAGAAAATCGTCAGGTTATGGATAGACACGAATTAGATATTGAGATGGAGGAAATTTCCTGCCCCATCTGTGGGGGGGCGGAGGATCACCTGTTACACAAAGAGAGTTGGTTTAAAATGGTAAGGTGTTCTTCATGCCGGTTCATCTATCTTAATCCGAGACCGACAAGCAGATCCCTCTTACGCTTCTATCAGGACTATCTTCCGGAGGACGAATCTTCGGTCGAGGCCTGGCAGAGGATGATGCAGTCGATCTTCCAAAAGGCGGCCAATCTTATAGAGCGTTACAAAAAGAGGGGCAGGCTGTTGGATGTGGGGGCGGGTTTTGGTTTCTTTCTCTCGGAAATGAAGGGGAGGGGATGGGAGGTCCTGGGAGTGGAGATCTCTCAAAAGGCGATCGATTATGCAAGAGACGGTCTCGGACTCACTGTCCAGGAGGGGCCATTAGAGAAGGCTGGTTTCTCGGAAAGCGAGTTCGACGTGGTGAGCGGCTTCTATGTGGTCGAACATCTCCCCGATCCCATGGCCTTTCTGAAAGAGTGTTATCGAATCCTTAAACCCGGAGGGCTTCTCCTGTTGAGATATCCCCATACCACGCCGATCAAGAACCTCCTCCGTTTCTTTGGCATCGAGAATCGCCTCTATGACCTGCCCGCTCATCTCTCTGACTTTTCACCCGAAATCATCCAGCAATGCCTGGAAAAGGCTGGATTTAAGGAATGGAACCACCTCATCGGCGGATACACACTTCCACGGGAGCCGGGAAAGAAAATCGCTTCGTCTGTCTTTGGGACTCTCTCCGAAGCCCTCTTCTACATGAGCGGAAAGAGGTTCTTATTGCCCGGAGTGAGTAAAACCGTATTAGCGTTTAAGGGGTAATTC
>VGRU01000250.1 GCA_016875255.1 Deltaproteobacteria bacterium
GGAGAAGGTTTGATGATGACCTGATACTGATAATAGTGCTGGAGGCGATTCGGATTCTCTCCGTATCGGCCATCGGTGGGACGGCGCGAGGGCTCCACATAGGCCACCTTCCAGGGTTCAGGGCCCAGGACCCTGAGAAAGGTGGCAGGGTTAAACGTCCCTGCGCCCACTTCCAGGTCATAGGGTTGCTGAATCACGCATCCCTGATCCGCCCAGAATCTCTCCAGGGAGAAAATCAATTCCTGAAAATTCATTCTTTTCCCTTCAATTTTTGTAATGGAGTAGGATTTAGCACGATAAATGTCAAATGTCAAAGTTGATGGCCTCGTAAAAAGCCTGAAAAGCCCATGATCAGTCATTCCTGCCCCGTATCAAGTACGGGGTAAACTCCAGCAGGAATCCTGTGTTTTCAGTGGGTTAGAATTCTCTGGATTCCCGTTTTCACGGGAATGACGACTTTTTACGATTTCATCAGCCTTGACATTCATTTGGCATTTGGATTTTGCAATTTGGAATTAAAAGAAAGCGTTTCCCGAAGCGCTTTAAGCGATCTTAATTCCTTCCCTAACTGATGCGTGATGAATCTGGGAAGGAGTCCCCGGCTCTCTGCGAGGGCCTGAGATGTAAACCTGAGCCTGCGGAGTTTGGTCAGCTCCGCCTGTGCGACCTGATCGATGAGCCGGGCCGTTCCAAGCGATAAAGGAATGAGCCTCTCTCCGTTTTTCGAACACCTGTCACAGACCAGCGTCCCTTTCTCAAGAGAGAAGAAGACGGAAGGAACCTCCTTCATCTCCGTCCAGTCCTGTTTGCATAAACCGCACCGGATCAGATGGGGACGGTATCCGAAGAGGGAGAGCATCCGTATCTCAAACATCCTCAACTGCTCCTCTTCCGGAGCCTCCGTATCAAGATCCGTCAAGAAGGAGAGGAGGAGATCAAACGCCTCCGGGTTGGCTTCCCGTTCACTTGCCATCTCGTTGATCAATTCGAGATAGTAGTTTCCATAATAGATTTTTTTCAGGTCCTCTCTGATGTTAGGGAAGAGGTGGAGGAGGTCTCCGCTCTCCGCTCTCACCAGGCCCATTCCCTCCCGGTCAAAAAAGATGAGGCGGAGGTATGAAAAGAGGCCGAGGACATTCTGAAACCGTTTTTTGCTCCTTCTTGCCCCCTTGGCGATCCCTTTCAGTTTTCCGAAATCCCTGGTGAAGAAGGTGATGATCTTATCGGACTCCCCATAATTGATGGAGCGAATGACAATGGCATGGGTTGTGTAGAGTGGCATAAATAAACCGAGTTAAATAAGGTCTGGCGGTTATCAGGATATCAGGTTATCAGGTAGTGGATATCAGGATTCTGGACATCAGGTATCAAATTTTCCTCTCCTCTGTTTTCCTGATATTCTGATACCCTGGCATCCTGCATCCTGATCTCCTGGTAACCTGATTCCCTATCAAGGAATATTTCGGATTTCGTGCTTCGAGTTTAAAGCGCCCTCTAACCATATTCTGATCAAACTATTTGGGCTTCTTCCCACCCGATGAAGGAGAAGAAGAGTCTTGCATCTTGATGATCTCTGTGCCGGGTGGAACTTTAAACTGGAAGAAGGAACCGGTGAGGTTTGTGTTCGTCCTGATATCGGTAAAACGGGTCCGCGTCACATTTCCCAGACCGTCAAAAACATCCACCTGGATCACAAAATAGGTCTTCCTGTCAACGGCCAATGACAACTTTGATACGGCCGGATGGGAATCCTTCGGAGCGAGCTCTACGACGAAATGATCTTCCTTCCCGGAAGGGGAGTGGTTGATATGGATCAGATTGAAATCCCGTCTCAGGTCTCCCTCCCCGACTAAAAATCCGAACTCTTTGATCATCTTGTCCGCAGGGGAGATTAAAACCTGATTCTCCTCGGGCTGATAGAACCAGAGGGTCTGCCCGTCCGAGATGATTTTCTGATTTGGAACGCGATAGTCCCAGCGCATCATCCCCTTCTTCTTAAAAAAGACCTTCCCCTCCCCTTTCTGCGACTGCCGCATCACCTTCCCGATATATTCCTGGGCAAAATTGGCCTCAAAATCAGCCGTCTTTTCATATTGATTCTGAATCTCCGTCAGGACGGTCTGGGCTGTCATTCCTATGGCGACAGAGTTTAGAAAAATAAAAAAAAGAAAAAAGGGAAAGACGATGAATGCCGCCACTCTGTCACTCCCGCCCCGTGTCAAAGCACGGGGTAAACTCCAGCGGGAGTCCAGAAAGGTTCTGAAAAGCTGGATTCCTGCTTTCGCAGGAATGACCTGTCTATTGTCAGTCACATTTACATCAATTGCGTCCAGAAGAGAAAATTTTCTCACGCCATCCTCCTTAAGGTTCATTGCACCATATTAATCTATTAACATATTCCATTGGGACACTGGTCAGAGAGTTAACGTGTTACTAACACCTTAACATGAAAAAATCACCTATCCAGGTTGCTCAAAAAGGGCCAAATGCAAGGCTCCCTCACTCCTGAGGAGTGAGGCGTACTTGGCGGTACGCCGCAACGACGAAGGATGAGGGAAACGCAGTAGATGGCTATTTTTCAGCAACCTGCTAAGGTTCAATCTTTTTCACCAGCACTTCCCTTGGTTTGACTCCGTCTGAGGGGCCCACGACCCCTTCTTCTTCCATCTTTTCGATGATGCGGGCCGCCCGGTTATAACCGATTCGAAACCGTCTCTGGATCAGGGAGATCGAAGCCTGGCCGGTCTCGGCCACAAAAGCAAGGGCTTCGTCATACTTCTCATCATATTCATCATCCTCACCTGTTGTCCCTTTTTCTTTCTTCACTTCCGTGAGGATCGATGTTTCATAGTTAGGTTTCCCCTGTTGTTTCAGAAACTCGACGACCCGTTTGGTCTCCGAGCTGGAGATGAAGGCGCCGTGGATGCGTATCAATTTTGCGCTGCCCGGGGGAAGAAAGAGCATATCCCCTGACCCGAGAAGATGTTCCGCACCGATGGTGTCCAGAATCGTCCTCGAATCGACCTTCGAAGTGACCTGGAAAGAGATCCGTGCGGGGAAATTGGCCTTGATGAGGCCGGTGAGCACATCAACCGAAGGCCTTTGCGTGGCCAAAATGAGATGGATGCCGACCGCCCTTGCCATCTGGGCAAGTCGGGTGATCGACTCCTCCACCTCTTTCGATGAAATCATCATCAGGTCAGCCAGCTCATCGATCACCACGACGATATAGGGAATCTTCTCCATTCTTTCTTCCGTCTTATTTTCATCCCCCTCCAGAGTATCCCCTTTTCGTTTATAGACCCTCCCCTTCTCCTTCAATTCCTTATCCATCTTCTGATGATAATGTTCGATATTTCTGACCGCCTTCTCCGCCAGGATCGTGTACCTCCGCTCCATCTCATCGACCAGCCACTTGAGGGCAACGGCCGCCTTCTTGGGATTGGTGACGACAGGGAGAAGGAGGTGAGGAATGCCCTCGTAATCGGAGAGCTCCAGCATCTTGGGATCGATCATGAGGAACCGGACTTCCTCCGGAGTGGCTTTGAAGAGGATGCTGCTGATCATTGCATTGACCGAGACACTCTTCCCCGACCCCGTTGATCCGGCCACCAGGAGGTGGGGCATCCTGGCCAGATCAAAGACAAAGGGTCCTCCTGAAATATCTTTTCCGATTCCAAAGGAGAGCTTCGATTTCGAGTTCCTGAACGGATCGGAATCGATGATCTCCTTCAGATAAACCGTTTCTCTGACAGCATTGGGGACTTCGATCCCGACCACCGATTTCCCGGGAATGGGGGCCACAATCCGGATCGTCACCGCACTCAGGGCCAGCGCCAGATCATCCGCTAAATTGACAATCCGGCTGACTTTCACTCCGGGAGCCGGCTCAAACTCATAGACCGTGATGACGGGGCCGGGCCTCACTTCCACGACCCGCCCCTCAACCCCATAATCCAGAAGCTTTTTCTCCAGGATGCGGGAATTCATCACCAGGCTGTCCCGGTCGATCTTCTGTCTCTTCTCTGTCTCAGCTTCAAGAAGGGAGGTGGGAGGGAGTTGATACTCCTTCCTGGGGTCGCCAAAATCAAAGGCTTCCTGTTCGATGATCTCCTCCCGTTTCTTTGAAGGCGTTGCCCTGTCAACGACCACGACCGGAGGAGCCTCCTTCGTTTCCCCTTTGACCTCGCCTTTCTCCTGCTTCCGCTTCACCAACTTCTTTGCCCTCTCGGTCTGCTCCCTTCTGACCATCTTCATCGTGCTGATCTTTTCGATGAGTTTGGCGATTCCGCCGGCCAGATGTCGGAGGACGCCGATAAAGGAGATCCCTGTGCCCAAAACAAAACCGAGGATTAAAATGGCGATAAAAATAATGGTGGTTCCTGGAAGGTTGAAATATCGAACCAGATTTCTGGAAAGGATTTCCCCTAAAAACCCACCCACCAGGAGGCCCTGTGTATAAATCCGGAGGGGTTTCATCCACAAACTGAAGAGGGATGAAGTGGTCAGGAGGATGATGGCCCAGCCCGCCAATTTAATGAGCGGATACTTCCACTCCCAGCGAAGGACAAAGCCGATGGCATAGAGGCCGAGGACGAAGGGGATGAGAAAGGAAGGAAACCCGAATCCCTGAAAGAGAAGGCCCGAGACATAGGCCCCGACAATGCCCATCCAGTTGCTGACCGCTTTTGTTTTTTGAGAGGAATAAGAGAAGAGGGATGGATCTGCCGGATCGTAAGAGATCAGGCAGAGGAAGAGGAAGACGGCGATGGCGATCAGCATGATCCCGATGATCTCCCGCTTCAACTTCTCTTTGATGGAATCCTCAATCACAATGCTCCCCGCTCTTGGTAATTCATCATGCCCAAAGGGCATCTACGAATGAAGAAATTATTCCGAGTGTTTAGGTTGTGGCTACGGTTACGAAGCCCCTGCCTTCGCCGAAGCGGCTTCGCGCAGGCAGGCGTTTCGATGATGGTTACGGTTACGTGCAA